>NZ_VATN01000022.1:0-162278 GCF_005781105.1 Escherichia sp. E2586
CGGCAACAACTGCCTGATGCGTCGCTGACGCGTCTTATCAGGCCTACATACGTTTAGTTTTCGTAGGCCGGATAAGGCGTTTACGCCGCATCCGGCATTTCAGGCATTACTTAGTGATACGACCCTGTGCATCTTTTAGCGCGGCATCAACGGTCTGACGACCACTGGCTGCGTTGATTACTGCGGTACGCACGGCATACCAGAAGGCGGACATCTGCGGGATGTTCGGCATGATTTCACCGTTCTTGGCGTTATCCATGGTGGCGGCGATGCGTTGATCTTTCGCCAGCTGATCCTGGTAAGACTTCAGCGCCACGGCACCCAGCGGTTTGTCTTTATTCACCGCTTCCAGACCTTCGTCGGTCAGCAGGTAGTTTTCGAGGAACTCTTTCGCCAGCTCTTTGTTCGGACTGGCCGCGTTAATGCCTGCGCTCAGCACGCCAACGAACGGTTTGGACGGTTGTCCCTTGAAGGTTGGCAGCATCGTCACACCGTAGTTCACTTTGCTGGTGTCGATGTTAGACCATGCCCACGGACCATTAATGGTCATCGCAGTTTCACCTTTGTTAAAGGCTGCCTCTGCAATGGAGTAGTCAGTATCCGCATTCATGTGTTTGTTTTTAATCAGATCAACCAGGAAGGTCAGACCCGCTTTCGCGCCAGCGTTATCCACGCCAACGTCTTTCACGTTGTATTTGTCGTTTTCATACTTGAACGCATAACCACCGTCGGCAGCAATCAGCGGCCAGGTAAAGTACGGTTCTTGCAGGTTGAACATCAGCGCGCTCTTACCTTTCGCTTTCAGTTCTTTATCCAGCGACGGGATCTCTTCCCAGGTTTTTGGCGGGTTCGGCAGCAGATCTTTGTTATAAATCAGCGATAACGCTTCAACGGCAACCGGGTAAGCAATGAGTTTGCCGTTAAAACGCACGGCATCCCAGGTGAATGGATAAATCTTGTCCTGGAGCGCTTTGTCCGGAGAGATTTCAGCTAACAGACCAGACTGGGCATAGCCGCCAAAGCGGTCGTGCGCCCAGAAGATGATGTCCGGACCATCGCCAGTTGCCGCAACTTGGGGGAATTTCTCTTCCAGTTTATCCGGATGCTCAACGGTGACTTTAATTCCGGTATCTTTCTCGAATTTCTTACCGACTTCAGCAAGGCCGTTGTAGCCTTTATCGCCGTTGATCCAGATTACCAGCTTACCTTCTTCGATTTTGGCGAGAGCCGAGGCGGAAAACATCATCGTCGTTAAAACAGATAATGCGAGGATGCGTGCACCTGTTTTTATTTTCATAATCTCTGGTCCTTGTTGGTGAAGTGCTTGTGAAAACGCCTAAACGGACTCTAGTTTCTTTATACGGCAACCTCTTTCCATCCTCCTTGCCCCTACGCCCCACCTTCGTTTTGTGTGATCCATGTCGCAGAAACGGCAGTATTGCGGGAGGGCGCACACAAAATCGCCATGTTTTTTGCAAGCAACATCACGAATTTCCTTACTTTCCTTCGGATTAGTACGCAGACACCACCTTCTCATCCTCCCGCCTCCTCCCCCATAAAAAAGCCTGGGGGTGGAGGATTTAAGCTATCTGTCGATCAAGCATAGTCACCGCATCATGAATGTTGCTGTCGATGACAGGTTGTAACGAAGGGAGAAGGGCATGGCGAGCGTACAGCTGCAAAATGTAACGAAGGCCTGGGGGGATGTGGTGGTATCGAAAGATATCAACCTCGAGATCCACGAAGGTGAGTTCGTGGTGTTTGTCGGGCCATCTGGCTGCGGTAAATCAACGTTACTGCGCATGATTGCCGGTCTTGAGACGATCACCAGCGGCGACCTGTTCATCGGTGAGAAACGAATGAACGATACCCCGCCAGCAGAACGCGGCGTCGGCATGGTGTTCCAGTCCTATGCGCTCTATCCCCATCTGTCAGTGGCAGAAAACATGTCCTTTGGCCTGAAACTGGCGGGCGCGAAGAAAGAGGTGATCAACCAGCGCGTTAACCAGGTGGCGGAAGTACTGCAACTGGCGCACTTGCTTGATCGCAAACCGAAGGCACTCTCCGGCGGGCAACGTCAGCGAGTGGCGATTGGTCGAACGCTGGTGGCAGAGCCAAGCGTGTTTTTACTTGATGAACCGCTATCCAACCTTGACGCTGCGCTGCGTGTGCAGATGCGTATCGAAATCTCCCGCCTGCATAAACGTCTGGGCCGCACGATGATTTACGTCACCCACGATCAGGTCGAAGCGATGACGCTGGCCGATAAAATCGTGGTGCTGGATGCCGGGCGCGTGGCGCAGGTCGGGAAACCTCTCGAACTGTATCACTATCCGGCAGACCGCTTTGTCGCAGGTTTTATTGGTTCGCCGAAAATGAACTTCCTGCCGGTAAAAGTGACCGCCGTTGCAATCGATCAAGTCCAGGTTGAGCTGCCGATGCCAAACCTCCAGCAAGTCTGGCTTCCGGTTGAAAGCCACAACGTTCAGGTCGGAGCCAACATGTCACTGGGCATTCGCCCGGAACATCTACTGCCAAGTGATATCGCCGACGTCATCCTTGAAGGTGAAGTTCAGGTCGTCGAGCAACTCGGCAACGAAACCCAAATTCATATCCAGATCCCTTCCATTCGTCAAAACCTGGTGTACCGCCAGTCTGACGTGGTGTTGGTAGAAGAAGGTGCCACATTCGCTATCGGCCTGCCGCCAGAGCGTTGCCATCTGTTCCGTGAGGATGGCACTGCATGTCGTCGACTGCATCAGGAGCCGGGCGTTTAAGCACCCTACAAAAGACACAAAACCTGTGACAGGTGATGTGAAAAAAGAAAAGCAATGACTCAGGAGATAGAATGATGATTACTCTGCGCAAACTTCCTCTGGCGGTTGCCGTCGCAGCGGGCGTAATGTCTGCTCAGGCAATGGCTGTGGATTTCCACGGTTACGCTCGTTCCGGTATCGGCTGGACAGGGAGTGGCGGTGAACAACAGTGTTTCCAGACCACTGGTGCTCAAAGTAAATACCGTCTTGGCAACGAATGTGAAACTTATGCTGAATTAAAATTGGGTCAGGAAGTGTGGAAAGAGGGCGATAAGAGCTTCTATTTCGACACTAACGTGGCCTATTCCGTCGCGCAACAGAATGACTGGGAAGCCACTGATCCGGCCTTCCGTGAAGCGAACGTGCAGGGTAAAAACCTGATTGAATGGCTGCCTGGTTCCACCATCTGGGCGGGTAAGCGTTTCTATCAACGTCATGACGTTCATATGATCGACTTCTACTACTGGGATATTTCTGGTCCTGGTGCCGGTCTGGAAAACATCGATGTTGGCTTCGGTAAGCTCTCTCTGGCTGCAACCCGCTCTTCTGAAGCAGGTGGTTCTTCCTCGTTCGCCAGCAACAATATCTATGACTACACCAACGAAACTGCGAACGATGTCTTCGACGTGCGTTTAGCGCAGATGGAAATCAACCCAGGCGGTACGTTAGAACTGGGTGTCGACTACGGTCGCGCTAACCTGCGTGATAACTATCGTCTGGTTGATGGCGCATCGAAAGACGGTTGGTTATTCACTGCTGAACATACTCAGAGCATCCTGAAGGGCTTCAACAAGTTTGTTGTTCAGTACGCAACTGACTCGATGACCTCGCAGGGTAAAGGTCTGTCGCAGGGCTCTGGCGTCGCGTTTGATAACGAACACTTTGCCTACAACATCAACAACAACGGTCACATGCTGCGTATTCTTGATCACGGTGCGATCTCGATGGGCGACAACTGGGACATGATGTACGTGGGTATGTATCAGGATATCAACTGGGATAACGATAACGGCACCAAGTGGTGGACCGTCGGTATTCGCCCGATGTACAAGTGGACGCCAATCATGAGCACTTTGATGGAGATCGGCTACGACAACGTCGAATCCCAGCGCACTGGCGACAAGAACAATCAGTACAAAATTACCCTCGCACAACAATGGCAGGCTGGCGACAGCATCTGGTCACGCCCGGCTATTCGTGTCTTCGCAACCTACGCCAAGTGGGATGAGAAATGGGGCTATGACTACAACGGTAGTTCCTCTTCCAACCCGAACTACGGTAAAGCCGTTCCGGCGAGCTTCGAAGGTGGTAGCTTCGGTCGCGGTGATAGCGACGAGTGGACCTTCGGCGCCCAGATGGAAATCTGGTGGTAATAGCAATGTGTATGCCGGATAAGGTGCTTGCGCCGCATCCGGCAACCAACGCCTGATGCGACGCTGCCGCGTCTTATCAGGCCTACAACTGCTGCCGAATGTAGGCCGGATAAGGCGTTCACGCCGCATCCGGCATAAAAACACGTTGCCATTATCTATAAGGGGCGCAAGCCCCTCTGATTATCGGTTTAGCGCGCTATTGCCTGGCTACCGCTGAACTCCAGATTTTGAGGTGAAAACAATGAAAATGAAGAAAAGTCTCATCGCCCTCTGTTTATCAGCAGGGTTGCTGGCGAGCGCGCCTGGAATTAGCCTCGCCGACGTCAACTACGTACCGCAAAACACCAGTGACGCGCCTGCCATTCCATCTGCTGCGCTGCAACAATTAACCTGGACACCCGTCGATCAATCCAAAACTCAGACTACCCAGTTAGCGACTGGCGGCCAACGGTTGAACGTTCCTGGTATCAGTGGCCCGGTTGCGGCATACAGCGTTCCGGCAAACATTGGCGAACTGACCCTTACGCTGACCAGCGAAGTGAACAAACAAACCAGTGTATTTGCGCCGAACGTGCTGATTCTTGATCAAAACATGACGCCATCTGCCTTCTTCCCCAGCAGTTATTTCACTTACCAGGAACCTGGCGTCATGAGCGCCGATCGTCTGGAAGGAGTGATGCGCCTGACACCAGCACTGGGGCAGCAAAAACTGTATGTTCTGGTCTTTACCACGGAAAAAGATCTCCAGCAGACGACGCAACTGCTCGACCCGGCAAAAGCCTATGCCAAAGGTGTTGGTAACTCGGTGCCAGATATTCCAGATCCGGTTGCCCGTCATACCACTGATGGCCTGCTGAAACTGAAAGTGAAAACCAACTCCAGCTCCAGCGTGTTGGTGGGGCCGTTATTTGGTTCTTCCGCTCCAGCTCCGGTTACGGTAGGTAACACGACGGCACCCGCCGTGGCTGCACCCGCTCCGGCACCGGTGAAGAAAAGCGAACCGATGCTCAACGACACGGAAAGTTATTTTAATACCGCGATCAAAAACGCTGTCGCGAAAGGTGATGTTGATAAGGCGTTAAAACTGCTTGATGAAGCTGAACGTCTGGGATCGACATCTGCCCGTTCCACCTTTATCAGCAGTGTAAAAGGCAAGGGGTAAGTACGCCCCACAGTGCTGATTTTGCAACAACTGGTGCGTCTTCGGGCGCACCTTTTTTTCTCCCTCCCAGTGATTGTTGCGTTTTTGTTGCGTATTAGATCACTTAATATGCTTTACATCTCCCGTTATCGCTTTTCTGCGATACAATGCCTTTACGTTATGTAACGGAGAGTTCGGCATGTCACACCCCGCGTTAACGCAACTGCGTGCGCTGCGCTATTTTGCAGAGATTCCTGCGCTGGAACCGCAACTGCTCGACTGGTTGTTGCTGGAAGATTCCATGACTAAACGTTTTGAACAGCAGGGAAAAACGGTGAGCGTAACGATGATCCGCGAAGGGTTTGTCGAGCAGAATGAAATCCCCGAAGAATTACCGCTGCTGCCGAAAGAGCCCCGTTACTGGTTACGAGAAATATTGTTATGTGCTGATGGTGAACCCTGGCTCGCCGGGCGTACCGTCGTTCCTGTGTCAACGTTAAGTGGCCCCGAGCTGGCGTTACAAAAATTAGGTAAAACGCCGTTAGGCCGCTATCTGTTCACATCATCGACATTAACCCGGGACTTTATTGAGATAGGCCGTGATGCCGGATTGTGGGGGCGACGTTCCCGCCTGCGATTAAGCGGTAAGCCACTGCTGCTGACCGAGCTATTTTTACCGGCGTCACCGTTGTACTAAGAGGAAAAAAATATGGAGTGGAGTCTGACGCAAAATAAGCTGCTGGCGTTTCACCGCTTAATGCGTACGGATAAGCCAATTGGCGCGTTACTGCTGCTCTGGCCAACGTTGTGGGCGCTGTGGGTGGCGACACCGGGTGTTCCCCAACTCTGGATCCTGGCGGTGTTTGTCGCAGGCGTCTGGCTGATGCGCGCCGCCGGTTGCGTGGTGAATGACTATGCTGACCGTAAGTTTGACGGCCATGTTAAGCGCACGGCAAACCGACCACTTCCCAGCGGTGCGGTTACGGAGAAAGAGGCGCGAACGCTATTTGTGGTGCTGGTGCTGCTTTCGTTCTTACTGGTATTGACACTGAACACGATGACCATTCTGTTGTCGATTGCCGGACTGGCGCTGGCGTGGGTTTACCCGTTTATGAAGCGGTATACCCATTTACCGCAAGTGGTGCTGGGGGCGGCGTTTGGTTGGTCGATTCCAATGGCTTTTGCCGCTGTGAGTGAATCAGTGCCGTTAAGCTGCTGGCTGATGTTCCTTGCCAATATTCTGTGGGCGGTGGCTTACGACACGCAATATGCGATGGTCGACCGTGACGATGACGTGAAGATTGGCATTAAATCCACCGCAATCCTGTTCGGCCAATACGATAAGTTGATTATCGGTATTTTGCAGATTGGCGTACTGGCGCTGATGGCAATCATCGGTGAGTTAAATGGCTTAGGCTGGGGATATTACTGGTCAATTCTGGTGGCTGGCGCTCTGTTTGTTTATCAACAAAAACTGATTGCCAACCGCGAGCGTGAAGCCTGCTTTAAAGCATTTATGAATAATAACTATGTTGGCCTGGTGCTGTTTTTAGGGCTGGCAATGAGTTACTGGCATTTCTGATGATGTAAAAAAGCCGGATGATCATCCGGCTTTCTTCTGGGCTGCCTGATGCGCTGCGCTTATCAGGCCTACACAATAAATCGCAATTTATTGAATTTGCAGATTATGGCCGGCCGGATAAGGCGTTTGCGCCGCATCCGGCAACTCTCACCGATTACCCTTCGCTTTGCGTCGCACTCTCAATCGTCAAACGTACATCTGACGTAATCAACTCCGCCAGCAACTGATAGACCTTCATCGTCTCTGCCGGTTCGGCGTCGCCGCTGTCGCTGATATACCCTTCATCACGCAGCGTCAGTACCAGAGAACTGAATACTGCTTTGTCGAAGAACTCTGGCGCGTTGATGCCGTGAAGCACGGAGAGACGTTGCGCCACGGTGCGGCTCTCTTTCTCCAGCGTACCGCGGTTGATCGACGGGTTGGCGCTCAGCAGCCAGAAAGTGATGGCATAACGTTGCAGCGTTTCGCGCGCGCCTGCGGCCAGCAACTGAAGCGTGCGGGAATGCGCTGGGTTGATATGCAATTCATCATCTTGCAGCGTAATCAGCCCCTGGCGTTGCATTTCATTCGCCAGCGCATCAATAACGCCCGGCAACTCGTCGCGCTCCCAGCGCAGGAACAGCTCCGCTTTCAGCATCGGATACAGCACATTGACGTGCTCCATCAATACGTCGCGGGAGATGTGGCGATGCTGGGTGACAATTGCCGCCATCAGCGAAGGCAGCACCAACATATGCGCAATGTTGTTGCGATAGTAGGTCATCAGCACTGCTTGCTCGCGCGGCAGAATGATGATGTCGCCGATCGTATCCTTCTCAACTTCAAACTTGTTCATCTGCAGCGCGTGATCGATAAGCTCGCTGGCACTGGCTGAAGGAACGGTAGAGTCCGTGGAGTAAGGCACGTTGCGCATCAAATCCAGATAGCAGTTGAGTTGCTCGGTTAACTGCTCGCGGGTGAGTGAGCGCTGACGTGACGCCAGAAGTGCAGTACAGCACAGGTTCATGGCGTTAGCCGCGCCCGCGTTGTTAATGCGTACCATCAGATCGGCAGCAATGTTATTGACCGTCGGCGTTAACCAGGCCGGACGCACCGCTTCGATGGGATCGATAGATTCACGCCAGTCTGGCACGTGCTGGTTAAGGTAGGTCATCAACGGCATTGGTTCACCGAAGTTGACATAGCCCTGACCGAGATTACGCAGCTTGCTTAAACCGCGCAGCATCTGCAGCAGGCTCTCTTTCTCTTTCGTTGCCCCGCGCAGTTCTTTGGCGTAAGTACCCACTTCCATGACGTGCTCATAACCGATGTAGATCGGAATTAACGTAATCGGACGTGTGCCGCCACGCAGCATCGCCTGAATGGTCATCGACAGCGTACCGGTTTTCGGGTCCAGCAAACGGCCTGTACGGGAACGACCGCCTTCCACAAAGTACTCGACGGAATAACCACGGCTGAACAGTTCGCCGAGATACTCACGGAAAACCGTGGAATAAAGTTTATTGCCTTTAAACGTACGGCGAATAAAGAACGCACCCAGACGGCGGAAAATCGGCCCGGCAGGCCAGAAATTCAGGTTGATCCCGGCGGCGATATGCGGCGGCACCAGCCCCTGGTGATACAGCACGTAAGAAAGCAGCAGGTAGTCCATGTGGCTGCGGTGGCAAGGCACATACACCAGCTCATGACCGTCGTGGGCCAACTGGCGAACGCGCTCGGCGTTATGGACGTTGATGCCCTGATAAAGTCGGTTCCAGGTGAAGCCCAGAATACGGTCAGTCAGGCGGATCATCTCGTAAGAAAAGTTCGCAGCAATCTCTTCCATCAGTGCAATAGCATTCTGCTGCGCTTTTTCATGGGAGATTTTTTTGCTGCGCGCTTCGTCTTCTACCGCTTTGGCAATGGCGCGGGAGGCGAGCAGTTTGTTAAACAGATCCTGACGAGCTGGCAGGCGCGGCCCTACGGCAGCCAGACGCTGGCGGGCAAAGTGCATACGCGCCACGCGTGCCAGTTTTTGGGCGATGGTTTTATCCGTGCCGTGTTCATCCGCCATACGGCGCAGCGAAACTGACGGAGAGAAGCGCACAAAACTGTCGCGACCGAGCCATAGCACGGCGAAAAATTTCTGTACGCCGTTGAGCATGCGCAGTGGCGGGTTAACTTCACCTTTTTCGCGCCCCGGCGCACGACCAAACATCACCGATACCGGCACCATCTGCACATCCAGATTTGGGTTGCTGCGGTGCAGATCGAGATAGTCGTGGAACAGCTTAATAGACTCTTCTTTCGGTGTGTAATAGGTGAAAACACGCGGCCCGCCATGAATAAACACATAGCGCGGTAGTAACGTGCCGTCTATTTCCAGCGGCTCTAATGGGTCAGGCAGGTCGTGCGCCAGGCACTGGGCGCGCAACGTCAGCAAATCCGCTTTTGAGTTGTACGGTAAAACGTACATAATTGGACGAGAGGTATCCAGTCCCAGTTCCGGGGCAGGATCTGCCGGAATAGACTTGCTTTTTACCAGGATGCTTAATGGTAAATTCAGTAATTTGTAGTAAATTCGTGGCCAGCCGGACATAAACGATGTAAAGCCTCTGGTTAATAATGCAAATGCGCGGGAAGGATAGCAGAAAGTCATGGGAAATTCTGTGGTATCCGCTCATGTTTCGCGCGACGTTACGCTAACCGTAATCTTCGGATTCAACGGTACACTGATATTGACGCTCATAATGTAAAAAGGTTCTTTCGATGGCCAATAATACCACTGGATTCACCCGAATTATCAAAGCTGCTGGCTATTCCTGGAAAGGTTTACGTGCCGCATGGATCAACGAAGCGGCATTCCGTCAGGAAGGTGTCGCGGTATTGTTGGCAGTTGTTATTGCCTGTTGGCTGGATGTGGATGCAATAACCCGAGTATTGCTTATTAGTTCTGTCATGCTGGTGATGATTGTGGAAATTCTCAATAGTGCCATCGAAGCGGTGGTTGACCGTATTGGCTCTGAATACCATGAGCTTTCCGGGCGGGCGAAAGATATGGGCTCTGCCGCGGTGCTGATCGCCATTATCGTCGCCGTGATTACTTGGTGCATTCTGTTATGGTCGCATTTTGGATAACCCTTCCAGAATTCGATAAATCTCTGGTTTATTGTGTAGTTTATGGTTCCAAAATCACCTTTTGCTGTATATACTCACAGCATAACTGTATATACACCCAGGGGGCGGAATGAAAGCGTTAACGGCCAGGCAACAAGAGGTGTTTGATCTCATCCGTGATCACATCAGCCAGACAGGTATGCCGCCGACGCGTGCGGAAATCGCGCAGCGTTTGGGGTTCCGTTCCCCAAATGCGGCAGAAGAACATCTGAAGGCGCTGGCACGCAAAGGCGTTATTGAAATTGTTTCCGGCGCATCGCGCGGGATTCGTCTGTTGCAGGAAGAGGAAGAAGGGTTGCCGCTGGTGGGCCGTGTGGCTGCCGGTGAACCGCTTCTGGCGCAGCAGCATATTGAAGGTCATTATCAGGTCGATCCTTCCCTGTTCAAACCGAATGCCGATTTCCTGCTGCGCGTCAGTGGGATGTCGATGAAAGATATCGGCATTATGGACGGCGACTTGCTGGCAGTGCATAAAACCCAGGATGTGCGTAATGGTCAGGTCGTTGTCGCGCGTATAGATGACGAAGTTACCGTTAAGCGTCTGAAAAAACAGGGTAATAAAGTCGAACTTCTGCCAGAAAATAGCGAGTTTAAACCCATTGTCGTTGACCTTCGTCAGCAGAGCTTCAGCATTGAAGGGCTGGCGGTTGGTGTTATTCGCAACGGCGACTGGCTGTAATCTATCTCTGATACCGCGATGCCGCCTGGCATCGCGGTTTGTTTTTAATCTCTCTTCATCAGGCTTGTCTGCATGGCATTCCTCACTTCATCTGATAAGGCACTCTGGCATCTGGCTTTACCCATGATTTTCTCCAATATCACCGTTCCCTTGCTGGGACTGGTTGATACGGCGGTCATTGGTCATCTTGATAGTCCGGTTTATCTGGGCGGCGTGGCGGTTGGCGCAACGGCGACCAGTTTTCTCTTTATGCTGTTGCTGTTTTTGCGTATGAGCACTACCGGGCTTACTGCACAGGCTTATGGTGCCAAAAATCCTCAGGCATTGGCGCGTGCACTGGTGCAGCCGTTGCTGCTGGCACTGGGGGCCGGAGCGTTGATTGCCTTACTGCGTACGCCGATTATCGAGCTGGCGCTGCATATTGTTGGTGGTAGCGAAGCGGTTCTGGAACAGGCGCGGCGCTTTCTTGCAATCCGCTGGTTAAGCGCACCGGCGTCGCTGGCGAATCTGGTGCTGCTCGGCTGGTTGCTCGGCGTGCAATATGCCCGCGCGCCAGTGATTTTGTTAGTGGTTGGCAATATCCTCAACATTGTGCTGGATGTCTGGCTGGTGATGGGGCTGCATATGAACGTGCAGGGCGCGGCGCTGGCGACGGTTATTGCGGAATATGCAACATTGCTGATTGGTCTGCTAATGGTGCGTAAAATCCTCAAACTACGTGGCATCTCCGGCGAAATGCTGAAAACTGCCTGGCGAGGAAACTTCCGTCGCTTGCTGGCGCTTAACCGCGATATCATGCTGCGCTCGCTGTTGTTGCAACTCTGTTTCGGCGCGATCACCGTACTTGGCGCGCGACTGGGGAGCGATATTATCGCCGTCAACGCAGTCCTGATGACGTTACTCACCTTTACAGCCTATGCGCTGGATGGTTTTGCCTACGCGGTTGAAGCCCACTCCGGTCAGGCGTATGGTGCGCGCGACGGTAGCCAGTTACTGGATGTCTGGCGCGCAGCGTGCCGCCAGTCGGGGATCGTGGCATTGTTGTTTTCGGTGGTTTATTTGCTGGCGGGTGAACATATCATCGCGTTGCTAACGTCGTTAACGCAGATCCAGAATCTGGCCGATCGCTACCTAATCTGGCAGGTTATTTTACCGCTGGTAGGAGTCTGGTGTTATCTGCTGGATGGTATGTTTATTGGCGCAACGCGCGCTGCCGAAATGCGCAATAGTATGGCAGTCGCAGCAGCAGGGTTCGCTTTGACGCTACTGACGTTGCCGTGGTTGGGTAACCATGGTTTATGGCTGGCGTTAACCGTCTTTCTGGCGTTGCGCGGGCTTTCTCTGGCAGCTATCTGGCGGCGTCACTGGCGCAACGGTACCTGGTTTGCCGCAACATGACGGTTAAAAGTTCTGAATAAATAATCCTAAGCCAAATTCCTGACTACACTTAATCCCACGTTCAGAAGAAAAGTGAGCGTACACTCATTCACCACCTAACGATGAGGATTTGAATATGAATAAAGACGAAGTCGGCGGTAACTGGAAACAGTTCAAAGGTAAAGTGAAAGAGCAATGGGGCAAACTGACCGATGATGACATGACGGTCATTGAAGGTAAGCGTGACCAGTTAGTGGGTAAAATCCAGGAACGTTACGGTTACCAGAAAGATCAGGCAGAAAAAGAGGTTGATAGCTGGGAAAAACGCCATGATTACCGTTGGTAATTAATCCCTCCTGCCCGACGTGTACAAGGATGTACGCCCTCTTAACGCGGTTTCTTTTTAACCTGCACAGAGTGATCATGCTGGCACTGTTCAGGATGACGACACGCTTCAACTTCCACACATGCCGCACAGAGACCATGTGCTTCAATCACATTATGCCGCAGGGCAAAACCCATTTTTGCCGCCAGCGTATGCATAATGTCTTCCACGCCTTCTGCACACTCTTCTTTCACTGCGCCGCAGCGATCGCAAATAAACATGGCTGAAGTATGCGTAGGCTGATCGAACAGATGACAGAGCACATAACTGTTGGTGGATTCCACCTTATGCACAAAACCTTGTTCAAGCAGAAAATCGAGCGCGCGATAAACCGTCGGCGGCTTGGCTTGCGGCTCGGCTTCGCGCAGCAAATCAAGTAGATCGTAGGCGCTGATAGCCCCTTCTTGCAGGCTCATCAGGCGCAGCACTTCGAGACGTTGCGGTGTCAGGCGCACATTACGCTGCGCGCAGAGTTTTTCAGCCTGCGCCAATAACTCCTGCGTTGTGGTCTTTTCCATTGTACACCTCGAAAGTGGGGTTAAGAATGTCCTTACTTTACCATAATTCTCACTTAAACGCCGACAACCGGGCATCGAAGCTGCCACATTGCCTGATCGCATATTCGTTATGCTATAGTAGCGCCCCCAATTCACCAGATGCTTAAAAAATCGCCATGTCAGCAGAATCACAAACCGCTTATCCCGTATACCGTTTCTCTATTGCTCCTATGCTCGACTGGACGGACAGACACTGCCGTTATTTCCTGCGTCTGCTCTCCCGTAATACGCTGCTCTATACCGAAATGGTGACCACAGGGGCGATTATTCACGGTAAAGGTGATTACCTGGCATACAGTGAAGAAGAGCATCCGGTGGCGTTGCAGTTGGGCGGTAGCGATCCGGCGGCGCTGGCGCAGTGTGCAAAGCTGGCAGAAGCGCGCGGATATGATGAGATCAACCTGAATGTCGGCTGCCCGTCAGACCGGGTACAGAACGGCATGTTTGGCGCGTGCCTGATGGGGAATGCGCAACTGGTGGCTGACTGCGTAAAAGCGATGCGCGATGTTGTGTCGATTCCAGTGACGGTGAAAACGCGTATTGGCATTGACGACCAGGACAGCTATGAATTTCTCTGTGATTTTATCGACACTGTTTCCGGCAAAGGCGAATGCGAGATGTTTATTATCCATGCGCGCAAAGCCTGGCTTTCTGGTTTAAGTCCGAAAGAAAACCGTGAGATCCCGCCGCTCGATTACCCGCGTGTCTATCAACTGAAGCGTGATTTCCCGCATCTGACTATGTCGATTAACGGCGGCATCAAGTCACTGGAAGAGGCTAAAGCACACCTGCAACATATGGATGGCGTGATGGTCGGGCGTGAAGCGTATCAAAACCCAGGCATTCTGGCGGCGGTGGATCGAGAGATATTTGGTTCCTCGGATACCGATGCCGATCCGGTGGCGGTGGTACGCGCTATGTATCCGTACATTGAGCGTGAACTCAGCCAGGGGACGTATCTCGGTCATATCACCCGGCATATGCTGGGGCTGTTCCAGGGGATTCCTGGTGCGCGGCAGTGGCGGCGGTATTTAAGTGAAAATGCCCATAAAGCGGGCGCTGACATTAACGTGCTGGAACATGCGCTCAAACTGGTAGCGGATAAGCGTTAATTTTTCACCACAAAGTAGTCAAATTCACCACGTCCTGCGCTTCGACGCGGGGCGTTTTGTTGATAAATCAATATGTTATTTCTGGCATGATTCTTGTAAAACAAGCAAGAGATTTCATTTTTGGGAGAACATCATGCTGGAACTACTTTTTGTGATTGGCTTTTTTGTCATGTTGATGGTCACCGGCGTTTCATTGCTGGGCATTATCGCTGCGCTGGTTGTGGCGACGGCCATTATGTTCCTCGGTGGGATGCTGGCATTGATGATTAAGTTGCTGCCGTGGCTGCTGTTGGCGATTGCGGTAGTGTGGGTGATCAAGGCGATTAAAGCGCCAAAAGTGCCTAAATATCAGCGTTATGACCGCTGGCGTTACTAAGGGATTGTGCGGATGATCACAACCTCGGGTTTTATCCTTAGAACAAAATAGGAATTGATAATCAAATCTGTCACTATTGCGCGTCAAACAAATTCATCGAGCTGTACCCTACATACAGCCGAACTATAAAAGAAAGGGCTTCCCAGGTGGAAGCCCAATTTCTTTATGGAATCAGTAAGCTGGAACCCTGCGTCGCCCGGCTTTCCAGAATCTCATGCGCACGCCGCGCATCCTTCAGCGGGTACTTCTGATGTTCTGCGACATCCACTTTAATTACGCCGCTGGCAATCAAAGAAAACAGTTCATTACTGGCTTCAGTTAACTCTTCCCGCGTGGTGATATAGCCTTGCAGGGAAGGGCGTGTCACATACAGCGAGCCTTTCTGATTGAGAATGCCTAAGTTCACACCCGTCACCGCGCCTGATGAGTTGCCAAAACTGACCATTAAACCGCGACGTTGCAGGCAATCCAGCGAGCGTTCCCAGGTATCTCTGCCCACGGAATCGTACACTACGCGCACTTTCTTGCCGTCGGTAATCTCTTTTAACCGCTCGACCAGATTCTCTTCGCGATAGTTAATGACCTGCCATGCCCCGGCTTTTAAGGCGCTTTGCGCTTTTTGCGCCGTTCCCACGGTGCCGATAAGTTTTGCCCCTAAGGCTTTTGCCCACTGACAGGCAATTAAGCCCACGCCGCCAGCAGCCGCATGGAACAGGAACTGTTCGTCAGGTTTGATTTCATACGTTTTGCGTAGCAGATAATAAACCGTTAAGCCTTTCAGGAATGATGCGGCGGCTTGCTCAAAAGAGATCGCCGCGGGAAGAATTGCGGCTTTATCGGCATTGACGTTATGCACAGAGCTGTAAGCCCCTAACGTTGACTGTGCATAAACCACGCGATCGCCTGCTTTAATATGCTTCACGCCGCTACCGACTTTGCTCACGATGCCAGCCGCTTCTGTGCCTAATCCACTGGGCAGCGATGGCGGCGGATAAAGGCCGCTGCGGATATACGTGTCGATAAAATTAATGCCAATGGCTTTATTTTCGACCTGGATTTCATTCTCTGCCGGATCGACAGGCGTGAACTCCACGGCTTGCAGAACTTCCGGGCCACCGTGCTTGTGAAATTCGATGCGTGTTGCCATTTAAACTCCTTTACTGAGCGACATATCTGTTTTAAGCCTAACAGTAGTCGCCGGGCCGCGCGGGGATTTTTTCCGGGCTGTGGTCACAACCCGGAATATCTCTGGTCAGTATTGAAACAGCGTCGCCGCAATCCAGTTTTGCCACTGGCGCTCAAAGGTGGTTAGCGTTGATACGCCCCGCTCACGGCACAAGCGAATCCAGGCATGGCAATCATTAGCTTCCAGACAAACACAAATCATGTATTGCCGGGCATCCTGATTTTCTGGTCGAAAACGCCAGGTCAGGAGTGGCCCACCTGGCGTTTGCGGTGCGATACCGGCTTCGCCATCATAGACAGCCCTGGCGCCACGGCTCCCGCCACCATTTTCGATATAGCATTGTAAAGAGCGCAGTACAGCCAGTGCCAGTTGCGCACTTTGCCGCCACTGGAAAGATTGGGCGAGGCTGTTTTCATCGCTTTGAATGCCTTCCCGGCGAATATCTTCACAAAGTGTTGCTATGGTTTGCGCGGCAGTGTTGATCCCCTGCGTATGACACAAAATTGCAGCATGGTGGCTCATGGTATTTTGTATCGTTTCTCGCACGTCGTCGCGCAGCAGCCCCTGATTCAGGAACTGTTGCGCCTCATTAATCGTGCTGAGAATTTGTTGCCTCTCGAGAGGGAGGTCCTGACTTTTCTGATGAGCAATATGCAATGCACAGCGGCGGGCGAAAACTTGCCCGGCATTGAGCGCCGACCCACCAGGACGCGTCACACCATGTGTTCCGGCATTTTCTCCGGCAGCATAACAACCAGTTAGCGATGTACGCCCCCAAATATCAACATCAATTCCGCCATTAAGATGTTGATTGTTTAGCGTAAATTTTAGCGGTGAGGCTGTGAGATCATGACCATGCATCTGATACAAACGAATAGCCAGAGGATTCATCTGTGTTAATCGCGCCAGCGGTTGCGCCAGCAGGGCGTGATTTTGTTGCAGATAGTCGATGACATCATCATCCAGTTCCCGCAGGTTGAATGGCGTTCCGTCCGCTGCGGGTTCGGGTTCCCGCAGAAAATCGAGGAAAACATCGCGCCCTTTTTGTGTCTCCTCATACACCGCGACATCCAGCAGGCTGGAGCCATATTCCAGCATTCGTTCCGCGTGAAACGGCCACTGGTAACCTTTGCGAAATATCGCGGAGGCCAGCATACGAGTCGTGGGGTAATAAGCTGCCAGAAAATTATACTGACGTCCGGAGTGGTCCTGCGAGTAGATGCGCGGCATCGCTTGCATGTAAGTACCGGAAAGATTCCACGGAAATTGGCTGCGCGGTGTACCGATACCAAACTGACTCTCCGTAAGATTCACCAGGCTTATACCTGCTTCCAACGCCATGCCCAACGCACTAAAACAGTTCACCGGATAGACACTGTCACGATAAAGTTCACCTGGCCCGCCCGTGGCTAAAACCAGATGTTGGCAGCGAATCACTATCATTCGCCAGGGATTATCCCGACAGGCTTTATCGATAGCGATCACCCCTACGACTCGTCTGTTTTCTCCTTCACCGCGGGTCAGGATACGAATCGCCGTTGTGTGATCGCGCAGAGGAATATTAAGGCGCATTGCCTCCAGAGCCAGAACTTTAACCATCAGGCGAGAAGTTCGTGGGCCGCAACTGGTGGCGCGACCGAACTCATCGTGATCGGTTTGATAACGCAACGTTGCGCCAAAGAGATCTTCTGGCAGATCCAGACCCAGATATTTCAGTACTTCACAGGTGTTCACTGAGCCGACGGCTTCAACATAGGCAGTGTCATGATCCATCGAACCGCCCGCCGCCAGAGTGTCACTTAATGCCAGAAAATGGTCACCATTTGCACGGGTATTGGCGGTGTGGAGAGTTTGTTTATCAGAACCAGAACAGGCGGAAGTGCCCCAGAAAACTTTGCTGGAAGCGACCATGACATCGATATTTTGCCGTTTCAGCTCGACGGCAGCTCGCCATCCGGCAGCACCACTGCCTAGCACCAGCGTGTTGCAGCAGTACTCAGGTAAAATGGCGCCGTTAAGGTCGATACTACCGCTGGCTTGAGCCAGCGGTGAGTAATGGGGCATTTTGATATCAGTGAGCGCCGTTAGCGTTTCGTCAATCATTGCGTCCCACCTATTTCATCAGACTTTCGATTAAGCCGCTCATTGCCATATAGCCCATGATTAGCGTAAATGCGCTTATGGCAACAAACATGACGTTTTCCCAGCGTGAGCAACGATATTCGCCCATTAACGAAGGCTTGTTCGCCAGCCAGAACATACATAAAACAGTCAGCGGCAGAATAATGGCGTTAAAGGCCTGGCTGGCAATCATCACCAATACCGGGCGTGCGTGGAACAGCGGCACAACCAGACAAAGCAGAGACATAACCGTCATCAGGATACGGTAACCTGGGCTAACTTCGTTGCTGGTATCACGCCAGTCAGCCAGCAGCCAGGGCGTTAACAGTAAATTCGGGAACTGACTGGAAAGCCCGGCAGCAACAATACCGATAACAAATAGTCCCACGGCAGCCGAGCCAGCAATAGGTTCGAGAATAATGACCATTTGCGAGGCGTTATTTAAACCTGTGCCAGTTTGATACAACGTACCCGCAGCCGCAGCCATCACCGCCGCACTGATGATGAACATCATTCCTGCACTGACAATGGCATCACGATTTTGATGAGGCAGATTGTCCACACCCCAACCATTACTTTTTACCAGAGTCGTGCGCATAAGAAACATTGCTGGCGCTACGGTGGTACCCACCATGCCAGAAATTATCAGAAATGGCGTACTGTTATCGCCAGCGACAGGATCGGGAACAGACGGAATAAATCCGGCCAGCAGATCTGCGACCGGCGGCATCATAATGAAAAAATTAATCACAAACGCCAGCCCCATAATGCCAACCAGCGCGGAGAGGATTTTGTCGAACCCGGCGTTGCTGTTGGTCCAGAGCATCACGTTAATCATAATGACCATCGCGATAGCCCAGGCGAGTGCTGAGATACCGCCACTAAACCAGGTCGTGGACCATGTTGCCATTACATCCGCCAGAATGCCCATTACCCCCATAATGGAACCACTGACGGCAACGGTTAACCCGATCAGAAACAACATAGCAACGCCAGGATGGATATGGCGACGAAATGCAGTCAACGCGCGTTCACCTGTGACGGAAGCATAACGACCATAAATACGGATTAAAAACCAGGTAACAATGCAAGAAAGCGCCACGGCCCACATCAGCGAGACGCCATAGTTTGCACCCGCTTTCGCCATAGTGGTGATACTGCCTGTCCCAATGCTGTAGCCAATAAGAAAGATGCCAGGCGCAAAGGCCGCAAGTTTTGTCATTATTCGCCGGAATAAAGAAGGCGTTTGGGGAACAGAGGTTGTCATATTCATTATCTTTCTTTCCTTGTAAGAGGCTTTCAGCGCGCCTGAAAGTGCGGGAGACGCTTCTCGGCGAATGCCTGACTTCCTTCACGAGCATCTTCAGTAGTGGCGGAAAAAGCGCCAGCAAGCGCTTCAAGCGTCGAGGCAACGGCAATACCTTCTCCGGCATCGATAACTTGCTTGGCGATCTGCACAGCAACCGGAGCACGTTGGGCGATACGTTGTGCCAGTTGCAGGCCTGCGTCGTGTAACGCTTCCCTGGTGACAACACGATTCACCAGCCCGCAGGACAGCGCACGCTGTGCATCTAGTGGTTCGCCGGTAAATACCAGTTTTTTCACCAGTGAACGCCCAAGTAGTGCCGTCAGCCGCTGCGTTCCTGACCAGCCAGGCACTGTCGCCAGTCCGGTTTCTGGTAGCGCCATCCGAGCCTCGGCGCTACAAATACGGATATCGGCGGTAGCAGCCAGTTCCAGACCACCGCCATAAGCCAGTCCGTGCACCAGGGCGATTACGGGTTGTGGCAGTTGTGCCAGAGCGTCAAATGCCTGATGACCGCGGCGGATCCAGTTGCGCCACATATCAAGTGCAGAAAGAGAGGTCCAGCGATGAATATCCGCACCGACACAAAACGCTTTTTCACTGGCGCTGGTCAGCAGAACCACGCGGATCTCCGAATCCGTTTCCAGCGTGTGGCAATGTGTCAGCAGCTGTTCAAGCATCTCCGGGGTTAATGCGTTGAGTTTCGCCGGACGATTAATCACCAGAGTGGCAATGAAACCGTTGCGCTGGAGGTCAATAGTGCCGTTATTCATGGTGACGTCCTTGTTGAAAATAGTGGGGATTCATTAGCTTGAGATCGTCTGCCAGACGGAGTGGGGCATCGCTTTGGGCGAGAATGTCGCGTTCAGGATCAATACCAGGGGCAATTTCTGTGACCAGTAGCCCGTCTGGTGTTAATTCCAGAACGCAGCGTTCAGTGATGTACTGCACTTGCTGCCCGAGTCTTATTGCGCGTTTGCCGGAGAACGTCACGTGGGCGACTTCTTGCACCAGCTTTTTGGCTTTGCCTTCTTTAATGATACGCAGCTGACCATCATCCAGTTGCAGCTGGGCACCAGCATTGAAAAAGCCAGAGAAAATAATTCGCTTCGCATGTGAAGTGATATCAATAAACCCACCGCATCCGGCAGTGACATGTGGACGGGCAGGCAGATGCGAGACGTTTACTGAGCCATCTGCGCCGATTTGTAAAAATGACATCAGAGTGAGATCAAAACCCCCGCCCTGGAAATAGGTGAACTGCTGGGGAGAGGGCAAAAATGCTTCTGCATTAGAGGCGCAGCCGAATTGAAATTCCAGTAGTGGAACTCCGCCAATTGCGCCCTGTTCCAGCAGCCAGGTGACATCACCGTGGCGACCTTGTTCCAGTAAAATACGCGGTACATTGGCAGAAATACCAAAGCCAATATTTACCGCATCTCCACTTTGTAGTTCTTGCGCGACTCGCTGGGCAATAACCCGCGCCGGGCCATGTTCCATATAACGAAAGGCGGACAGCGGACGACTGATTTCGCCGGAAATGGCAGGTTCGTATTGTGTTTGCGTGGTTTGTGTTTGTTCCGGCTCAATCACGATGTAATCCACCAGTACACCCGGAATACGCACCTCTTTTGGTTTCAGACTTCCGGCGGCAACCTGCCGTTTTACCTGCGCAATTACGATGCCACCGTTATTGCGAACAGCTGTGGCCTGTTCCAGTGGCCCAAGATAAGCCCCTTCATGTTCATAAGTCAGGTTGCCGCGTTCATCGGCAGTGGTAGCGCGAATGATCGCTACCTGGGGCACGATGCTGGGGAAAAACAGCCAGTCGTCGTTAGCAAATCGAACACGTTCAACCAGAGATTGTTGCGCCGCTTTTTCATTCATTGCGCCGCCCTGCAACAGGGGATCCACATAGGTATCCATGCCTGTTTGTGTCAGCACGCCAGGACGATGAGCCGCCGCTTCCCGGTGCATATCAAATAAGATCCCGGAAGGCAGATTCCAGGCGGGGATCGCGTTGTCATTGATCATTTGCCAGATTAACGGAGGCGTCATTGATGATGGCCCGGAGGGGTAGGAGCCAGCGATCACTTTTGCCAGTAAACCCGATTGCGCCAGATGATCGATGCCTTTTACGCCATACATATCACCTGCGGCGATAGGGTGGATGCTGGTGATGTTTTGCGGATGTCCGGCATGTTGAAAGCGTTCACCTATTGCTGCCAGCACGGCATCAGGACACCCCATTCCACTGGAGGAGGAGACGGTGACAACTGCGCCATCAGCAATCAAATCTGCAGCTTCCGATGCAGTGATCGTGCGTACAGAGCACATAATAATTTCCTTATTTCGATATAAAAATAATTAAAAATATCAATGTAAAACAACATAATAGTGATTATAAATTAATTGGAACGATCTAATTTATGCGTAATTTGTACGATTGGTGTGCAAAAAATACAACAAGGGAAGTATGAATCTGTGATCGAAACGACGATCTCCTGCGATCCATGGCGTTAACGGATCGCATGAGTAAAAGGAGATTATGATAAAGTAAATGCCTTGATCTTATGGGGGTTTGGAGTAGTCATGGCGAAGTCGGATACAGGAAGAAAGCGGGTAACATTAACCGATGTTGCACGTGCGGCTGGCGTTTCGAAATCGACCGTGTCGCTGGTACTCAACGACAGTCCGCTTATCAAAAAAGAGACGCAACAAAAAGTCCAGCAAGCCATTGAGCAATTAGGCTATGTCTATAACCGTTTTGCTGCCAATCTGCGTTCGCAAAAATCGCTGACTATCGGCGTGGTGATTGATGATTTGACCAACCCTTTTTTCGCTGAATTTACAATGGGCCTTGAGATCACGCTGGCGGAGCACGGTTTTATCACCGTAATGTCCAATACCTCCCAGCGTAGCGATCGGCAAAAACAGGTACTTGATACCTTGCTGGAACACCACGTCGCGGGCATTGTCCTCTGTCCAGTAAACAGCACCTCAGAAGCCGATTTACAGCGTTATGCCAACAGTTCCACACCCTTATTAATCACAATGCGCCCTCTGGACTGGCAACAATTGCCCGTCGATTACGTTGGCGTGGACAGCCACGCAGGCGTCCGGGAAGCTACGGAATATCTCATTCAACAAGGGCACAGAGACATCGTGTTTATTGGGGGACTTACGCACCATATGCGTTATCAGGGATACCTGGAGGCGATGAACCATCATGATTTACAGCCGTGGAGCACTGATGCTTTTTCGCTTCGCGCTGAACCGACTCAGGCCAACGGTTACCAGTTGATGCAACAACTGTTGGATATGCCTTCGCCACCCACAGCGGTGATTTGTTATAACGATTTAATGGCTTTTGGCGCGGAGTCGGCACTGGGCGAAAGAGGATTATTTGCCGGGGAAGATATTTCGTTGATTGGTAATGATGGCGTGGCGGCTTGTGCTTACAGTAACCCGCCGTTAACCACAATTGCGGTAGAACCATTGGCTCTGGGGAAACAGGCGGCGCAGCAAATTTTACGGCGTATTGCGCAGCCAGACGCACCGCTCAGCCATTACGTCTATCGCCCAACCCTGCAAATTCGCGCTTCTACCGGAAGACGGGGGCGTTAAATGCTGTAGCGAGAAACTGTTTCTCGCTATACTCTCTATCCCTTTTTAACAGCAGGTAACTCCATTCACTATGGCTGGAAATAAACCCTTCAACAAACAGCAGGCTGAGCTTCGCGAACGCGATCCACAAGTTGCCGGGCTGAAAGTGCCTCCGCACTCGATCGAAGCGGAGCAGTCGGTGTTGGGCGGTTTAATGCTGGATAACGAACGCTGGGACGATGTGGCCGAGCGTGTAGTGGCAGACGATTTCTACACCCGTCCGCACCGCCATATCTTTACCGAAATGGCGCGTTTGCAGGAAGGTGGTAGCCCGATAGACCTGATAACACTGGCGGAATCGCTGGAGCGCCAGGGGCAACTTGATAGCGTCGGTGGTTTCGCTTATCTGGCAGAGCTGTCAAAAAATACGCCAAGTGCGGCGAACATCAGCGCTTATGCTGACATCGTGCGGGAACGTGCTGTTGTCCGTGAGATGATCTCAGTTGCTAACGAGATTGCCGAAGCTGGTTTTGATCCGCAAGGGCGCACCAGTGAAGACTTGCTGGACCTTGCTGAATCCCGCGTCTTTAAAATTGCCGAAAGTCGCGCCAATAAAGACGAAGGGCCGAAGAACATCGCCGATGTGCTCGACGCTACCGTGGCGCGTATTGAGCAACTGTTCCAGCAGCCGCATGATGGCGTTACTGGCGTAAACACCGGCTATGACGATCTCAACAAAAAAACCGCCGGTTTGCAGCCGTCGGACTTGATTATCGTCGCGGCGCGTCCGTCGATGGGTAAAACGACATTTGCGATGAACCTCGTCGAAAATGCGGCGATGTTGCAGGATAAACCGGTACTTATCTTCTCGCTGGAGATGCCATCGGAACAGATTATGATGCGTTCTCTGGCATCGCTGTCGCGCGTTGACCAGACCAAAATCCGTACCGGGCAACTGGATGATGAAGACTGGGCGCGTATTTCTGGCACGATGGGCATTTTGCTCGAGAAACGTAACATCTATATTGATGACTCCTCCGGTCTGACGCCAACGGAAGTGCGCTCGCGCGCGCGTCGTATTGCCCGTGAGCACGGCGGCATCGGGCTTATCATGATCGACTACCTGCAGCTGATGCGTGTGCCGTCACTTTCCGACAACCGTACGCTGGAAATTGCGGAAATCTCCCGCTCGCTGAAGGCGCTGGCAAAGGAACTGAATGTGCCGGTGGTGGCCCTGTCCCAGTTGAACCGTTCTCTGGAACAACGTGCCGACAAACGTCCGGTCAACTCCGACTTGCGTGAATCCGGCTCCATCGAGCAGGATGCGGACTTGATCATGTTTATCTATCGTGATGAGGTTTATCACGAGAACAGTGATTTGAAAGGCATCGCGGAAATTATTATCGGTAAACAACGTAACGGCCCAATCGGGACGGTACGCCTGACCTTTAACGGTCAATGGTCGCGCTTCGACAACTACGCGGGGCCGCAGTACGATGACGAATAATAATTATTTTATGTATTAGGTAATTAAAGCAAACACTTATCAAGGAATACAAATGCAAGCGGCAACTGTAGTGATTAACCGCCGCGCTCTGCGACACAACTTGCAACGTCTGCGTGAACTGGCCCCCGCCAGTAAACTGGTTGCGGTGGTGAAAGCGAACGCTTATGGTCACGGTCTTCTTGAAACCGCGCGAACGCTTCCTGATGCCGACGCCTTTGGCGTAGCCCGTCTCGAAGAAGCCCTGCGGCTTAGAGCAGGGGGCATCACGCAACCTATATTGTTACTGGAAGGCTTTTTTGAAGCAGACGATCTGCCGACGATTTCCGCTGAACATCTGCATACTGCCGTGCATAACGAAGAACAGCTTGCTGCTCTGGAAGAGGCCAGTCTGGAGGAGCCAGTTACCGTCTGGATGAAACTCGACACCGGTATGCATCGACTGGGCGTTTTACCGGAACAAGCTGAGGCGTTTTATCAACGTCTTACGCAATGTAAAAACGTCCGTCAGCCGGTGAATATTGTCAGCCACTTTGCTCGCGCTGATGAGCCAAAATGCGGCGCGACTGAGAAACAACTCGATATCTTCAATACCTTTTGCGAAGGCAAACCCGGCAAGCGTTCAATCGCCGCATCGGGCGGAATTTTGTTATGGCCGCAGTCGCATTTTGATTGGGTGCGCCCGGGCATCATTCTTTACGGCGTGTCACCGCTGGAAGATGGCTCCACCGGTGCTGATTTCGGTTGCCAGCCTGTGATGTCACTGACCTCCAGCCTGATTGCCGTGCGTGAGCATAAAGCGGGTGAACCGGTAGGCTATGGCGGCACCTGGATTAGCGAGCGCGATACTCGCCTTGGCGTGGTGGCGATGGGCTATGGCGATGGCTACCCGCGCGCCGCGCCGTCCGGTACGCCAGTGCTGGTTAATGGTCGTGAAGTGCCGATTGTTGGTCGCGTGGCGATGGATATGATCTGCGTAGATTTAGGTCCACAGGCGCAGGATAAAGCCGGGGACCAGGTCATTTTATGGGGTGAAGGTTTGCCCGTAGAGCGTATCGCAGAAATAACAAAAGTGAGTGCTTACGAACTTATCACGCGCCTGACGTCAAGGGTCGCGATGAAATACGTGGATTAATCGTTCTGTAATAGTTGATTGTCTGTGCCGGATGCGGCGTGAATGCCTTATCCGGCACGTAATATCTTGTAAATTCAATAAATTGATATTCTCGCATAGGCCTGATAAACGTCATGCATCTGGTGGTTTTGCGTTTGTCATCAGTCTTACCCTCTGGTTAATTGCCGTTCGTCGCTGAACATCCTCTCGATCTTCGCCATCTTCCGGTTTATTGTGTTTTAACCACCTGCCCGTAAACCTGGAGAACCATCGCGTGTTTCAAAAAGTTGACGCCTATGCTGGCGACCCGATTCTTTCGCTTATGGAGCGTTTTAAAGAAGACACTCGCAGCGACAAAGTGAATTTGAGTATCGGTCTGTACTACAACGAAGACGGGATTATTCCGCAACTAAAAGCTGTCGCGGAAGCGGAAGCGCGTCTGAATGCACAACCTCATGGCGCTTCGCTTTATTTACCGATGGAAGGGCTGAACAGCTATCGCCATGCCATTTCGCCGCTGCTGTTTGGCTCTGACCATCCGGTGTTACAACAACAGCGTGTGGCGACCATTCAGACGCTCGGTGGTTCGGGGGCATTAAAAGTAGGCGCTGACTTCCTGAAACGCTACTTCCCGGAATCAGGCGTCTGGGTCAGCGATCCTACCTGGGAAAACCATGTGGCAATATTCGCGGGGGCTGGATTCGAAGTGAATACTTACCCCTGGTATGACGAAGCGACTAACGGCGTGCGTTTTAATGACCTGTTGGCGACGCTGAAAACATTACCTGCCCGCAGCATTGTGCTGCTGCATCCTTGTTGTCATAACCCAACGGGCGCAGATCTCACCAACGACCAGTGGGATGCGGTGATTGAAATTCTCAAAGCACGCGAGCTTATCCCATTCCTCGATATTGCCTATCAAGGATTTGGTGCCGGTATGGAAGAAGATGCCTATGCCATTCGCGCGATCGCCAGCGCCGGATTACCTGCTCTGGTGAGCAATTCATTCTCAAAAATTTTCTCCCTTTACGGCGAGCGTGTTGGCGGTCTTTCTGTGGTGTGTGAAGATGCCGAAGCCGCAGGCCGCGTACTGGGGCAGTTGAAAGCAACTGTTCGCCGTAACTACTCCAGCCCGCCGAATTTTGGTGCGCAGGTGGTGGCTACGGTGCTGAATGATGCGGCGTTAAAAGCTAGCTGGCTGGCAGAAGTGGAAGAAATGCGTACCCGTATTCTGGCGATGCGTCAGGAACTGGTGAAGGTATTGAGTAAAGAGATGCCAGAACGCAATTTTGATTATCTGCTTAAGCAGCGCGGCATGTTCAGCTATACCGGTTTAAGCGCTGCTCAGGTTGACCGACTGCGTGACGAGTTTGGTGTTTACCTGATTGCCAGCGGCCGCATGTGTGTTGCCGGACTTAATGCGCAAAATGTGCATCGCGTGGCGAAGGCGTTTGCAGCCGTGATGTAATGTCGTTAGCAGGTGGTTGAACAGCCGCCTGCTCAATTTTAACTTGTTGATATAATTAGTATCATTGAGAATAGAGAGAAAGAAATATTCTGCCCCTCATATAAAGCCGCTCACTTCTGGTAAGCGATATTAACCACGGACTAAATGGATATACCTACTCCACGGATAGACATTAAGCTATTAAAAAACACGAACTTCTCTCATGTGATCCTGCTCCCTTTCTCTAACAAAACCGCAGATAATCCTTCCTTTCCCCCGCTGCTGGCGTTATGGTCAGATGGTTTTTTCAACAAATCTCACAATAAAAAGTTTTAACTTACTGACTATTTAGGGAAAAATATGCGCAAGATCACACAGGCATTGAGTGCCGTTTGCTTATTGTTCGCTCTAAACAGTTCCGCTGTTGCCCTGGCCTCATCACCTTCACCGCTTAATCCGGGTACTAACGTAGCCAAACTCGCTGAACAGGCGCCAATTCATTGGGTTTCAGTCGCCCAAATTGAAAACAGTCTGGCAGGACGCCCACAGATGGCTGTTGGGTTTGATATTGATGACACTGTTCTGTTTTCCAGCCCTGGATTCTGGCGCGGCAAAAAAACGTTCTCGCCAGAAAGCGAAGATTATCTAAAAAACCCAGCATTCTGGGAAAAGATGAACAACGGTTGGGATGAATTTAGTATTCCAAAAGAGGTCGCGCGTCAGCTGATTGATATGCATGTCCGCCGTGGCGACACCATTTTCTTTGTGACAGGTCGTAGCCCTACGAAAACTGAAACAGTGTCAAAAACGCTGGCTGATGACTTTCACATTCCTGCAACCAGTATGAACCCGGTGATTTTTGCGGGCGATAAAGCAGGACAAAATACAAAAACGCAGTGGCTACAGGATAAAAATATCCGAATTTTTTATGGTGATTCCGATAACGATATTACCGCTGCACGTGATGTTGGCATCCGTGGCATCCGCATTCTGCGAGCCTCCAACTCCACCTACAAACCCTTGCCACAAGCGGGTGCATTCGATGAAGAGGTGATCATCAATTCAGAATACTGATAAGTCGGGAGAGCGCCTGACTCTCCCGAATGCTGTTTTTTTAATCGCACCTTTATCCTTTCGCTGTCTTGCTGCAAACTGATTAAGAGAGTTTTATCAAGGAGCAGCACATGTGGTTTCAAAAGACGCTCACGCTTAGCGCTAAATCTCGTGGGTTTCATTTGGTAACGGATGAAATCCTGACTCAACTAGCTGATATGCCGCGTGTTAATGTCGGTTTACTGCACCTGTTGCTGCAACACACTTCCGCCTCTCTGACACTTAATGAGAATTGCGACCCCACAGTACGCTATGACATGGAGCGTTTTTTCCTCCGCACCGTTCCCGACAACGGAAACTATGAGCATGACTATGAAGGGGCAGACGATATGCCTTCTCATATCAAATCCTCGATGCTGGGGGTATCGCTCGTATTGCCAGTGCATCAGGGGCGTATTCAGACCGGCACCTGGCAGGGAATATGGCTTGGGGAACATCGCATCCACGGCGGTTCGCGTCGCATTATCGCGACACTACAAGGGGAGTAAAAAATGACCATTTCGGAGTTGCTACAATATTGCATGGCAAAACCAGGCGCAGAACAGAGTGTGCATAGTGACTGGAAAGCAACGCAAATCAAAGTGGAAGATGTGCTGTTTGCGATGGTGAAAGAAGTGGAAAATCGCCCAGCGGTTTCGCTGAAAACCAGCCCTGCGCTGGCCGAGCTTTTGCGACAGCAGCATAGCGATGTTCGTCCCAGTCGGCATCTGAACAAAGCGCACTGGAGCACCGTATATCTCGACGGCTCGTTGCCGGATTCGCAAATCTATTATCTGGTCGATGCGTCGTATCAGCAGGCGGTGAATTTGCTGCCGGAAGAAAAACGTAAATTGCTGGTGCAATTCTGAAAGGAAAAGACCGTTCAGCAAGCGGCCTGAGAATGATGACAAACGCAAAATTGCCTGATGCGCTACGCTTATCAGGCCTACGTAACCCATGCAATATATTGAAATTGCATGTTTTTGTAGGCCGGATAAGGCGTTCACACCGCATCCGGCAAGAACAAAGCGCACTTTGTCAATAATCTGAGGCCGCTCAGAAAGCGGCCTTAACGATTACAGCATCGGCTTGAGGAAGCGTGCCGTGTGTGATGCTTCACACTCCGCGACGGTTTCTGGCGTACCGGAGACGAGGATCTCGCCGCCGCCGCTACCACCTTCCGGCCCCAGGTCGACAATCCAGTCTGCGGTTTTGATTACGTCGAGATTGTGCTCAATCACCACAATGGTGTTGCCCTGATCGCGCAGTTTATGCAGCACGTCGAGCAGTTGCTGAATATCGGCGAAGTGCAGGCCGGTAGTCGGCTCGTCGAGAATATACAGCGTCTGCCCGGTGCCGCGTTTTGACAGCTCACGCGCCAGCTTCACACGCTGGGCTTCACCGCCGGAAAGCGTGGTTGCGGACTGCCCCAGGCGAATGTACGTCAGGCCAACATCCATTAGCGTTTGCAGCTTACGCGCCAGTGCAGGTACGGCATCGAAGAACTCTCGCGCCTCTTCGATGGTCATATCCAACACTTCGTGGATGGTTTTGCCTTTGTACTTAATCTCCAGCGTTTCACGGTTATAGCGTTTACCTTTGCACTGGTCGCACGGTACGTAAATATCCGGCAGGAAGTGCATCTCCACTTTGATTACGCCATCGCCCTGACAGGCTTCGCAGCGTCCGCCACGGACGTTAAAGCTGAAACGCCCCGGCGTATAGCCGCGCGCACGAGATTCCGGTACGCCCGCAAACAGTTCGCGCACAGGCGTAAACACGCCAGTATAGGTCGCCGGGTTAGAACGCGGAGTACGACCAATCGGGCTTTGGTCGATATCGATGACTTTATCGAAATGCTCAAGTCCCTGAATATCTCGATACGGTGCCGGTTCGGCGATGGTCGCGCCGTTCAACTGGCGTTGGGCAATCGGGAACAGCGTGTCGTTAATCAGCGTCGATTTACCAGAACCTGAAACACCTGTAATGCAGGTAAACAGACCGACCGGCAGCGTCAGCGTTACGTCTTTCAGGTTGTTGCCACGCGCGCCTGTCAGCTTCAACACTTTTTCCGGATCCGCCGGAACGCGTTTCTTCGGCACTTCAATCTTGCGTTTACCGCTCATGTACTGCCCGGTCAACGACTCCGGCACGGCCATAATCGCTTCCAGTGGACCTTCCGCGACCACTTCACCGCCGTGTACACCCGCGCCTGGACCAATGTCGATAACGTGGTCAGCGGCGCGAATCGCGTCTTCGTCGTGCTCCACCACAATCACGGTATTACCGAGATCGCGCAGGTGGATAAGCGTACCCAGCAGGCGTTCGTTATCGCGCTGGTGCAGGCCGATAGACGGCTCATCCAGTACATACATCACGCCAACCAGCCCCGCGCCAATCTGGCTCGCCAGACGGATACGCTGGGCTTCACCGCCGGAAAGCGTTTCTGCCGAGCGGGAAAGTGTCAGATAGTTCAGACCGACGTTAACGAGGAATTTCAGACGATCGCCAATCTCTTTGAGGATTTTTTCTGCAATCTTCGCCCGCTGACCAGCGAGTTTGAGATTGTTGAAAAACTCCATCGCATGACCAATGCTCATGTCGGAGATAGCAGGCAGCGGCGTATTCTCGACATACACGTGGCGTGCTTCCCGACGCAGACGTGTTCCGTCGCAGCTGGTACACGGGCGATTGCTGATAAACTTGGCTAACTCTTCGCGTACCGCGCTGGATTCCGTCTCTTTATAACGGCGTTCCATATTATGCAGCACGCCTTCGAACGGATGACGACGAATGGAGGTATCGCCACGATCGTTCATGTATTTGAATTCGATGTTTTCTTTGCCAGAACCGTAAAGCACCACTTTATGCACGTTCGCGCTCAGGCTGCCCCACGGCGCTTCGACGTCGAACTTATAGTGATCTGCCAGCGATTTCAGCATCTGGAAGTAATAGAAGTTGCGGCGATCCCAGCCACGGATCGCACCGCCAGCCAGCGACAGTTCCGGATTCTGGATCACGCGGTCAGGATCGAAATATTGCTGTACGCCGAGGCCGTCACAGGTCGGGCAGGCCCCCGCCGGGTTGTTAAACGAAAACAGACGTGGTTCCAGTTCACGCATACTGTAGCCGCAAATCGGACAGGCGAAGTTGGCGGAAAATAGCAGCTCTTCCGCTTTTGGATCGTCCATATCAGCGACGACCGCTGTACCGCCAGAAAGCTCCAGCGCCGTTTCAAACGACTCAGCCAGACGTTGGGTGAGATCGTCGCGCACTTTGAAACGATCAATAACCACTTCAATGGTGTGTTTCTTTTGCAGTTCCAGTTTCGGTGGATCGGAAAGATCGCAGACTTCGCCATCTATGCGCGCACGGATGTAGCCTTGACTTGCCAGATTCTCCAGCGTTTTCGTGTGTTCGCCTTTGCGCTCTTTAATAATCGGCGCCAGCAGCATCAGACGTTTACCTTCCGGCTGCGACAGCACGTTATCCACCATCTGGCTGACAGTTTGCGCCGCCAGCGGAACATCGTGGTCCGGGCAGCGCGGCTCACCGACGCGAGCGTACAGCAGACGCAAATAGTCGTGGATTTCGGTGATTGTCCCCACCGTAGAGCGCGGGTTATGAGACGTCGATTTCTGTTCAATTGAGATGGCGGGTGAAAGCCCCTCAATATGGTCGACGTCCGGCTTTTCCATCAGTGACAGAAACTGCCGCGCATAGGCGGAAAGGGATTCAACGTAACGACGCTGCCCTTCGGCATATAAGGTGTCGAAAGCGAGCGAGGATTTGCCAGAACCCGAAAGCCCGGTCACGACAATGAGTTTGTCGCGGGGGATAACGAGGTTGATGTTTTTTAGATTATGGGTGCGGGCGCCCCGAACTTCGATCTTATCCATTCACCTTTCCCGGATTAAACGCTTTTTTGCCCGGTGGCATGGTGCTACCGGCGATCACAAACGGTTAATTATGACACAGAATGACCTGAATGAATATACAGTGTTGGAATGTGAAACCCAGAGCGCGATGTAACAATGTTTGACCAGAATTGTTTAGCGGAACCGAGGTCACAACATAGTAAAACCGCTATTGGTAATGCTACAATCGCGCGTTTACACTTATTAGAACGTTTTTTTTCAGGAGACATGAACATGGCCAGCAGAGGCGTAAACAAGGTTATTCTCGTTGGTAATCTGGGTCAGGACCCGGAAGTACGCTATATGCCAAATGGTGGCGCAGTTGCCAACATTACGCTGGCTACTTCCGAATCCTGGCGTGATAAAGCGACCGGCGAGATGAAAGAGCAGACTGAATGGCACCGCGTTGTGCTGTTCGGCAAACTGGCTGAAGTGGCCAGCGAATATCTGCGCAAAGGTTCACAGGTTTATATCGAAGGTCAGCTGCGTACCCGCAAATGGACCGATCAATCCGGTCAGGATCGCTACACCACGGAAGTGGTGGTGAACGTTGGCGGCACCATGCAGATGCTGGGTGGTCGTCAGGGCGGTGGCGCTCCGGCTGGCGGTAACGTCGGTGGCGGTCAGCCGCAGGGCGGTTGGGGTCAGCCTCAGCAGCCGCAGGGTGGCAATCAGTTCAGCGGCGGCGCACAGTCTCGCCCGCAGCAGTCCGCTCCGGCAGCGCCGTCTAACGAGCCGCCGATGGATTTCGATGACGATATCCCATTCTGATTTTGTTTTAAGGTAGGTGATTAGCGCATCTGCCAGGGATAAAAAAAGAAGCCTCCATAATGGAGGCTTCTGCATATCACACCAAAATCATCGGCCATTGTGGTGGTGCCTGATTTGTGGCTTCGACCATTACCGACTCAATATTGTGCCAGATTGCGGCAATATCCATCATGGTGATTCCGAGCAGTCCCATCGCGAACCAGCAGGCGGAAACAACGCCCAGGCCACTACTGATCACCGCGAGTCCTATGTAATCAGACCGACGAAAACGGATGTTGAGCGTACTTGCCAGAAACATCAGTACGGCGCTAAGAAGCTGCCAGCGAAGAAGAACCACGCCAGTGGTGAGGGTAGCCATCGAACATTTCCTCTGAAAATAACCGATGCCCTGGACAGCACGGTGTTGTTCACGGGAGGCGTGATGCACTCTGGCTATCATGGGGCTTGCAAAATACCAAAATGAAACAATTAGTGCGTTTCATTATTTTTGTGAACTATATCACAATTGGTTGTTTGTTAGCCAGATAGAGTCGCTATTTTTATTAGCATGCTTATTTTGTGGTTTTTCAGTGGCGTCGCGGAAATACAAAATATCGTATCTTCCTGACTGACCCGTATTTTTTAGTAAATTCTTTTTGATATCAGCGTGTTATTTTTAATAAAACAACGATTATAAAGGTATCAATTTCAAATCAGGCAAAAGTGCTATTTATACCGTAAGATTTATCTAACGTCGTCGGTGGCCAGGGTTTTCACCTTGCAATGATCAGCTATAACCAGACAGGGAATTGATAGAAATGAGTCATCGTGCACGACACAAATTGCTGGCGTTGCCGGGCATTATCTTTGTAGCACTCCTCCCCATCATCCTGTCACTATGGATTGCCTTCATTTGGGCAAAATCAGAAGTGAACAATCAGCTTCGTGTCTTTGCCCAACTGGCGCTGGATAAATCCGAGCTGGTCATTCAACAGGCAGATTCAGCGAGCGATGAAGCGAAACGCTATCAGGGGCAAGTTTGTACACCGGATCATCAAAAGCGAATGTTGAATATTATTCGTGGCTATCTTTATATCAATGAACTGATATATGCCCAGGATAACCATTTTTTATGTTCTTCACTTATCGCCCCTGCTGACGGATATATGATCGCCCCCGCGGATTATAAGCGTGACCCTGACATTTCTATCTATTATTATCGCGATACCCCTTTTTTCTCCGGTTATAAAATGACTTATATGCAGCGGGGTAATTATGTGGCGGTCATCAATCCTTTATTCTGGAGTGAGGTGATATCTGACGATCCGACGCTACAATGGGGCGTGTATGATACGGTGACGAAAACCTTTTTTTCGTTAAGCAACCAGGCCTCGGCTGAAACGTTTACTCCGTTAATTCATCTGAATGATTTAACGGTGCAACGAAATGGTCATTTGTATGCAATGGTACATTCGACAAAACGCCCAATAGCGGCCATTGTTGCCACTTCAAATAAACGTCTTATCGCTCATTTTTATAATCATCTTATTTTTGCTTTGCCCGCAGGTATTTTTTGCAGTCTGGTACTCCTGTTACTCTGGTTGCGGATTAGCCAGGAGTACCAGTCACCCAAACGCAAATTGCAACGCGCCCTCGAAAAAAGACAGCTTTGTCTTTATTACCAGCCAATTATCGATATCAAAACAGAAAAATGTATTGGCGCTGAAGCATTGCTACGTTGGCCAGGTGGTCAGGGGCAAGTGATGAGTCCGGCAGAGTTTATCCCATTGGCGGAAAAAGAGGGGATGATTGAGTTAGTCACTGATTATGTTATTGATAATGTATTCAGCGATCTGGGGGCGTATCTGGCAACACATGCCGATCGCTATGTTTCTATTAACCTGTCGGCCTCCGACTTTCATACATCGCGTTTAATTGCGCGAACCAATCAGAAAATAGAGCAATACGCGGTGCGTCCGCAGCAAATTAAATTTGAAGTTACTGAACATGCGTTTCTTGATGTCACCAAAATGACGCCGATTATTCATGCTTTCCGTCAGGCCGGTTATGAAGTTGCGATTGATGACTTCGGTATTGGCTACTCCAACTTACACAACCTTAATTCATTGAATATCGATATTTTGAAAATCGATAAATCGTTTGTTGAGACGCTGACCACGCACAAAACCAGCCATTTGATTGCGGAACACATCATTGAACTGGCGCACAGTCTGGGGCTAAAAACGATAGCGGAAGGGGTAGAAACGTCAGAACAGGTTAATTGGCTGCGCAAACGCGGCGTGCGTTATTGTCAGGGCTGGTATTTTGCAAAGGCGATGCCGCCGCAAATGTTTATGGAATGGACAGGGAAATTACCCGCACATGAGTTAATGTGCGGGCAATAATTCTAGATACGGTGGCGATAATCGCTGGGAGTGCGATCAAACTGCCGACGGAAAACGCGGGAAAAGGTCTGCTGCGAGACATACCCAAGATCCATTGCGATATCAAAAATAGGGCGCTCGGTGGTGCGTAACTCAACGGCAGCCAGTAACAGGCGGCGTTGACGAATGTAATCACCAAGTGTCTGATGCGTTACCGTGCGGAACATCCGCTGTAAGTACCACTTTGAATAACCTGATTTTTTTGCGACGACATCAATGTTCAGTGGCTGGTCAATATGCTCGTCAATCCATGCGATAAGATCCTGAATAATTTTCTGATGGGACATAAATCTGCCTCTTTTCAGTGTTCAGTTCGTTAATTCATCTGTTGGGGAGTATAATTCCTCAAGTTAACTTGAGGTAAAGCGATTTATGGAAAAGAAATTACCCCGCATTAAAGCCTTGCTCACCCCAGGCGAAGTGGCGAAACGCAGTGGGGTAGCGGTATCTGCACTGCATTTCTATGAGAGCAAAGGGCTGATTACCAGTATTCGAAATAGCGGCAATCAGCGACGATATAAGCGTGATGTGCTGCGATATGTGGCGATTATCAAGATTGCTCAACGTATTGGCATTCCATTGGCGACTATTAGTGAAGCATTTGGTGTGTTGCCTGAAGGGCATACATTAAGCGCCAAAGAGTGGAAGCAGCTTTCTTCGCAATGGCGAGAAGAATTAGATCGGCGCATTCATACCTTAGTGGCTCTGCGAGATGAACTGGACGGTTGTATTGGCTGCGGCTGCCTTTCGCGTAGCGACTGCCCGTTGCGTAACCCGGGCGACCGCTTAGGGGAAGAAGGTACTGGTGCGCGTTTGCTGGAAGACGAGCAAAACTAAAGCGCCACAAGGGCGCTTTAGTTTGTTTCCGGTCTTTGTCTTTCACTCTATCCCGCTGGTACACAGGAGGGTTGCCCCCGACGTCAACACACCTCATTCGAGCACGTGGTGGAGGTTCCGGTTGGTGTTGATACTTTAATTGTATGCCGCCTCCGTATCTTCGCCAGTGCAAAAAGACGCTTTTTAGACGCAATGTTTTTGCCATCTTGCACGATTTTTTACTGCAACCCTTCGCTACAAGCTACCTACAAATGCCGTAATTTTGCGCATCGACGATAACGTTTGCGCATCAATTGCCTGGTTTTTCATCGTCAATACAAGAAAAGGGAAAAAAGCAGCAAACTTCGGTTGAAAAAGCCGCTATGATCGCCGGATAATCGTTTGCTTTTTTTTACCACCCGTTTTGTATGCGCGGAGCTAAACGTTTGCTTTTTTGCGACGCCCCACATTGTCGCAAACCTGAAGCAGGAAGATAACGTTTCGCTGGCAGGGGATTGTCCGCCACGCATCTTGACGAAAAATAAACTCTCAGGGGATGTTTTCTATGTCTACGCCATCAGCGCGTACCGGCGGTTCACTCGACGCCTGGTTTAAAATTTCACAACGTGGAAGCACTGTCCGTCAGGAAGTGGTTGCCGGGTTAACAACGTTTCTGGCGATGGTCTACTCGGTCATCGTCGTTCCGGGCATGCTGGGTAAAGCAGGCTTCCCACCAGCAGCCGTTTTTGTTGCGACCTGTCTGGTTGCCGGGATTGGTTCTATCGCGATGGGGCTGTGGGCCAATTTGCCGCTGGCTATCGGTTGCGCTATCTCCCTGACCGCGTTTACTGCATTCAGTCTGGTGCTGGGGCAGCATATTAGCGTTCCGGTCGCGCTGGGCGCCGTGTTCCTGATGGGGGTGCTGTTTACAGTCATTTCTGCAACGGGTATCCGTAGCTGGATTTTGCGCAACTTGCCACACGGTGTGGCGCACGGTACGGGGATTGGTATCGGCCTGTTCCTGCTGCTGATTGCTGCGAATGGTGTTGGCCTGGTCATTAAAAATCCGCTCGACGGTCTGCCGGTTGCGCTGGGTGATTTCGCCACCTTCCCGGTCATTATGTCGCTGGTAGGTCTGGCGGTGATCGTCGGTCTGGAAAAACTGAAAGTGCCGGGCGGCATTCTGCTGACCATTATCGGTATCTCGATTGTGGGCCTGATCTTCGATCCTAACGTTCATTTCTCCGGCGTTTTCGCTATGCCGTCACTGAGCGATGAAAATGGTAACTCGCTGATTGGTAGCCTGGATATTATGGGCGCGCTGAATCCGGTGGTACTGCCGAGCGTACTGGCGCTGGTGATGACGGCGGTCTTTGATGCGACCGGAACCATCCGTGCAGTCGCCGGTCAGGCGAACCTGCTGGATAAAGACGGGCAGATCATTGATGGCGGCAAAGCGCTGACCACCGACTCCCTGAGCAGCGTTTTCTCAGGCCTGGTGGGGGCGGCTCCGGCCGCGGTATACATCGAGTCTGCGGCGGGTACGGCAGCGGGTGGTAAAACCGGTCTGACGGCAATCACCGTTGGCGTGCTGTTCCTGCTGATTCTGTTCCTCTCTCCGCTTTCTTACCTTGTTCCAGGTTACGCAACGGCTCCTGCGTTGATGTATGTTGGCCTGCTGATGTTGAGTAACGTGGCGAAAATCGACTTTGCTGATTTTGTCGATGCGATGGCGGGGCTGGTGACGGCGGTATTCATTGTACTGACTTGTAACATCGTGACCGGCATTATGATCGGTTTCGCGACCCTGGTTATTGGCCGTCTGGTTTCTGGCGAATGGCGTAAGCTGAACATTGGTACCGTTGTTATCGCCGCGGCACTGGTGACCTTCTACGCGGGTGGCTGGGCTATCTAATCTTTAATAAGATTCTGAAAACGGGTGGCAATGGCTGCCCGTTTTTATTTTCTCCGTACATTGTGTGAGCTTTTGCGATATTCTGAAAAAACTGAGAATTCAGGCATAACGCCTTTCTCAAACCATAAAACATCGCAAACAGGGAACGCATGGAAATCTTCTTTACCATACTGATAATGACCCTCGTGGTTTCGCTGTCCGGGGTGGTCACTCGTGTCATGCCCTTTCAGATTCCGCTTCCGCTTATGCAAATCGCCATTGGTGCGCTACTGGCGTGGCCGACGTTTGGTTTGCATGTGGAGTTTGATCCTGAACTCTTTTTAGTTTTGTTTATTCCGCCGCTGCTCTTTGCTGATGGCTGGAAAACGCCGACCCGTGAATTTCTCGAACATGGTCGGGAGATCTTCGGTCTTGCGCTGGCGCTGGTGGTAGTCACCGTAGTCGGCATTGGCTTCCTCATTTACTGGGTGGTGCCAGGCATTCCGCTAATTCCGGCCTTTGCGCTGGCGGCGGTGCTCTCTCCGACCGATGCCGTGGCGCTCTCCGGGATTGTTGGCGAAGGGCGAATACCGAAAAAAATCATGGGCATTTTGCAGGGCGAAGCGTTGATGAATGACGCCTCCGGCCTGGTGTCGCTGAAGTTTGCCGTGGCAGTCGCGATGGGAACGATGATCTTCACTGTTGGCGGTGCGACGGTCGAATTTATGAAAGTCGCGATCGGCGGTATTCTCGCGGGGTTTGTGGTGAGCTGGCTATATGGTCGCTCGCTGCGCTTCCTGAGCCGCTGGGGCGGCGATGAACCTGCGACACAGATAGTCCTGCTGTTCCTGCTGCCGTTCGCCTCTTATCTGATTGCCGAACATATTGGCGTTTCCGGTATCCTTGCGGCAGTTGCTGCCGGGATGACCATTACCCGTTCAGGCGTGATGCGCCGTGCGCCGCTGGCGATGCGTCTGCGTGCGAACAGCACCTGGGCGATGCTGGAGTTTGTCTTTAACGGCATGGTGTTCTTGCTGTTGGGCCTGCAACTGCCGGGCATTCTGGAGACGTCGCTGATGGCGGCAGAGATCGACCCGAACGTCGAAATCTGGATGCTGTTTACCGACATCATCTTGATTTACGCAGCGCTCATGCTGGTCCGTTTCGGCTGGCTGTGGACGATGAAAAAGTTCAGTAACCGCTTCCTGAAGAAGAAACCGATGGAGTTTGGTTCGTGGACCACACGAGAAATTCTTATCGCGTCTTTTGCCGGGGTTCGCGGGGCTATCACCCTGGCTGGTGTGCTCTCTATTCCGCTGCTGTTGCCGGATGGCAACGTCTTCCCGGCGCGTTATGAGCTGGTGTTCCTGGCGGCTGGCGTCATTCTCTTCTCGCTGTTTGTTGGCGTGGTGATGCTGCCTGTTCTGCTGCAACACATTGAAGTCGCAGATCATTCTCAGCAGCTGAAAGAGGAACGCATTGCGCGCGCGGCAACGGCAGAAGTGGCGATTGTGGCGATCCAGAAAATGGAAGAGCGACTGGCGGCGGACACTGAAGAGAATATCGACAACCAGCTGCTTACCGAAGTCAGCTCTCGCGTCATCGGTAACCTGCGTCGTCGCGCCGACGGCCGAAACGACGTTGAAAGTTCTGTCCAGGAAGAGAACCTGGAACGTCGCTTCCGTCTGGCGGCGTTGCGTTCTGAACGTGCGGAACTTTATCACCTGCGCGCCACGCGGGAGATCAGCAACGAAACGCTGCAAAAGTTGCTACACGATCTTGATTTGCTGGAAGCGTTGTTAATAGAAGAGAACCAATAACGCTTTGGCGGTGTAATCGGTAAAAAGGTGCAGTACATCGCACCTTTTTACCGTTGGTCAGGTGACCAGAGGCTAGTGGAGATTAATGCGCGCGGCCCTGCTCAACGCCAAAGCCGGTCTGGGAACGGATAAATTGCGCACGGAACAGTTCACGCTCGCGCGCCCCTTCCGCTGAATTATCGGTTGCCGAGAAGAACCAGATGCCGAGGAATGCCACGGAGATGGAGAACAGCGCCGGGTATTCGTACGGGAAGATGGCTTTTTCGTGACCGAGGATCTGTACCCAAATCGTTGGGCCGAGGATCATCAGTACTACCGCAGTAATCAGCCCTAACCAACCGCCCATCATTGCGCCACGAGTAGTCAACTTCGACCAGTACATGGAAAGCAGAATGATTGGGAAGTTGCAGCTCGCGGCGATGGCAAACGCCAGGCCCACCATGAACGCGATGTTCTGATTCTCAAACAGCACGCCGAGGATAATGGCAATCACGCCGAGGATCAGCACGGTGATTTTCGAGACTCGCAGCTCTTCACGTTCGGTTGCGCCTTTTTTGAAGACGTTAGCGTACAGGTCATGCGAAACCGCGGAAGCGCCCGCCAGCGTCAGACCCGCAACTACCGCGAGGATAGTGGCGAAAGCAACCGCTGAAATAAAGCCGAGGAACAGGTTGCCGCCCACCGCATTGGCCAGGTGAACTGCCGCCATGTTGTTACCACCAATCAGATGGCCCGCCGCGTCTTTATATTCCGGATTCGCACCGACCAGCATGATCGCGCCGAAGCCGATAATAAAGGTCAGGATGTAGAAGTAGCCCATAAATCCGGTGGCGTAGAACACGCTCTTACGCGCTTCGCGTGCATCGCTGACCGTAAAGAAGCGCATCAGAATATGCGGCAAGCCAGCCGTACCAAACATCAGTCCAAGCCCCAGAGAGAGCGCGGAGATCGGATCTTTCACCAGTCCGCCCGGTTTCATGATGTCGACACCTTTTGGGTGTACCGCCATCGCTTCGCTGAACAGATTGTTGAAGCTAAAGCCGACGTGTTTCATCACCATAAAGGCCATAAAGCTGGCACCGAACAGCAACAGAACGGCTTTGATAATCTGCACCCAGGTGGTCGCCAGCATGCCGCCGAACAGGACGTACATCATCATCAGCACGCCAACCAGCACCACCGCAATGTGATAGTTAAGGCCGAACAGCAGTTCAATCAATTTACCTGCGCCGACCATCTGGGCGATAAGGTAAAGTGCTACCACCACCAGAGAACCACAAGCCGAAAGAATACGAATCGGCCCTTGTTTCAGGCGGTAAGAAGCCACATCCGCAAAGGTATAGCGGCCTAGGTTACGCAGACGTTCAGCAATCAGGAACAGAATGATTGGCCAGCCCACCAGGAAGCCCAGCGAGTAGATCAGCCCGTCATAGCCGGAAGTAAACACCAGCGCGGAGATCCCCAAAAATGAGGCGGCAGACATATAGTCCCCGGCAATCGCCAGCCCGTTCTGGAAGCCAGTGATATTGCCGCCTGCGGTGTAGTAGTCATTACGAGAACGTACGCGTTTTGACGCCCAGTAGGTAATGCCGAGCGTGAACACGACGAAAATCAGGAACATAATAATCGCCTGCCAGTTTGTTGGCTGGCGCTCAACGGCCCCGCTAATAGCATCCGCGGCGTTAGCTGCGAAAGGGAGTGTGGCGGCAAGCGCCGTCAGAACTCTTTTCATGATGCTTGTACCTCATGCAGGACTTCATTATTTAGACGGTCGAATTCGCCGTTCGCCCGCCAGATGTAGATACCAGTGAGAACAAAGGAGATAACAATGACCCCAACGCCAACGGGAATACCGCGTGTGACGCTGGTGTTCGGATTCAGCGGGGTGCCCAGCCAGCCGGGCGCGAAGGCGATCAGTAAAATAAAGCTGATATAAACTGCCAGCATAATAATCGACAGGATGGTGGCAAACCGTTGCCGTTTTTCGACTAACTCCCTGAAATGCGCATTGTCTTCTATCCGCTGATAAATAGTACCATTCATCACAGATTCTCCAGAGGTAATGTAGGGATTGTTTTAATTCCCGCTCCCTTATGGGAGAAGGTTAACGCTCGGGTAACCCTTGCCGAATGTAGGCCGGATAAGGCGTTCACGCCGCATCCGGCAACCAGTGCCTGATGCGCCGCTGTCGCGTCTTATCAGGCCTACAAACCGTTACCGAATGTAGGCCGGATAAGGCGTTTACGCCGCATCCGGCAATCAACGCCTGATGCGTCGCTGTCGCGTCTTATCAGGCCTACAGCCGTTGCCGAATGTAGGCCGGATAAGGCGTTTACGCCGCATCCGGCAACCAGCGCCTGATGCGCCGCTGTCGCGTCTTATCAGGCCTACAAACCGTTACCGACTCACATCGGGCAATTGTGGGTTACGATGGCATCGCGATAGCCTGCTTCTCTTCAAGCAGCTTCTCGACCACGCCAGGATCGGCAAGCGTCGAGGTATCGCCCAGGTTGCTGGTATCGCCCGCCGCAATTTTGCGCAGAATACGGCGCATAATTTTGCCGGAGCGGGTTTTAGGCAGGGAGTCGGTCCAGTGCAGCACGTCTGGCGTCGCCAGCGGGCCAATCTCTTTACGCACCCAGTTGCGGACTTCTGCGTATAGTTCTGGTGACGGTTCCTCCCCGTGATTAAGCGTGACGTAGGCGTAGATCGCCTGACCTTTAATATTGTGCGGAATACCCACCACGGCGGCTTCGGCAATCTTCGGATGCGCCACCAACGCCGACTCAATCTCCGCCGTCCCCAGACGGTGACCAGAGACGTTCAGCACGTCGTCCACGCGCCCGGTGATCCAGTAATAGCCATCTTCATCGCGACGCGCGCCGTCGCCGCTGAAATACATATTTTTGAAGGTGGAGAAGTAGGTCTGTTCAAAACGTTCGTGATCGCCAAACAGCGTACGCGCCTGACCCGGCCAGGAATCGGTGATCACCAGACTGCCTTCAGCGGCACCTTCTTGTGGATTACCTTCGTTATCCACCAGCGCCGGTTGTACGCCGAAGAACGGACGCGTTGCAGAACCGGCTTTCAGTTCGGTCGCCCCAGGCAGCGGCGTAATCATGAAACCGCCAGTTTCGGTCTGCCACCAGGTGTCGACCACTGGGCATTTCTCGTTGCCGATCTTCTTCCAGTACCACTCCCACGCTTCCGGATTGATTGGCTCGCCCACGGAACCGAGAATGCGTAGCGACGAACGGTCGGTGCCTTCAATCGCTTTATCGCCTTCCGCCATCAGCGCGCGAATCGCCGTTGGCGCGGTGTAAAGAATATTGACCTGATGCTTATCCACCACCTGCGCCATACGGGCAGGCGTCGGCCAGTTCGGTACACCTTCAAACATCAGCGTGGTCGCGCCGCAGGCCAGCGGGCCGTACAGCAAATAACTGTGTCCGGTAACCCAGCCCACATCAGCGGTACACCAGTAGATATCGCCCGGATGATAATCAAAGACATATTTAAAGGTCAGCGCCGCGTACACCAGATAACCGCCGGTAGTGTGCAGCACGCCTTTCGGCTTACCGGTAGAACCGGAGGTGTAGAGAATAAACAGAGGATCTTCGGCGTTTATCTCTTCCGCCTGATGCTGATCGCTGGCTTGCTCAACCAGGTCGTGCCACCACAGGTCGCGCCCTTCCTGCCAGTCGATTTTTCCGCCAGTACGCTTCAGTACCACCACATGTTCAATGCTGGTGACGTTCGGGTTTTTCAGCGCGTCATCAACGTTTTTCTTCAGCGGAATACTACGCCCGGCGCGCACACCTTCATCGGAAGTGATCACCAACCGTGAGTTAGAATCGATAATGCGTCCGGCAACGGCTTCCGGCGAGAAGCCGCCGAAAATTACCGAATGCACCGCGCCAATGCGGGCGCAGGCCAGCATCGCGACCGCAGCTTCCGGTACCATCGGCATATAAATCGCCACCACATCACCTTTTTTAATGCCCAGCTCGAGCAGGGTATTGGCGAAGCGGCAGACGTCGCGGTGCAGCTCTTTATAACTAATATGTTTGCTCTGACTGGCGTCATCGCCTTCCCAGATAATAGCGGTACGATCGCCGTTTTCTTGCAGATGGCGGTCAAGGCAGTTTGCCGCCAGATTCAGCGTGCCGTCCTCGTACCATTTAATGGACACATTACCGGGGGCAAAGGAGGTGTTTTTCACCTTCTGGTACGGTTTGATCCAGTCGAGAATTTTTCCCTGTTCGCCCCAAAAGGTATCTGGTGCGTTAATTGATTGTTGGTACATCGCTTCGTACTGCTGAGGGTTTATCAGGCAATGGTCTGCGATGTTGGCAGGAATGGTGTGTTTGTGTATTTGGCTCATGCTTTTGTTCTCCTTGTAGGATGTTAATAATATGTGTCATAAGCGTTAAATGTAGGGGTATTGGCAGTTTTGTTTAGTATTTGGGCGGCAGATCACGCAAAAGTAGAATTGTGCAAATAAACGACAGGATTATTTTTGAAGGACACCAACAAAAGTTGGCATTTTCTTTCTGGAACATGCAGTTATGCATGTGTTTGAAATGGAGGAAATTATCAACTAACTCTAAAGTGGTATTTTACATGCACTTACAATTGATTAAAGACAACATTCCGCATGTGGTTATTTGTTACACATAGGGGCGAGCAATGTCATGACAGTGTATGTGCGGTTACTGTCATGAAAAAACAATAAAAACTGCCATTGCCTCAATGGCAAAATTTGGATAAAGCCCCTATGACAAGGATAAAAATAAACGCACGCCGTATCTTCAGCTTGTTGATTCCTTTTTTCTTTTTCACTTCTGTTCACGCTGAACAAACGGCTGCTCCCGCAACACCTGTAACTGAGGAAGCGAAGAATGAAACCTTTGCCCCGCAGCATCCCGATCAATATCTCTCCTGGAAAGCTACCTCGGAACAGTCAGAGCGTGTTGACGCTCTGGCGGAAGATCCACGGCTGGTGATCCTGTGGGCGGGGTATCCCTTCTCGCGCGATTACAACAAGCCGCGTGGACATGCCTTTGCTGTGACCGATGTGCGTGAAACTCTGCGTACCGGTGCGCCGAAAAACGCCGAAGATGGTCCGCTACCGATGGCATGCTGGAGTTGTAAAAGCCCGGATGTGGCGCGCCTGATCCAGAAAGACGGCGAAGATGGCTACTTCCACGGTAAATGGGCGCGCGGCGGCCCGGAAATCGTCAACAACTTAGGTTGTGCCGACTGCCATAACACCGCCTCACCAGAGTTCGCCAAAGGTAAGCCGGAGTTAACCCTTTCCCGTCCATATGCGGCGCGTGCAATGGAAGCCATTGGCAAACCTTTTGAGAAAGCTGGACGTTTCGACCAGCAATCGATGGTTTGCGGTCAGTGCCATGTGGAGTATTACTTCGACGGCAAAAACAAAGCGGTTAAATTCCCGTGGGATGACGGCATGAAAGTCGAAAATATGGAGCAGTATTACGACAAAATTGCCTTCTCTGACTGGACTAACTCCCTGTCGAAAACGCCAATGCTGAAAGCGCAGCACCCGGAATATGAAACCTGGACAGCGGGCATTCACGGCAAAAACAACGTGACCTGTATCGACTGCCATATGCCAAAAGTGCAGAACGCCGAAGGCAAACTCTACACCGACCATAAAATTGGTAATCCGTTTGATAACTTCGCCCAGACTTGTGCGAACTGCCATACCCAGGACAAAGCCGCCTTGCAAAAAGTGGTCGCGGAACGTAAGCAGTCGATTAACGACCTGAAAATCAAGGTTGAAGATCAACTGGTTCACGCTCACTTCGAAGCGAAAGCGGCACTGGACGCAGGCGCGACGGAAGCCGAAATGAAGCCGATTCAGGACGATATCCGTCATGCCCAGTGGCGTTGGGATCTGGCGATCGCTTCCCACGGTATTCATATGCACGCACCGGAAGAAGGTCTACGGATGCTCGGTACTGCGATGGATAAAGCGGCGGATGCGCGCACCAAACTGGCGCGCCTGCTGGCGACCAAAGGCATCACCCATGAAATCCAGATCCCGGATATCTCGACCAAAGAGAAAGCCCAGCAGGCAATTGGCCTGAACATGGAGCAAATCAAAGCCGAGAAACAGGATTTCATCAAAACGGTGATCCCGCAGTGGGAAGATCAGGCACGTAAAAACGGTCTGTTAAGCCAATAACCCCGTTCCGCCTCGCAAGGGGCGGAAAACACAATGGAGTGAATATGAGCGTATTACGTTCGTTATTAACTGCCGGGGTGCTGGCGTCGGGCCTGTTGTGGAGCCTGAACGGAATTACCGCTACCCCTGCGGCGCAGGCATCTGGCGATCGCTACGAAGTTACCCAGCAGCGTAACCCGGATGCCGCCTGTCTGGACTGTCATAAACCAGATACCGAAGGTATGCATGGCAAACATGCTTCCGTTATCAACCCGAATAACAAACTGCCGGTCACTTGCACCAACTGTCACGGCCAGCCATCACCGCAACACCGCGAAGGGGTGAAAGATGTGATGCGCTTTAACGAGCCGATGTACAAGGTTGGAGAGCAGAACAGCGTCTGTATGTCCTGCCATCTACCGGAACAGTTGCAAAAAGTGTTCTGGCCGCACGATGTTCACGTAACCAAAGTGGCGTGCGCCAGCTGCCATTCCCTGCATCCACAGCAAGATACGATGCAGACGTTAAGTGACAAAGGACGGATCAAGATTTGCGTCGATTGCCACAGCGATCAGCGCACCAATCCGAACTTTAACCCGGCGTCTGTTCCGTTGCTTAAGGAGCAGCCATGACCTGGTCACGTCGCCAGTTTCTCACCGGCGTCGGTGTGCTGGCAGCCGTCAGCGGCACCGCAGGGCGCGTGGTGGCGAAAACGTTGAATATCAATGGGGTGCGTTACGGCATGGTGCATGATGAGTCGTTATGCATCGGCTGTACCGCCTGTATGGATGCTTGTCGAGAAGTGAACAAGGTGCCGGAAGGTGTGTCGCGCCTGACGATTATTCGTAGCGAGCCGCAGGGCGAATTTCCTGATGTGAAATATCGCTTCTTCCGTAAGTCTTGCCAGCACTGCGATCATGCGCCGTGTGTTGACGTCTGCCCAACGGGTGCCTCTTTTCGCGATGCCGCCAGTGGGATTGTCGATGTTAATCCGGATCTCTGCGTCGGTTGTCAGTACTGCATCGCCGCCTGTCCGTACCGCGTGCGCTTTATCCATCCGGTCACGAAGACAGCGGACAAATGCGATTTCTGCCGCAAGACTAATTTGCAGGCCGGTAAGTTACCCGCGTGCGTTGAAGCTTGCCCGACGAAGGCGCTGACGTTTGGCAATCTGGACGATCCCAACAGTGAGATTTCACAACTGCTGCGCCAGAAGCCCACTTACCGCTACAAGCTGGCGCTGGGAACCAAACCGAAGCTGTACCGCGTGCCGTTTAAATACGGGGAGGTGAGCCAATGACTCAGGCTTCCGCATTTCATTTTGAATCGCTGGTGTGGGACTGGCCGATTGCCATCTATCTGTTTTTGGTGGGGATCTCTGCCGGACTGGTGACGCTGGCGGTGTTGCTGCGTCGCTTCTACCCACAAGCGGGTGGTGCAGACAGTACGTTGCTGCGCACCACGCTGATTGTCGGGCCTGGCGCGGTGATCCTCGGTCTGTTGATCCTCGTCTTCCACCTGACAAAGCCGTGGACCTTCTGGAAGCTGATGTTCCACTACAGTTTTACCTCGGTGATGTCGATGGGGGTGATGCTGTTTCAGCTCTACATGGTGGTGCTGGTGCTGTGGCTGGCGAAAATCTTTGAACACGATTTGCTTGCCCTGCAACAACGCTGGTTGCCGAAGTTGGGGAGCGTGCAAAAGGTCTTGAGCCTGCTGACGCCCGTTCATCGCGGACTGGAAACGTTGATGCTGGTGCTGGCGGTACTGCTGGGGGCTTATACCGGCTTTCTGCTGTCGGCGCTGAAATCGTATCCGTTCCTCAATAACCCGATCCTGCCTGTGCTGTTCCTCTTCTCCGGCATCTCGTCCGGTGCGGCGGTGGCGCTGATCGCCATGGCGATACGCCAACGCAGTAACCCGCATTCCACGGAAGCGCACTTTGTTCACCGGATGGAAATCCCTGTGGTATGGGGCGAAATCTTCCTGCTGGTGGCGTTTTTTGTCGGTCTGGCGCTGGGCGATGACGGTAAAGTGCGTGCGCTGGTGGCGGCATTGGGCGGCGGTTTCTGGACGTGGTGGTTCTGGCTTGGTGTCGCTGGGCTGGGGCTGATTGTGCCAATGTTGCTCAAACCGTGGGTCAATCGCAGTTCCGGCATTCCTGCCGTGCTGGCGGCGTGTGGGGCCAGCCTGGTCGGCGTGTTGATGCTGCGCTTTTTCATTCTCTACGCCGGACAGTTGACGGTGGCGTAAGCCAGAAAAGAGGTGGTTTCTGGACGTATTCCTTCCTGAAGTCGGTTTTCTGGCGTTGTTGTTAAGTCTCGGGGTCAACGTGTTGACCCCGTTGATGACCTTCGCGGGAGTGCGGTTACGCTGGCCTGCCATGATACGGCTCACTTGCATCGGCATTCTGGCGCAGTTCACACTCCTGCTGCTCGCCTTTGGCGTACTGACGTATTGTTTTCTCATCAGCGATTTCTCGGTCATTTATGTCGCACAACATAGCTACAGCCTGCTGTCGTGGGAACTCAAACTGGCGGCGGTGTGGGGTGGTCATGAAGGTTCGTTGCTACTTTGGGTGCTGTTGCTTTCCGCCTGGAGCGCGCTGTTTGCCTGGCATTATCGGCAGCAAACCGATCCGCTATTTCCGCTGACGCTAGCCGTTTTATCTCTCATGATCGCCGCACTGCTACTGTTTGTGGTGCTGTGGTCCGATCCCTTCGTGCGGATATTCCCCCCAGCAATCGAAGGCCGCGATCTCAATCCGATGCTGCAACATCCCGGTCTTATCTTTCATCCACCGCTGCTTTACCTTGGCTATGGCGGTTTGATGGTAGCGGCGAGCGTGGCGCTGGCGAGTCTACTGCGCGGCGAGTTTGATGCGGCCAGCGCCCGAATTTGCTGGCGCTGGGCGTTACCTGGCTGGAGCGCATTAACGGCGGGGATCATCCTCGGTTCCTGGTGGGCCTATTGCGAACTGGGCTGGGGCGGCTGGTGGTTCTGGGATCCGGTGGAAAACGCCTCTTTATTACCCTGGCTTTCTGCCACTGCGCTGCTGCACAGTTTATCCCTGACACGCCAGCGGGGGATTTTCCGCCACTGGTCGCTGCTGCTGGCGATCGTTACTCTGATGCTGTCGCTGCTGGGGACGTTGATTGTCCGTTCTGGCATTCTGGTTTCGGTTCATGCGTTCGCGCTGGATAACGTCCGCGCCGTGCCGTTGTTCAGCCTGTTTGCGCTGATTAGCCTTGCGTCTCTGGCTCTGTATGGCTGGCGAGCGCGGGACGGTGGCCCGGCGGTGCGTTTTTCAGGGTTATCGCGAGAAATGTTAATCCTCGCTACGCTGTTGCTGTTTTGCGCGGTGCTACTGATCGTGCTGGTGGGAACGCTTTATCCGATGATTTACGGCTTGCTGGGCTGGGGACGCCTCTCCGTTGGCGCACCGTATTTTAACCGCGCGACGTTACCGTTTGGTCTGTTGATGCTGGTGGTGATTGTGCTGGCGACGTTTGTCTCTGGCAAACGCGCGCAGCTTCCGGCGCTGCTGGCGCATGCGGGCGTGCTGTTATTTGCCGCGGGGATCGTGGTTTCCAGCGTCAGCCGTCAGGAGATCAGCCTGAATTTACAGCCGGGGCAGCAGGTAAAACTGGCAGGATACACCTTCCGGTTTGAGCGCCTCGATCTGCAAGCCAAAGGCAATTACACCAGCGAAAAAGCGATAGTGGCACTGTTTGACCATCAGCAACGTATTGGTGAATTAACGCCGGAGCGGCGTTTCTATGAAGCACGCCGTCAGCAAATGATGGAGCCGTCAATTCGCTGGAACGGCATCCATGACTGGTATGTGGTCATGGGCGAGAAAACCGGAGCGGATCGTTACGCTTTTCGTTTGTATGTACAAAGCGGTGTGCGCTGGATCTGGGGGGGAGGATTGTTGATGATTGCAGGCGCATTGTTAAGCGGATGGCGGGGGAGGAAGCGCGATGAATAAAGGGCTTCTCACTTTGCTGCTGCTATTTACCTGTTTTGCGCACGCTCAGGTCGTAGACACCTGGCAATTCGCCAATCCGCAACAACAGCAACAGGCGTTAAATATTGCCAGCCAGTTACGTTGTCCGCAGTGCCAGAATCAGAACTTACTGGAATCCAACGCGCCAGTGGCGGTCAGTATGCGCCATCAGGTTTACAGTATGGTGGCGGAGGGGAAAAACGAAGTTGAAATCATTGGCTGGATGACCGAACGCTACGGAGATTTTGTTCGCTATAACCCACCGTTAACTGGTCAGACGCTGGTGTTGTGGGCGCTGCCAGTGGTGTTGTTACTGCTGATGGCACTGATCCTCTGGCGAGTGAGGGCGAAGCGATGAAACAGCCTCAAATACCGGTGAACATGCTGACAACACTCACGATTTTGATGGTATTTCTCTGTGTCGGCAGTTATCTGTTAAGTCCAAAATGGCAGGCGGTGCGTGCGGAGTATCAGCGTCAGCGCGATCCGCTACATCAGTTTGCCAGCCAGCAAACCCCGGAAGCGCAGCTTCAGGCATTGCAGGATAAAATCCGCGCCAATCCACAAAACAGTGAACAGTGGGCGTTGCTGGGCGAGTACTATCTGTGGCAAAACGATTACAGCAATTCGCTGCTGGCGTACCGTCAGGCGTTGCAACTACGTGGTGAGAACGCTGAACTGTATGCGGCGCTGGCGACGGTGCTTTATTACCAGGCCAGCCAGCATATGACCGCCCAGACTCGCGCAATGATCGACAAAGCCCTCGCGCTGGACAGTAATGAAATCACCGCCCTGATGCTGCTGGCTTCAGATGCGTTTATGCAGGCGAATTACGCGCAAGCCATCGAACTATGGCAAAAAGTGATGGATCTAAACTCACCACGAGTTAACCGAACACAGCTGGTTGAGTCGATTAATATGGCAAAACTGCTGCAGCGGCGAGCGGATTAATCATTCAGTGTTGAAGATTATGTTATTGAGATGTGTAAAAAATAATCGAATGAACACATGCAAAAAATAATCACCAATCAGTATTATTGCAAATTAAACAAATAAAAATCTTTTCATAACAAATAGTTATTCATTAATTTTGCCATAAAGTCGCGTTATTATGCATTAATGCAGCGAAAAGCTCTGTTGTTAAAGGGTTGCGCGACATACCGCGCAAATGATACTGATCATAAGCGTTAAAAAAATCCACAAACCAACGCAACACAATCCATACCCTGCAGTTTATAACGTTCTTGCGTTTTTGAACGGGGAACGGCGTTCCACTGAGGAAGTCAATCGTATGAAAAATATAAAAATCAGCCTTGCCTGGCAGATACTCATTGCTATGGTGCTGGGCATTCTCCTGGGAAGTTACCTGCATTATCACAGCGACAGCCGTGACTGGTTAGTCGTTAATTTTCTCTCCCCGGCAGGTGATATCTTTATCCACCTGATTAAAATGATCGTTGTGCCGATCGTGATTTCCACGCTGGTGGTCGGTATCGCGGGCGTCGGCGATGCCAAACAGCTTGGGCGAATTGGCGCGAAAACCATTATCTACTTCGAGGCGATCACCACTGTCGCCATCATCCTGGGGATCACCCTGGCGAACGTCTTCCAGCCTGGAGCAGGGGTCGATATGTCACAGCTGGCGACTGTCGATATCTCGAAATATCAGAGCACCACGGAAGCGGTACAAAGCAGTTCTCACGGTATTATGGGGACGATTTTGTCGCTGGTGCCGACGAACATTGTGGCATCGATGGCGAAAGGCGAAATGCTGCCAATCATCTTCTTCTCGGTGCTGTTTGGTCTGGGGCTTTCCTCCCTGCCCGCGGCGCATCGCGAACCGCTGGTGACCGTGTTCCGCTCCATCTCTGAAACCATGTTTAAAGTGACGCACATGGTGATGCGCTATGCCCCAGTGGGGGTGTTCGCGCTGATTGCGGTGACGGTGGCTAACTTTGGTTTCTCTTCTCTGTGGCCACTGGCGAAACTGGTGCTGCTGGTGCATTTCGCCATTCTGTTCTTCGCGCTGGCGGTGTTGGGAATTGTGGCGCGCCTGTGCGGGTTAAGTGTCTGGATCTTGATTCGTATTCTGAAAGATGAGTTGATTCTGGCGTACTCCACTGCCAGCTCAGAAAGCGTACTGCCGCGAATTATTGAGAAGATGGAAGCCTACGGCGCCCCGGCATCGATCACCAGTTTCGTGGTGCCGACCGGTTACTCTTTTAACCTTGATGGTTCGACGCTGTATCAAAGTATTGCCGCTATTTTCATCGCGCAGTTGTATGGCATTGACCTGTCTATCTGGCAGGAAATCATTCTGGTGCTGACGCTGATGGTGACCTCGAAAGGGATTGCTGGCGTGCCGGGCGTGTCGTTTGTGGTGCTGCTGGCGACGCTGGGCAGCGTAGGTATTCCGCTGGAAGGTCTGGCGTTTATTGCTGGTGTTGACCGTATCCTCGACATGGCACGTACCGCGCTGAACGTAGTGGGTAATGCGCTGGCGGTGCTGGTGATTGCCAAGTGGGAACACAAATTTGACCACAAAAAAGCGATGGCCTACGAGCGTGAAGTGCTGGGCAAATTTGATAAGACTGCGGATCAGTAATTGAAGATTGCCGGGGACATCCACCCGGCAATGTGTGGATGCCTGATGCGACGCTTAGCGCGTCTTATCAGGCCTACGCCAGACAGCGTAATATCCTGATTTAGCGTGATTTTGTAGGTCGGATAAGGCGTTTACGCCGCATCCGACATCAACAATATCTGATGCGACGCTTAACGCGTCTTATCAGGGCTACCTTAACCATTGGTTAATTTTTCAAACTCTTCACACCCGGTATCAAACCCTTCCATACAGCTCAGGTTCAACCAGTGCAGCGCCTTCTGTTTGTTCTTCTCGATAAAACCTTCTTCACCGTTTAAGAACATCATTCCTGCCCAGTACTCGGAATAACCGGTACGGGAAATCGCAGAGCTACGCTTGAAATACCAGGTCGCTTTCTCATCATCGGCCTTAATGCCTATGCCGTTGGCGTAAATCAAACCAAGCAGCATCTGGGCATCGACGGCGGAGTCGTTCTCCAGATCTTCCGAGGCGTTTTCTAACAGCGAAATCGCCTTCGGATAATCCGGTTTACCTGCCTGAGTATTCACCAGAATATGTGCCAGCGTCACTTCACCTTCTTTACTGCCCGCTTGCGCTGCTTTTTCGGCGAGAATTTTTGCTTGTGGATAGTCCAGACTGACCGGATTGGTGATTTTAATCTGCGCCAACAGCGCGCAGGCATCGGCATCACCACTGTCGGCGGCTTTCTGTGCCCAATATTCGGCTTTGCTCAAATCGCCGGAGCTAAACCAGCTGTCGGCAAGAAAATATTGTGCGCGTCTGTCTCCGGCCTCTGCCGCCTTTACATACTGGCTGCCAGGCTCAGAGTCATTCGCGTGGGCAAAGAATGTCAAAAACAACATCAATGCGATAATTTTTTTCATTTTGATAATACGATTGGGTAGGGTGTATCCAGTATAAAGAGTTCGAATGGATAAAAAAACAGCCTCCCAGAGGAGGCTGTAGAAGGGACTTATTTACGCCAGTGCCGCTTCGCGCAGGCGAGTTTTCAACTTGTTGTACTCGTCAATAACGTACTGCTCGGCGGCGCGCTGATCGGCGATCGGCTCGACGCGCACGGCGCAGTATTTGTATTCCGGCGTTTTGGTAATCGGGCTTAAGTTCTCGGTAACCAGCTCGTTACAGGCGCCAATCCACCACTGGTAGGTCATGTAAATCGCCCCTTTGTTAGGACGATCGCTGACCTGCGCACGGGTGATAATTTTGCCTTTACGCGAGTGCACCCAAACCAATGCCTCATCTTCAATACCCAGACGCTTGGCGTCTTCGGTATTGATTTGTGCGTAGCCAGGTTCATCAGCCAGCGCTGCCAGTGCCGCACAGTTACCGGTCATCGAACGGCAAGAGTAGTGGCCAACTTCACGCACCGTTGACAGTACCATCGGGTACTCGTCGGTGAGTTTGTCGATTGGCGCTACCCAGTCGCAGGTGAAGAACTGCGCCAGACCGTTCGGGGTATCAAACTTCTCTTTAAACAGATAAGAAGTCCCCTGATCGGCATCTGACGTATCGCGGCAAGGCCACTGGATGAAGCCCAGTTCGCCCATCTTCTCGTAAGTTGCACCGTAGAAATCCGGGCACAGATGACGCAACTCGTCCCAGATCTCTTGGGTGTTGTTGTAGTGCATCGGATAACCCATACGGGTGGCGATTTCACTGATAATCTGCCAGTCCGTTTTCAGATCCCACTTCGGTTCAACCGCCTTGAAGAAACGCTGGAAGCCACGGTCAGCCGCAGTATAGACACCTTCATGCTCGCCCCACGACGTTGACGGTAATATGACATCCGCCGCCGACGCGGTTTTGGTCATAAAGATGTCCTGAACGATGACCAGTTCCAGATCTTCAAAGGCTTTACGGACTGCCGACAGTTCCGCATCCGTTTGCAGCGGATCTTCGCCCATAATGTACGCGGCACGCACTTCGCCATGCGCTGCGCGGTGCGGCAGCTCGCTGATGCGATAGCCGGTATGAGCAGGCAGGCTTTCTACGCCCCAGGCTTTGGCGAATTTCTCGCGGTTAGCCGGATCTTTCACGTACTGGTATCCCGGATACGTATCCGGCAGCGCGCCCATATCACAGGCGCCCTGCACGTTGTTCTGACCACGAACCGGGTTAACACCCGCATGCGGCTTACCGAGGTTACCGGTCAGCATCGCGAGGCTGGTCAGAGAACGGACGGTTTCCACGCCCTGATAGAACTGGGTCACACCCATGCCCCACAGAATAGATGCGCTTTCCGCCTGGGCATACATCCGCGCCGCCTGACGAATCTCACTGGCGCTAACGCCGGTGATATCTTCAACCGACTCCGGCGTGTAGCCTTCAACGATTTTACGATACTCTTCAAAGCCCTCTGTGCGAGAAGCGACGAACGCTTTGTCGTACAGATTTTCTTCAATAATGACATGGCCCATCGCATTCAACAGCGCGATGTTCGAGCCGTTTTTCAGTGCGATGTGCATGTCAGCAATGCGCGCGGTTTCAATTTTGCGCGGATCGCAGACGATAATTTTCGCCCCGTTACGTTTAGCGTTAATCACGTGATTCGCCACGATAGGGTGGGAATCCGCCGGGTTGTACCCGAAAACGAACACTAAATCGGTATTATCAATTTCGTTAATGGCATTGCTCATTGCGCCGTTACCGACCGATTGGTGCAGACCTGCAACCGATGGGCCGTGTCAGACGCGAGCGCAGCAGTCAACGTTATTGGTACCAATAACGGCGCGCGCAAATTTTTGCATTACATAGTTGGTTTCGTTACCCGTACCACGCGAGGAGCCTGTCGTCTGGATGGCATCCGGACCGTACTTCTCTTTGATGGCGCTCAGGCGCTCGGCAACGTAATTCAGTGCCTCATCCCAGGAAACAGGTTCGAGTTTGCCGCCACGCTGGCGACGGATCATGGGGGTTTTCAGGCGCGGGGTCAGGATCTGGGTATCGTTAATAAAATCCCAGCCATAATAACCCTTCAGACACAGAGTACCCTGGTTGGTTTTCCCCTGTGCTGCCTCCGCCCGGACGATTTTGCCGTTATCGACGACCAGGTTGATTTTGCAACCTGATGCGCAATATGGGCAAACCGTGACGACTTTTTTCATCAGTCTCGCTCCAGTTAATCAAATCACGCATACGCGCTCTCGACCACAGTATGCATCTTTTATGCCACATTTTATTTGAGGCTATTCCCTGATATTACGGGCACTATTTATTCAAAACTCTGACGAAAAACAGGCTGTCGTCAGTTTTGACGTGACGAAACGAAATACCGCGTGACAGCCATCACGCGGCAGACATTTTATTTTTTCTCAACGACGGGAGCCGCCTGATACCCGCCGCCCAGCGATTTCATCAACTGAATACTTTGAATCACCCGGCGGCTGTCCAGCATCAGTAATGACATCTCTTCGGAAAGAACCGGCAACTGAGCTTCGGTGGCCAGTAAACGGCTGGTTAGACCGCGTTGGTAGGCGGCGTCGGCGGCACGCTGGGTGAAGCGGGTTGCTTCTACGCGTTCTGCCTGCATCTCCCGCTCGTCGTTGAGCGTTTGCAGACGTGTGCCATTGACTGCAACGTCGCGCACCGCGTTCAGTACTGACTGGTTGTAACGTTCAATCATCATGTTGCTGGCGGCGCGAGTGCCTTCGAGATTGGCATTCAACCGTCCACCGTCAAACAGCGGCAATTTCAGACCTGGGATGAAGTTGAACTGGCGACTGGTTTTTTTGAATAAGGTATCCAGGTGGATGGAGTCCAGACCGAAAAACGCTTTGATATCAAAGCTCGGATAGAACAACGCCCGCGCGGAATCTACCTGATCTAATGACGCCTGAACATACCAACGCATGGCTTGCAGATCCGGGCGCCTGGCGAGCAACTCATAAGAGAGTGTCGCCGGAATACCGGTCTGTACTTGCGGTAATGCCACCGACTTGATCTCCGGCATATCGCTGGCTCCCGCGCCAATCAATGCACGCAGAGATTCTCGCGTTTCGGTGATTTGCCCTTTGACGGCAGCAATTTGTTTATCGACGGCCAGAATCTGCGCCCGCGCGCCGTGGAAAGGCACTTGCGCTTCCAGACCGTGCGCCACTTTGCTCTGGTGCGCTCTCACCGCGTAATCAATCACATCGCGAGTTTGCTCTAACAGATCAAGCATCTGGTAGCTGGCCTGCATGCTGTAATAAAGCTGCGCTACGCCAGTGGTCAGCGATAGCTCTACTGCTGCGGTTTCTGCCAGCGCGGCATTATGCGCGCCAATGGCGGCGGCAACCGCCGAGCGATGCACACCCCACAAATCAAGATCCAGTCCGGCAAACAAACCTACTGTGGCTTCCGTATAGTACGGCCCGTCCATACCCAGTGCTGGCGCATCCATTGAATAAGGGCTTAAAAAACCGTTCGCCGAGACGCGTTGGCGGTTGAGCATCCCTATCGCCGCCACCTGCAATTGTGAACCGGCATCTAACAGGTCGGCCTGTGATTGCGCTTTTTCTTCCCGCAGTTTCGCTTCGGCAAGCGTGTGTGAACCTTGCAACGTGTGCTGGATCAGGGCATCCAGTTGCGGGTCGTTAAATTGTTTCCACCACTGCGCCTGCGGCCAGCCGGAACTGGCCAGATGAATATCATCGGCAAGTTTGATTTGTTCCGGTTTGAGCTGTTGATGAGGCGCAGAATCCTTGCGTACCAGGGCACAGCCGGAAATCAGCGTCGTGCTGCCGAGAATGCTGCACAACAGCAGACGTGAAAGTTGACGATTGATCATTGTGTGGCTCCTTGTGCCTGTTCCGTGGCGGGCGTTAATGCCGGGGCTGTCCAGTCTGGCAAGCGGGCGAAAAGCTGGCAGACGTGTTGCTCCTGTTTTAATAAGGTGGGCAGGATGGCCTGCGAGGCGGGGGGTTCTTCAAGCGTTATTTGAGGAGAACGGCTGAGTGCGGTTGCCAGACCGGCGGCGTATTTCTCCAGTGCGTCGGCAAACTGGCCTGCTCTGTCCGGCTGTAGTGCGTTATCCAGCGCCTGCGCCGAGTTCCAGGTCGCATCCCAGGCGTGAAGAATGTCGCGTCCCTGACGAATAACCGTTTGCGAACGTTCAATCAGTAATGCGCGTTCTTCGCTGTCCAGTTGACGCTCCAGCGCCACGCGTTGGCACATCTCTTCACAGGCATTAAACGCCGCATGCAGACCTATGCGAATTTGCAGATAAGTGCGCAGAGCCGTGGCTTCCTGCTGGCGTGGGATCCGCATTACCTTACTTAACATACCCAGCGCACCAGCCAGTTTTTGCGGCAGCGTGCGCGCTTCACTTTCGGGCCAGACAAAGGTGTAAATCACCGCGGACACCACGGTACCAATGATGATACCCAGGGCGCGATCGCGAATTTCCACCAGGTCGTACACCGGGCCAAAAACGTTTTCGAGCGTGGCGAGCGCGAAGGTGACCACCATCTGTGTGCCGATATAAGAAGAACGTTCGGAGCTGGTGGCAATCCATGCGCCCAACAGGAAAATCGGTGCCAGCACAAACAGCAATTCGACAATATTGTCCAGCCAGGGCATGACCAGTAGTGTAAATAACAGCGCCAGAATCGCGCCGCAAAAAGCCCCGCCAAAACGCAGCACCATCTTCTGGTACGACGAACCGACATTTGGATTAGCGACGATCACGCAGGTCAGCATACAGGTGTGAATGCCTTCCCAGTCCACGCCGCTGTAGAAGGTGTAACAGATCAAACAGGCGAGCAGCGTTTTTACCGCGTAGCGCATATAGTCTGGATTGGTAAAAGCATCGGCGACCATTGACGGCGGTTTGGCTGCGGGCGTTGGCGGCGTATTCGGGTCCATCTGACCCAGTTGCAATAACGTCTGGCAGATATTCTCCAGGTTACATTCCCGTGCCGCCATCGCTTCATCTTCACTAAGTCGCCAGTCGCTTTGCCAGCACTGACCTTTGGCAATGGCATGCTTCAGCTTGTTGATTTCTGAGGCTAATTTTTGTCGGAATTCAATAATTGTCTGAGAATCAGCAAAAGAGGTGGGATCGTAGCGATTCAGCGTCGAGTAAATGTAGGTTACCGTTGCCACGCAGCTTTGCCACCATGCGCTTTGAGTTCGCCAGTTGGCATCGTCCGCGAGACAAAAGACATTGAGTTTTTGCAGCGCCAGCGCCTCTCTTTCAATCCGCGTTTCGGGTAGCGGTGCGAGGCTGTCTGTCAGGTGACCAATGGCATCATCAAGCCGATCATTAAGCGCCTGATGCATTTGTGTAATGGCACGACTGGGAAACCACAGCACGCCGATTAACGTCATCAGCAAGGTTGGATAGAGGCCAACAACGATACACCACAGCGTTAAGCGCACGACCACTTCCGGATAGTCGAGCAGGCGGGGAAGGTTTGCCCGTAAATAGCGACAATGGCGACGGCGAAAAAGACCAGCCCCAGCCGATGGGTGCGCATCAAAAACATGCAGCCCATCAGGATCGGTCCGGCGATGATCAATCGGATCAACGGTTCGCCGTATGACCATTTGTAGATCAAAAACAGGCTGGCGATCTCCAGCACCGTGGCGACCACAAACAAGATCGCCACAAATTTGGTGTAAAACGCGTTCGACTGAATACCGTAAAACAGCACTGCCAGCGATAACGCCACAAAAGGGATCTCAAAGGTCATCGAGATCAGAATCACCAGCAGGCAGCCTACCCAGAGTTGCACGGTCTGCGGCACGCGGCCTGGTCGCCGCTCGCTTAACTCTTCATGAAAGAACGCCAGCAGCCTGACCACCGGTAATGGCAGGGAGTTGAGCGCGCTCATTATTGCGGCTCAAGATTAGCGACTGCCGAAGCACCGATGCGGAACATTTCCGGATCGGGTTTATCAACCATGATTTTGACCGGAAAACGCTGGGCGACGCGGACCCAGTTAATAGACCGTGACACTTTCGGCAGGCCGCCCAGCACCAGGCCGCCGTCATCCGGTAGCACGCCGTAGCCAATCGAATCCACTTTACCCTCGAAGGTTTTGCCGCTGTCGCTCATCAGGCGAATCGTTGCGGGTGTACCGGCATGAATGTTTTTCAGATCAGTTTCGCGGAAGTTGGCGATAACGTACCAGTGACGAGTGTCGATTAGGGTGAAAATAGGGCGCATGGCAGAAGCAAATTGCCCGACGGAGGTTTTGAGGGAAATGACCCGGCCATCAAACGGCGCGCGAACGGTTGCCATTTCCAGATGCAGTTTCGTCAGCGCGATATCCGCTTCGACTGCCGCACGCTGGGCAACTAATGCATCGACGCCGCTGACGGCGCTGGCGGCTGACTGCGCCTGCAACAATACGGCATTAAGATCCGCTTCTGCGGCGCGCTGCGCCGTTCTTGCACGGTCAACGTCTTCCGCTGAGACAAAACCTTCTTTCAGTAATGGCTCGGTGCGGCGTAATGTATCGCTGGCCTGTTTTGCAGCGGCACGGGCTTTTTCTACCGTGGCATTAACCGAGTCGGCACCAAACTGTTGCGCGTCAACGCTACGCTGGGTGAGCATAATTTGCTTATCCAGCGCCGCGAGGGAGGCTTCAGCTTTCGCCAGATTGGCTTCGTACGGGCGCGGGTCGATGCGGAACAGCAAATCGCCCTGTTTCACCGCCTGGTTGTCGGTGACCGCCAGTTCTACAATGCGACCGCTGACTTCCGGCACCACATCAATGGTATCTGCTGACGCGTAAGCGTCATTAGTTGATGGCGCACTGTCTACGCGCCAGATAACGAAAACAAGGGCAACCAGCGCCAGCGCAACCACTAACAGAGCAGGGAATTTACTGCGAGGAGCTTTTTTCGGCGTACTTTCCATGAGCGCGTCTCAAATAGATTAGAAAAATGCCAGCCAGAACAGCATGGCGTAGAGAGCAAAAAGGGCGGTATAAATAATTCCGACAAATGCCAGATTGATATTTGTCCGCTGAATAATTCGCCTCGTGATGAGCGTCAAAATAAGGCTGGCAATAGCGCAGAAAAACCAGCTGGGATAATAAGCGCCGATCACCGGGATTGCCGGAGATAATGAACATCCCGAAACCATGAAGACGGGAATTATCCAGGCTGTTTTTTTGAGTTGCATCGCCATGCGAGAGAGAACTGTTGGCATATTAAATACATCCTGTCTGCTGCGAACAATATCTGTAGTGAATATCAATATCCATTGAAGGCGTCAGTATGGCTATTTTCTCGATGAATAAAAATAGCTTTATTCAGCCACCGCATTCATAACTTATATATTTTATGTATTAATTTGTTGTATGTATTTTTAAAATAAATACTTTTGGGGGCTTAAGCGCCCCCAAAAGCGAGTGGCATTAATTTGGAGTTACGATATTCACCCACAAATCGAAATTATCCAGACAGGCAATAATTTCTTCCAGTTTCGCGCCATTGCCAATAATTTTGGCTTTCTTCGCTTTTACCAGATCCGCCATTTTGGCTTGCCCGGTCAGCACGGCGTGAAGATCTTCACGGCTGATGTAGAAAGAGGCGTTGGCTTGCGGTTGCAGTGTTTTACGGTAGTTAAGCACGCTATCGTTCAGCGTCAGGTTGAGGTTATCGCCGTTGCTCATATTGAAGTTCAGGCTGATATTTTTACCCGCGGCTTTCGCGCTATCGAGGCGAACGGCCATAAAGTCGAACAGCATTTCGACCGACATTCCGCGAATGGTGTCCGGGGAACCGGTGGTGCCGTGGCTGAACTTATGTACCCCTTCGCGCAGTTCTTTCGCGCCGGTCAGGTAGAAACCGCGCCAGGTAGCGGACTCGGCCTGATAGCCCAGCTGTTCAAAGTTATTCGCTTGCAGATTCTTCGCCACCTGGTCACCCGGGTTGGCGGCGATCACCTGTTTCAGCAACTCTGCGGACCAGCGATAATCACCTTGCTTGTTCGCTTCTTTCGCCAGGTTGATGACACGGGCAGAACCGCCCAGCGCCTGCACATAACGTTTACCCATCTCCACCTGACCATACGGATGCAGGTTAGCCGGGTTACCGTCGTAATAGCCAAGATAGAAGTTATACACCGCGCGGGCGTTGTGGCTGACAGAACCGTAATAGCCGCGGCTGGCCCAGTTATTGGCAAGCGCAGGTGGCAGCTTAATCATGTCGCCGATTTCATTCATGGTGTAGCCCTGGTTCGCCAGGTGCAGGGTCTGGTCGTGAATGTACTTGATAGTATCGCGATATTTACCAATATAATCATTGATATGCTTGTTGCCCCAGACCGGCCAGGTGTGCGGCATAAACAGTACTTCCGCTTCGTTACCCCACATATCCAGCGTTTCGTTCAGATACTCGGTCCACTTGCTGGTGTCGCGGGTTTTCGCGCCGCGCAGAGTGTAGAAGTTGTGCAGGGTATGCGTGGCGTTTTCGGCGGTACACAGGGCTTTCAGGGCCGGAATATAGAAGTGCATTTCGGCTGGCGCTTCGCTGCCTGGGGTCATCAGGAAGTCAAACTCCAGGCCGTCGATAATCATCTTCTCGCCAGTTCTGACGATAGTTTTAGTCGGTGCAATAATGCTCGGGTCGCCCGTTGCCAGCGTCACACCGAGGCCGTTGCCCACGTTGCCTTGCGCGTTGTGCGGCAGTAACAGACCGTAAGAGTAGAGCGCACGGCGGCTCATGATGTTCCCCGCCAGCACGTTTTCGCTGATGGCTTCGTCCATAAAACCAGCTGGGGCAATCACCTGAACTTTGCCGGATTTCACATCGGCTTCAGAGATAATACCTTTCACGCCACCATAGTGGTCGGCGTGGCTGTGAGTGTAGATAACGGCAACAATCGGTTTTTGCGGACGATGCTGGAAGTAAAGGTCAAGTGCGGCTTTTGCGGCAGGCGGCGTCACCAGCGGGTCGATAACAATAATGCCTTTCTCGCCCTCAACGAACGTAATGTTAGAGATATCCTGGCCGCGCACCTGATACATTTTATCGGTGACTTTGAACAGGCCAGAAATACCGTTGATTTGCGACTGACGCCACAGGCTGGGGTTTACGGTTTCCGGCGCAGCGGCATTAATATCAAATTTGTAATCGTCCGCGCGGTAGTAAACTTTACCGTTCTCATCACGCAGAATACCTTCATCCAGCAGCGGGGCGATAAATCCACGCTGGGCATCGTCAAAATCCTGACGATCGCTAAACGGTAATGATTTGGCGTAATTCTGATTAACCTGCTGGGTATATTGAGTGGCGCCTTTCGCTTCATCTGTTGCGTAAGCGGTATTTATCATCATGCCGCTGACGGCGGTTAAGGCAATAACAATCCTGCTCAAACGGAATAACCGAGAGTTATTCATATAAATCTCCATTTATCATTTATGTCGTAAATATGTAATCCATGCAAAATACGTCATTTAAAGCTGGCGTTATCATAATTGGGAATTTGCGACTTTAATAAGTGGAAGTGTGAGCGGAACGAGCCATTTTATTAGGCATTTGTGCTGAAGAGGGAAAATTACGGCATATTTATTATTGTCATCAATAATGTGACCTAACTTATGTTTTTATTATATATATTGCTTTTCTCTTTCACTTCGGCAAGAAGTCCGCACAATGATTAATCAGGTGAATAATTCGGAGTATAACCATGAAACCTGTTGTGCTGGTGGTGGATGATGACACGGCTATCTGCGCACTGTTGCAGGACGTGTTAAGCGAACATGTCTTTACGGTTTCGGTCTGCCATACCGGGCAGGAGGCAATATCACGTGTTGAGGGCGATCCTGATATCGCGCTGGTAGTGCTGGATATGATGCTACCCGATACCAACGGCCTGAGGGTATTGCAACAATTACAGAAAATGCGTCCTGCACTGCCGGTGGTGATGCTGACCGGCCTGGGCAGCGAGTCTGATGTGGTGGTCGGGCTGGAAATGGGCGCAGATGATTACATCTGCAAGCCGTTTACCCCACGGGTCGTGGTCGCGCGACTAAAAGCGGTGCTACGGCGCGTTGGCGCGCTGGCAGTCAATGAGGAGAAAAACGCCGGGCTGTCATTCAATGGCTGGTATCTCGATACCACGCGCTGCCAGTTGCACAATCCGCTACAACAACATGTCGAGCTGACCCAGGGCGAATATGGCTTGTTACTGGCCCTGGCGCAAAACGCTCGTCGGGTATTGAGCCGCGAGCAGTTGCTGGAGTTCACCCACAGCGATAGCGTGGAGGTGTTTGATCGCACCATCGACGTATTAATCATGCGCTTACGCCGCAAAATCGAACTAAACCCGCATCAGCCGATGTTGATTAAAACTCTGCGCGGTCTGGGGTATGTCTTCGCTGCCGACGTGCACTAATCCGACAATTCTGTTTGTAGTTCTTCCAGCGTTTTTGCCCCGTCGATAGCATTGGCACATAACAGGCTTGCCCGCGCGCAGGCGTGTGCCAGTTTGATGCTCTCGGTAAGCGTCCAGCGTTCATGGCAGCCATATAAAAATCCGGCACAAAATGCATCGCCCGCGCCGACGCTGCCGATAATTTCCCGTTGTTCTAACTTTTGCGAAGGGATCCACACGCCGCCCTGTTCCGGTGTCTCTCCCCAGGCACCTTCCGGGCAGTGGATCACCACTCGCTGGCGTACGCCCGCATCTAACAGTTCACGCGCGGCGGCAGCAATATGCACGATATGCGGTTCGCCGTTGGGTAAGCGAATTTCCAGCCCGCTAAACTCCCCGGCCTCCAGTTCGTTAATTATCAGATAATCCAGATGGCGCAACGCGGGCAGCACCATCGGCTGATAACGCGGATCGCCCTTGCGGGAGACAAGGTCGAGCGAGGTTTCAAAGCCATTATCACGCATTTGCGCCAGCAGACGCGCGCTACGAGTACCGTAAACATCGTCCGGCATATCTAGGCTATCGAGCAACAGTAAATAGCCGAGATGGAAAATCTTCATGCTGTTATCAAGCTGATCGAACGCCGGAAGATCAAGCAGTCGGTTAGCGCCCGGCGAATGGAAAAAGGTGCGCTGCCCGCCGGGGTCGCTCATCACCTGCGACATCGACGTCGGGGCAAAGGTGGTGCGCTGCACATGCTGGCGATTGACGTGATATTGCTCAAGCATCGCCATGATGTAATCGCCGTCGCTGTCCTGACCGATTAGCCCGACCGCCTGTAACGGCAACCCGGTGCGCATTTTCGCCAGCGTCAGCAGGACGTTAAGCGGCGCGCCTCCGGTTGAGCGTTCGCTGTGGGTGATTTCCGCCAGCCAGCCGCGCTCTGGCCACTGGATAATCTGATGGACGTGGTCAACCAGCATATTGCCTGCGGCGATAATCCCTTTACGTTCCATCATGCTTGCCCCGCACTGCCGAAAATACGCATCTGTTGTGCAACCGTATCGCTGATGGCGGCTTCCACTGCCAGCAGTAACTCGGCAAACTCGTCATACATCGGCTGACGGCGCGCCATTCGGGCCTCAACGGCTGCCAGCGCCGCTTGCGACATACCCGTGTAGAAATTGATTTTGTGGATACCCCGTTCGATGGCGCGGCGGAAATCGGCATCGCTAATCCCTGAGCCGCCGTGTAACACCAGCGGGATAGCCGCCTGCTGGCGGATAGCGTCGAGGCGCGGGAAATCGAGTTTCGGTTCGCCGCGATATTTGCCGTGTGCATTGCCAATCGCCACGGCCAGCGCGTCAATGCCGGTACGGTCGACAAAATCACGCGCCAGTTGCGGATCGGTAAACAGAGATTCATCGGCATGACCGTAAAGCGCACCGCCTTCGTCGCCACCTACCGCGCCCAGTTCAGCTTCTACCGATACGCCAACGGCATGGCACATTTTCACCACTTCCCGCGTCTGGCGGACATTTTCTTCATACTCCAGCGTGGAGCCGTCAAACATTACCGAGCTGAATCCCAGCCGCAACGCTTGCACCACCGATTCAAAATGCAGCCCGTGATCGAGATTTAACACCACCGGAATGGCATGGCGCGCCGCTTCAAATTTCACGGCTTCGACCAGGGAATCCAGCGAGATATATTTAAAATGTACTTCGGCAATGTTGATAATAAACGGCGAGCGTTCCTGTCTGGCCGCAGCGAATAGCGCGCGTAAAAAGTGTGAGTCCAGCACATTAAACGCGCCTAACGCATAGTGATGTTCGCGGGCATGAGCCAGCCCTTCAGCGAGAGAAATCAACGGCATAACGTTCTCCTTATTCAGCGGAACTGGCGGTATTCGTTACACAACACCAACTGGGCCGGTTCGTCTTCGTCAATCAGGTTGTAGCGGTCCAGCGGCTGTAAAAAGTGGTTATCGTGGTCGTCGTCATTAACAGAAGAGACTTCGCCAACCAGCACATCGCCAAAACCGGCTTCTGCCCAAAAGCTGTGATAAAGGCCAGGCGGCAGGCAGATACTTTCGCCGGGAGACAGGCGCAACTGACTGCCTGCGGTATGTTTCTGGCGGCAGCCGTCGATCACCACCGTAACGTCGCTATCAACCGTTTGCTCGTTGCTATCGGCATTCCACAGTTCAACAATCAAATTGCCGCCGCCGCGATTGATAATGTCCTCACGCTTACGCCAGTGAAAATGCATTGGCGTTACCTGCGCATCGCGCACATGCATGATCTTCTCGGCGTAACATTTCACATACGGCATTCCTTTTGGTGAGCCGTTACGCAGGGTAAACAGCGTCAGCCCCTGTGCAGCAAAGTCGTTGCCACCAAAAGCGGTAACATCCCAGCCGAGTTTGAGCTCAAAAACTTCCTCCCACGCAGTGGAGTCGAGTTGTTGCCATTGGGCAGGCGTGAAACTGGCAAAGGGCGGAAGATGCACGTCATGTTGCGAAAAGAATTGCCGTGTATGGCCGAGAATGTCGTTTATAGCGGAGCGTTTCATCGAAAGCGTTCTCCTTAGCGGTGGCCGGGCAGCTGCGCCGCCCGGCGTGTGGACTTATTTCACCGTCCAGCCTTTGTAATTGCCGACGTTGTTTTTGTCGATCATCGTCACCGGGATCAGCACCGGCTCTTTCGGCGCGGGTTTGCCCTGCAAAATGTCGTAGCCAATTTCCACCGCTTTCGCTGCCATCACCTGGGGATCTTGCGCAGGGGTGGCGACAAACAACGAGTTCTCACGTTTCAGCGCCTCTTCGGCGTCCGGGCTTCCGTCAACGCCGACAATAAAGAACTCGCTACGTTGTGCCTGTTTGGCTGCCAGATCGGCACCGATCGCGGTGGGATCGTTAATGGCAAATACGCCGTCGATCTTCGGATTTGCCGCCAGCAGTCCGGTCATTACCTCCAGCCCGCCTTCACGACTGCCTTTGGCGTTCTGGTTGTCAGAGAGCACCTTGATATCAGGATGGCGTTTAAATTCAGTCTGGCAGCCTTCAACGCGGTTTTGCACGGCGGACACCGGAGGCCCGTTGATGATCACCACGTTGCCTTTGCCTTTCAGGCGATCGGTGATGTACTTACAGGCCATTTCGCCTGCCTGGGTGTTATCGGAAGTGATGGTGGCATCGGCGCCTTCTGCCGCTACGTCAACTGCGACGACCACGATCCCGGCGTCTTTCGCCCGTTTCACCGCCGGGCCGATCCCTTTTGAATCGGCAGCGTTGAGGATGATCATATCGACGTTAGCGGCGATAAAGTTGTCGATCTGCGACACCTGCTGGCCCAGATCGTAGCCGCTGGAAACCAGCGTCACTTTGACGTTATCGCCTGCCAGTTTGCGTGCTTCCAGCTCCGCGCCTTTGGTTATCTGTACGAAGAACGGGTTCGCCAGGTCGCCCACCGTCACGCCTATCGATTTCAGATCTTTCGCCTGGGCGAACGGTGCCGCTGCCAGCAGCGCGCCTGCACAGAGCGCGGTCACTAAGGGCTTCAATCTCATGCTGTATTCCTCATGTGTAGGGTATTGTTGTTATGCGCTTTGATGATGTCGGGTACGGTATTTATCGATCAGCACCGCAATGATGATCACCGCCCCTTTGATCACCAGTTGCCAGAAGTAAGAGACGCCCATTAGGGTCATGCCGTTGTTTAGCGTGGCGATAATCAGCGCCCCAACCAGCGTGCCGGTGATGGTGCCGATGCCGCCAACGAAACTGGTGCCGCCGAGGATCACCGCCGCAATGGCATCCAGTTCGTACCCCATGCCTAAGTTGCCGTTGGCGCTGTACAGCCGCGAGGCGCTCATAATCCCGCCAAGCCCTGAAAGCAGGCCGCTCATGCCATAAACAAACAGCAGCACCAGCCAGACCTTAATGCCGGTAAGACGCGCTGCCTGCATATTGCCGCCGACGGCGTAGATATGAACGCCAAGCGTGGTGCGGCGCAGAATAAACCAGCACAGCACAATCACTGCGAGGGCAATCACCACCAGCCACGGGACAGGCCCAAGATAGTTGTTGCCTATCCACTCGAAATTAATGTTGGAGTTGATGACCGTGGTGCCATCCGCCAGCAGATACGCCGCCCCGCGCAGCGCCGTATAGGTGCCGAGTGTGACAATAAAGGGCGGCAATCCGGCAAAGGCCACCAGCGCGCCGTTGAACAACCCCAGCAGCAGGCCGAGCATCAGCGCCGCTGGAATCGACAGCATGGCGAACTCCGGGCTAAGGGAGACGACCATCGCCGCTACCGCCGTGGTGCCGAGGATCGACCCTACGGAAAGGTCGATCCCGCCAGTCAAAATGATGAAGGTCATCCCCGCCGCCAGCACAATGTTGATCGACGCCTGGCGGGTAATATTCAGCAGGTTACTTTCGGTAAAAAAGTTAGGCGCGATAAAGCCAAATACCGCCACGATCAGGATCAAAATGGGCAAAATGCCGACCGTTTGCATCAGATCGCTCATCAGCATTTTTTTGGCAGAGGTCTTTGCAGAGGTCATCATGAGGGCACCGCCTGGGAATGGGCGTCGTTGACGCCAGTCGCTAAGGTCATAATGTTTTCCTGGGTGATGTTTTTGCCGTTTAACTCGTCGGCAATGCTGCCTTCGCGCATCACATAAACGCGATCGCTCATGCCAACTATCTCCGGCAGTTCGCTGGAGATCATCAGGATCGCCACGCCTTTGCGCGCCATCTCGTTCATGATCCGGTAGATCTCGCTTTTTGCGCCGACGTCCACACCACGCGTGGGTTCGTCGAGCAGTAAAATACGCGGGCCAATCGCCACCCAGCGGGAGATCAACAGTTTTTGCTGATTGCCGCCCGAAAGCCCGCCCGCTCGCACCTGGGCATGAGGCACGCGAATGTTGAGCAACTTGATGGCGTCATCGGAGATGGTTTGTGCTTTTTTGCGGTTGAGCATTCCCCAGCTGGCATCGCGCTCCAGGGTTGCCATGGTGATGTTTTCGGCTGCCGCCATTTCAAGGAACAAACCTTGTTCTTTGCGATTTTCGGTGAGAAAACCAATGCCAAGATCGATAGCTTCGCGCGGGGAGTGGATCACCACCGGTTCGCCATCGACTTCAATCATTCCGCCCGTCGCTTTACGTACGCCGAAGATCAACTGCGCCAGCTCTGAACGTCCGGCTCCTACCAGCCCGGCGAGGCCGACAATTTCGCCGGAACGCACCAGCAGGCTACTCGGCTGGACTTTGCCACCGTCGGTCAGGTGGTGAACATTCAGGCGGGCTTTGCCGAGCGGGATATCGCGCTCTTTATTGAACAGATCGCTCAGTGGCCTGCCGACCATCATCCGTACCAGTTCAGCGGCGTTGAGGTTATCGCGGGTCAGGCTGCCAACGTATTGCCCGTCGCGCAGCACGCTGACGCGATCGGAAAGCTCATACACTTCCGCCATGCGGTGGCTGATATAGATAATCGCCATCCCTTCATCGCGCAGCCGCATAATCAGTTCAAACAGGCGGTGAGTTTCACGCGAGGAGAGGGCGGCGGTGGGTTCGTCCATCACCAGAATGCGGCTGTTGCGATGCAGCGCGCGGGCGATTTCGACCTGTTGTTGCTCGGCAATGGTCAGCGTCATGACTTTATCGCTGGCGTTAAACTGCGCGCCGAGGCGGTCGATCACTTTTTGCGCCTGCATCAGCATCTCTTTGCGCTGCACCAGCCCGCCGTGGGAAAGCTCGCTGCCGAGGAAAATGTTTTCAGCTACCGTCAGATTCGGTGCCAGCTGCATCTCCTGATAAATCAGCGTAATACCGGCGCTTAAGGCATCTTTTGGCGTGCGAATGTGAAAGGGCTTGCCGTCAATCAGGATCTCGCCGCTGGTGGCGGTATAAGCCCCCGCCAGCACCTTCATCAGCGTGCTTTTTCCCGCGCCGTTTTCCCCCATCAGGGCATGGATCTCGCCAGGGTAAACCGTCAAATCCACCCCCTTGAGCGCATAAAATTTGCCGAAGGCTTTGGCAATATTGCGCATCTCCAGAACCGGCGTGCTGTTCATGGCGGACTCCTGCGAGGTTGTCGATATCAGCACTCCATCACAGGAAAGTAAATGCAAAATGTCAGAAGCCGTTCATATTTGTCATATTGCGATTTTTCTTTACGGAGCGTGATATGGCGCACCCCGGACGTCACTTTTTTGCCAGCGCGCGCGGGCGATTGCTGCTTTTGAATTTGCTGGTGGTGGCGGTGACGCTGATGGTCAGCGGCGTGGCGGTAATGGGCTTTCGCCATGCCAGCCAGATGCAGGAGCAGGTGCAGCAGCAAACGGTGGATGATATGACCGGCAGCCTGAATCTGGCGCGCGACACGGCAAACGTGGCGACGGCGGCGGTGCGATTGTCGCAGGTGGTGGGGGCGCTGGAATATAAAGGTGAAGCCGAGCGATTGCAGGAGACACAGCGGGCATTAAAAAGCTCGCTTGAGCAACTGGCGGACGCGCCTTTAGCGCAGCAGGACGCCGGGCTGGTGACGCGAATCATCACGCGTAGTAACGAACTGCAAACCAGCGTCGGCGGAATGCTGGAGCGCGGGCAAAGGCGGCATCTGGAGCGTAACGCGCTGTTAAGTTCGCTATATCAAAACTTAAGTTATCTGCGACATTTGCAAAAAGTCACTCACGCGGAAGATGACATTTTGCTTAACGAGATGAACCGACTGATTGTTGCCGCTATTGCCACCCCCGCGCCACAGGCGATTATTCATCAACTGGTCGGGGTAATGTCTGTATTACCGACCCACAGCGATACGCCGTTGGTCAATACGCTACTCACTGATTTCAATGATGAACTGCGCAAGCTGGCGCCGCTTTCGGCCGCTCTCGAGCAAAGCGATCTGGCGATCAGCTGGTATATGTTCCACATCAAAGCGCTGGTGGCGATCCTCAATAGTGACATTAACCGTTACGCCGAACAGGTGGCGACGCTCTCCGGTCAGCGGGTGGCGCAAAGTTACCAGGATCTGCGCTCCGGCGAGAGGCTGATCATGATTTTCGCTCTGTTAGCGGTGGTGATCACCGCGTTTGCAGGCTGGTATATCTATCGCAATCTCGGCTCTAACCTGACGGCAATTTCCCGCGCCATGAGCCGCCTGGCGCACGGTGAAGCGGACGTCACTTTTCCGGCGTTACAGCGACGCGATGAGTTGGGTGAACTGGCGCGCGCCTTTAACGTTTTTGCCCGCAATACCGCGTCACTCGAACGAACCTCATGGCTGTTGAAAGAGAAAACCACGCAGATGGAGATTGCCCAAACCGAGCGGCAGGGGCTGGAAGAGGCGCTATTGCACAGCCAGAAGTTGAAAGCGGTCGGGCAACTGACGGGCGGGCTGGCGCATGATTTTAATAATCTACTGGCGGTGATCATTGGCAGCCTGGAGCTGGTGAACACGGACTCTCCCGACGCGCCGCGAATACAGCGGGCGCTGCAAGCCGCCGAACGTGGGGCGCTACTGACCCAGCGGCTACTGGCGTTTTCCCGCAAGCAGTCCTTACATCCGCAAGCCGTTGAACTGAAAACTCTGCTGGAAGAGTTAAGCGAATTAATGCGCCACTCCTTACCGGCAACCCTGGCGCTGGAGATTGAAGCTCAGTCTCCGGCGTGGCCCGCGTGGATTGACGTCAGCCAACTGGAAAACGCCATCATCAACCTGGTAGTGAACGCCCGCGATGCGATGGAAGGGCAGACGGGAATCATCAAAATTCGCACCTGGAATCAGCGTGTCACCCGCAGCAGTGGGCAGCGACAGGACATGGTGGCGCTGGAGGTTATCGATCATGGCTGTGGTATGTCGCAGGCGGTGAAAAGCCAGGTGTTCGAGCCGTTCTTTACCACTAAACAGACGGGCAGTGGCAGCGGTCTGGGCTTGTCGATGGTCTATGGGTTCGTGCGCCAGTCCGGCGGGCGCGTGGAAATTGAAAGCGCGCCAGGGCAAGGAACAACGGTCAGATTACAGCTTCCCCGCGCGCTGGTGGCGGAGAAAAACGTATTGCCAGCGGTGGTAGAGCAGACAGCCGTCAGCGGCGATAAACTGGTGTTAGTGCTGGAAGATGAAGCCGCGGTGCGCCAGACCATCTGCGAGCAGTTGCACCTGTTGGGCTATTTGACGCTGGAAGCGAGCAGCGGCGAACAGGCGCTGGACCTGCTGGCGACATCAACGGAAATCGATATTTTTATCAGTGACTTAATGCTCCCCGGCGGTATGAGCGGCGCAGAAGTGGTCAATGCAGCCCGCAAACTTTACCCGCACCTGACGCTGCTACTCATCAGCGGCCAGGATTTACGCCCCAGCCATAACCCCGCGCTGCCCGATGTGGCGCTACTGCGCAAACCTTTTACCCGCGCGCAGCTGGCGCAGGCGCTGGGGCAAATTGAGGGATGATTTTCAGAATTTATCAAGAGGCCTGAAGCAAACGTGCTGCTATTGTGAGCAATTCTGTTCTGAATTGAAGTGATTTACATATGATCGTGATGCCAACCACCTATAGCCCTATGACGGTTGCTCGTTCTTTTCGCGTGGTGGAAGAGATCGAGCTTTCTGGACGTCTGTTACAGGTAATTTATGACAAGCAGACGCCAAGAGCGGCCATCATTGAAGCGGACATTGAAGTTTTTGCAGGCGTGCCGCGTCATCGGGTACTTGCCGCTCTCGATCTGCAGCGTAAAAAAGAGTTCGGCAGCGATATCATTGCCGTTGAACGCTGGTGGGAAGACTCGGATCTGGTACAGGTGGAAGGTATTTGTGTCTCTCCTGGTGAGCGCGATAAGGGGCTGGCAACTCGGCTGTATGAAGCGCTAATTCTGCAATGCGGTATCACGCTAATCAGCGATTTTGATCAATATGATGGCGGGAAGATGCTCTGGCAGAAGATCGCGCGCGAGTCCGATCAGATTTCCGTGTTTGTATTAGACACTGAACAAGGGGCATTTTGGCCTTACGATAGCACGAAAGTGATCTACGATGGCGGTTGCATTCCGGAAGAGCGTATCTGGAGTATTTCACCGGATCAAAAATGTCATGGCATTGTGCTGGTGGCGGAAAATAAACAGCGAGCTAACCAGCTAATGGAAGAGTCTGCGCCTTACCGAATTTGAGATTACTCCGCTACTCCGCTCATTCACACTCAACTAACGTTAAGCCAGTCCATTGCAGAGACTGGCTTATGAAACCTTACTCCACGCTCTTTCTTTTCACCCTGCTCACGCTGTCCACCGTTCCGGCCCAGGCCGATATTATCGACGATACCATTGGCAATATTCAGCAGGCGATTAACGACGCTTATAACCCTGACCGTGGGCGTGACTATGAAGATTCGCGCGACGACGGCTGGCAGCGTCAAGTGAGCGACGATCGTCGCAGACAATATGACGACCGCCACCGCCAGTTTGAAGATCGCCGCAGGCAGCTGGACGATCGCCAGCGCCAGCTTGATCGGGAGCGTCGGCAACTGGAAGATGAAGAGCGGAGAATGGAAGATGAGTATGGGCGGTGAGGGGGCCAGTGCGCACATTCTCCCCATCACGCTACCCCAATCTCCATCCTATCAAATCCCGCCTCAAATCCCGACGGCAGCGCGTTCTCCATCAGCCACGCATCAAACTGGTGGCTGATGTGCGTCAGAATCACGCGCGGCGAGCGGATAACTTCATTCAGCGCCAGCACGGTGTTTAAATCGCAGTGATTACGCGGCGCATCCTCGCGCGGCGGGTGGCTGCAATCAATCACCATCACTTGCGGCTGGTTATTGCGTAAAAATTTCAGCGTTTTTTCCGGCAGGCCAGCGGTGTCAGACAGCCACGCCACCCGGCTATGTGCCGTTTCCAGTAAATAGCCGAAAGTGAGTTTTGAGTGGTTGAGCGGCAGGGGCGTGACCTGCACCCCCTGCAAATCAAACACTACAAACGGTTCCACCGTGTGGCTGAAATCAAGCAGGCCCGGATGTTTAAACAGATCGTCGCAACCCTGTTCATCCGGCGGGCCGTAAACCGGGATCGGATCGCCAACGCCCCAGCGCAGCGGAAACAGCCCCTGCACGTGATCCATATGATAATGCGTCAGCAAAAACTGCTGGAACGATCCGGGTGACCAGCGATCGGCGAGATCGTGCCGCCCGGCGTCGATCAGGGTGACAGCCTCGTTAAACTTCACCACGCCGCTGCATGGCTGGCGGCGATACCGCGGTGAGCGCCGCGCTCTGACGCAGGCCGCGCACTCACAGCCCCATGCCGGAACGCCCTGTGCGCCGCCAGTGCCGGTGAGCGTGAGAGTCAGGCTCATGTTACAGCGCCTTCGTGAAGCGGAAATGGCTCTGCTCGTAGCCTTCGCGCAGGTAGAAACGGTGCGCGTCGTGGCGCTTCACGTTGGTCGAAAGTTCGGTCATTTCTGCCCCGGCCTGGCGGGCTTCTTCTTCTGCCCATGCCAGCAACTTGCTACCCACGTTCAAACCGCGCGCCTGCGGCATCACCACCAGTTCCTGAATTTCGCCGATCCAGTTGACATGATGCAGATGAAACTGCAAATGCAGGCCGATCATGCCGACAACTTCGCCATCCAGCAGCGCCAGATGGTAGCGCATATTCGGGTCGCGCAGGTTGGCGTTAAAGCCCACGCGAAACGCGTGATGGTCAAACTCCGCCTGTTTTAGCTCACAAATCAGCGCGTAAACCGCGTCGGTATTGTACTGCGTGGCCGGGCGAAGCTCACAAGCAGGCATGGTGTTTCTCCTTCTGATGGATCAGCGTCAGCAGCGTGTCGACCGACTGGCGCAGGCTGCCGTCATTGTTGAGCGTATGGCAATCCTGCGGAGTATAGCGGGCGGCGCGCGCCAGCCGGGCGTTAATTTCACTGGGGTTTTCGCGCCCACGGTTTTCCAGGCGCTGGCGGAGGATCTCCGGCGAAACCTGTAAACAAATGGGCAGCAGCGCCGATTGATAGCGCGCCCGCGCCTGCGGCAAATGCGCGCGTGAGCCGTTGACTACCACGTCGAATCCAGCGTGCAGCCAGAGGTCAATCTCGATGCCGACGCCATAATACAGACCGTTAGCGTGCCAGCTTAAGGCCAACAGATTTTGCCCCGCGCGGGTAAAAAACTCCTGCTCGCTCAGGGCGATATGGTTTTCGCTTCCGGCACAGGCATCGCGCGTGATGTAGCGATGTGCCACCAGTAACTGCGCCTGTTCCCGCTGGCGCAGCGCCGCCAGCAGGCTGTCTTTCCCGGAGCCGGAAGGCCCCATCAACCAGATTAGCTTTCCCATCATCAGAACACCCTTTTACCCTGACGCCAGACGTGGTCGATATGAATATGATTGCCCTTGCGATGCGCCAGCACCAGGTCGGCGCGTTTGCCCTCGCCAATCACCCCGCGATCCTGAAGATTCAGCGCCTGGGCCGGATTTTTGGTCACCAGCTTCACCGCCTGCGGCAGCGTAAAGCGGTTGCTCTGGTCATCGGCGACGCGAAATGCCGCATCCAGCAGGCTGGCGGGGTAGTAGTCGGAAGAGAGGATATCCAGCAGACCAAGCTGCGCCAGTTCACTTGCCGCCACGTTGCCGGAGTGCGAGCCGCCACGCACGATATTCGGCGCGCCCATCAGCACGTTCATGCCATGCTTACGCGAGGCTTCCGCTGCTTCAAACGTGGTGGGAAATTCGGCGATCACGCTGCCAAGCTGGTGGGATTCGGCGACGTGGGCGTGCGTGGCGTCATCGTGGCTGGCAAGCGCAATCTGGCGTGTGCGGCAGATCGCGGCGATGGTTTCGCGATTCGGCTGCGACCAGCGTGCGGCGAGCGCCAGCTGCTCCTCTTCATACTGCTGCATCTGCGCATCGGTGAGCGAGTATTTGCCCTGATAATATTCGCGATACTTCTCGCGGTTGGCGAACTGGCGCTGGCCCGGTGAGTGGTCCATCAGCGACACCAGCGTGACCGGCTCGCGCTGCACCAGTTTTTCAAACAGCGGCAGCGTAGTGTGATGCGGCAGTTCACAGCGCAGGTGCAGACGGTGCTCGGCGCGGTTGACACCGCGTTTCTGCGTCTCTTCGATGGCGTTGATCATCTTCTCCAGATTCTCCAGCCGATCGCCGCCGTCGCGCACATCACCAATCGCCACGGCGTCCAGTACGGTGGTGATGCCGCTTGCCACCATCAGCGCGTCGTGGCTACTCATCGCCGAGTGGGCGGGCCAGTCTACTTTCGGGCGCGGGGTGAAGAATTTATCGAGGTTATCGGTATGCAGCTCAATCAGCCCCGGCAGCAGCCAGCCGCCTTCGCCGTCCATCGCGTCCGGCAAGCGGCTCTGGCTTTCGGCAAAGGCGCGGATTTCGCCATCCTGTACTTCCAGCGAACCGTGTACCACCTCGTTTTCCAGCACCAGCTTAACGTTATTGATAATCATGCAGAGGCTCCCATTGGGTGCAGGCGGTCGGCGACGTCATTGCGTACGGCTTCGTCATGGAAGATGCCGACGATGGCCGCGCCACGGGCTTTGGCTTCGCGGATCAGTTCCACTACGGCGGCGCTGTTTTTGGCGTCCAGCGAGGCGGTGGGTTCGTCGAGCAGCAGAATGGGGTAGTCGACGATAAAGCCACGGGCAATGTTGACGCGCTGCTGTTCGCCGCCGGAGAAGGTTGATGGCGCAAGGTGCCACAGGCGTTCCGGTACGTTCAGGCGCGTGAGCAGACGCGCGGCTTTAGCGGCGCAGGCTTCACGCGGTACGCCGGTATCGAGCAGCGGCTGCATCACCACTTCCAGCGCCGAAATACGCGGGATGACGCGCAGAAACTGGCTCACCCAGCCGACGGTGGTTTTGCGGATTTCCACCACTTTGCGCGCTGGTGCAGTGACCAGGTCTACCCATTCGTCACCGTGTTTGATCTGGATTTGCCCTTCGTCGGGCAGATAGTTGGCGTACAGCGAGCGCAGCAGGGTTGATTTGCCGCTGCCGGAGTGGCCGTGGAGCACCACGCATTCGCCCGCGTTGACGGTGAGCGAGGCGCGTTGTAAGACGGGCAGGCGCACGCCGTTTTGTTGGTGCAGGATGAAGGTTTTACTGACGTTTTGTACGTTAATCATTTTTCGCCTCGTGGTTCGGGTGTCGGATGCGACGCTGACGCGTCTTATCCGACCTACGGGGAACGCATTTGTAGGCTGGATAAGGCGTTTACGCCGCATCCGGCACCGGCTCAATTCTGCAAAACCGATGACACCAGCAGCTGGGTATACGGGTGATGCGGGTCGTCGAGCACACGGTCGGTTAACCCACTCTCCACCACTTGCCCCTGCTTCATCACCAGCAAACGGTCCGCCAGCAGGCGGGCGACGCCCAGATCGTGGGTGACAATTACCACCGCCAGGTTCAGCTCCACCACCAGGCCGCGCAGCAGGTCGAGCAGGCGTGCCTGCACTGACACATCCAGCCCGCCGGTTGGTTCGTCCATAAACACCAGCTTCGGATGCGTCACCAGGTTGCGGGCGATCTGCAAACGTTGCTGCATGCCGCCGGAAAAGGTGGTCGGCAGGTCGTCGATCCGGTTGGCGGGAATTTCCACCTCTTCCAGCCACTTCTGCGCGGTGGCGCGAATGTCGCCGTAATGACGCGCCCCGGTCGCCATCAGCCGCTCGCCGATATTGCCGCCCGCCGAGACCTGGCGGCGCAGGCCGTCGAGCGGATGCTGATGCACCACGCCCCATTCGGTGCGCAGCAGGCGGCGGCGGTCGGCTTCGCTCATGCCATAGAGGGAACGGTTCTCGTAGTAAATCTCCCCCTGTTGCGGCGTCAGACGGGCGGAGATTGATTTCAGCAGCGTGGTCTTCCCGGAGCCGGATTCCCCGACAATGCCCAGCACTTCCCCCGGCCATAAATCAAAAGAGACATCGCTGAAGCCTTTGCCCGGCGCGTAAAGATGAGTCAGGTTATTGACCGAAAGTAACGGTTGATTCATTGGCTTTTCGCCTCACTCTGTTGGCGGCAATAATCGGTATCGGAGCAGACAAACATGCGGTTTCCGGCGTCATCCAGCACCACTTCATCAAGATAGCTGTGGGTCGATCCGCAGATGGCGCACGGCTCATCCCACTGCTGGACGGTGAACGGGTGATCGTCGAAATCGAGGCTTTCCACGCGGGTAAACGGCGGCACCGCATAGATGCGCTTTTCGCGCCCCGCGCCGAACAGTTGCAGGGCGGGCATCATGTCCATTTTTGGGTTATCGAATTTCGGGATCGGCGACGGGTCCATCACGTAGCGTCCGTTTACTTTCACCGGATAGGCGTAGGTAGTGGCGATATGACCGAAGCGGGCGATATCTTCATACAGCTTCACCTGCATCACGCCGTACTCCTCCAGCGCGTGCATGGTGCGGGTTTCCGTTTCGCGCGGCTCGATAAAGCGCAGCGGTTCCGGGATCGGCACCTGGAAAATAATGATCTGATCTTCGGTCAGCGGCGTTTCGGGGATGCGATGGCGTGTCTGGATAAGCGTCGCATCGTCCGTGCGCTCGGTGGTGTTTACCCCGGTCACGCGCTTGAAGAAGTTGCGGATCGACACGGCGTTGGTGGTGTCGTCTGCGCCCTGGTCAATCACCTTCAACACGTCGCTTTCGCCAATCACGCTGGCGGTGAGCTGAATGCCGCCGGTTCCCCAGCCGTACGGCATCGGCATTTCGCGCCCGCCAAACGGCACCTGATAACCGGGGATCGCCACCGCTTTTAAGATGGCGCGGCGGATCATGCGTTTGGTCTGCTCGTCGAGGTATGCAAAGTTGTAGCCGCTCAGATTAGCCATGGTTCTGCTCCTGTTGCAGACGTTTGAGTAGCTCCAGTTCGGCCTGGAAATCGACGTAGTGCGGGAGTTTGAGGTGCGAGACAAAGCCTGCGGCTTCGACGTTGTCGGCATGCGCCAGCACGAACTCTTCATCCTGCGCCGGGCCTGTCGCGTGCTCGCCGTATTCCGGGGCTTGCAGAGCGCGGTCAACCAGCGCCATCGCCATCGCTTTGCGCTCGCTCATGCCGAACACCAGACCGTAGCCGCGCGTGAAGTGCGGCGGCTCATCCGGTGGGTCGATAAAACCGTTGACCATTTCGCATTCAGTCATCAGCAGTTCGCCGACGTTCACCGCAAATCCCAGCTCTTCCGGCACAATCGACACGTCGATGTAACCACTGCGGATTTCACCCGCGAACGGGTGATTGCGCCCGTAACCGCGTTGGGTGGAGTAGGCCAGCGCCAGCAAATAGCCTTCGTCACCGCGCATTAACTGCTGCAAACGGGAAGAACGTGAACAGGGGTAAACCGGCGGGGTGCGGGTGATGTCGTCCGGCTGTGCGCCGCTCTCTTCTTCACACTTCGCCAGCCCCTGACGCGCCAGCAGACTGAAAACGTGCGGCGACGGCTGTTGTTCGCTGTCGGCGGTGGTTAGCGTCGGCGCTTCACCGTTTGCCAGCAGAGTGAAATCGAGCAGGCGATGGGTGTAGTCGTAGGTTGGGCCAAGCAGCTGGCCGCCGGGAATGTCTTTATAAACGGCGGAGATACGGCGTTCGAGACGCATCTCGGTGGTGTCGAGCGGCTCGCTCACCGCCAGTTTCGCCAGCGTGGTGCGGTAGGCGCGCAACAGGAAAATGGCTTCAACGTTATCGCCGCTGGCCTGTTTCAGCGCCAGTGCCGCCAGTTCGCGGTCGGCAATGCCGCCTTCGGTCATCACGCGATCCACCGCGAGATTAAGCTGCTGTTCAATCTGGGCGACGCTCAGTTCAGGCAAATCAGTATCGCCCCGGCGTCGGCTCTCTTGCAGAGCGTGGGCGGCGTCGATCGCCTTTTCGCCCCCTTTCACGGCAACGTACATCAGCACACCTCCACATGAGTGGTTCGCGGGATAGCCAGCAGGCGCTCGCCGCAGGTCAGAATCAGGTCGATGCCGAGCGGGAACGGGTGCGGGCGCTCGGTGAGTTCGTGCAGAATGCACTCCGGTAGCTGCGGGGCGATCATTCGTTCTTCGGCAATACCCGCGCCGGTAAGACGCAACATGCGCCCGCCGCTCAGGCTGGCGACCTGTAAAATCAGCGTCGCGCCCGCTTCTGGCGCAACGGCGGTGCCGGTGGAAAGGGCGTTGAGCTGTTCGCTGGAAATCGCCTCATCCGTTACCGCGAAGGTCGCCTGTTCCGGTTGATTGACCAGCGGCGCGTTGGTATGAAAACGCAGGCTCTGGCTGACGATATCGTTACTTAATGGCGCGGAAAGCCACACCGGCGTGTCGTTATCGGCCAGCGTGAGCAGCACGCTGGTGGTGGCGATATTCAGCGGCTGCCAGCCGCGTTTGAGCTGATGCAGGGCGACAATCACGCCCGGCTCGCTCATGGCCTTTAACAGGCGACGAAAACTGTGCTGGGCATCCTGCACGGGAAGCATAAAAGCGGTTTCCAGGGTCATGCGTTGTCTCCGCGAACCATCGTAAAGAAGTCGACCCGGCTGGCGTTCACTTCGGCCTGACGTGCGGCAATGCGTGCCATACGGTCAGCGTCCAGCGGGGCAATAAGGGTTTCTGATAAGTTTTGAAAATGGCGGGTTTGCTGCATCAGTGCGTCAATCAGCGCGCAGCGTTCGGCGTGCTGTTTGTCGCGCCCCAGCACCCAGCTGTAGCCGAGCGTGCCGTCAGTCAGGCGTACGGCGGCGCGGGTGAGCGTGGCGTCGCCGGCAAAAAAGCGTTCGCCGGTGCCGCCCATCCGCGCCTGAATCTGCACCAGGCCAGTTTCGGCGGCGCGGATAACGTCATAGTCGGCGGTGATGTTCAGCGCGTTCAGGCGGGCTGCCAGTTCAGCCGGTTGGCTGTGCGCCAGTACGGACATCCAGTGCTGGCGGGTCGCGGTATCTGCGTGCATTCAGTGCTCCATAGTGAATTCAATCATGTCGGCGCGCGTCAGGCTGACGGAGTACTCCGCCGGGCTGCTTTCACCGTCACGGTGGTTAAGGGTGCGCACGCATAGCAGCGGCGACATATTCGGGATTTCAAGGCGCTGACACTCTTTGGCCTGGGCGCGGCGGGCGCTGATCCGCGTCTGGCTGCGGCGCAGCGCAATCCCCGTTTGCTCGCGCAGAAAATCGTGCAGCGAGCCGCTGTCGAAGCGTTGCAGCGTCGGCCAGAGCGTGAGGTCCGCAAAGTAGTGGTCGATTAAACAGAGCGCGACGCCGTTGACCCGACGCAGGGTGCGCAGGTGGATGACGTTCTCCCCCTCGGTTATCCCCAGCGCATCAGCGACGTGACCGGAGGCGGGGCGCAGCACCGACAGCAGTTTTTCGCTGGTGGGATGGCTACCCTGGTCCAGCAGGTTCTGGCTAAAACGCGCCTGGGCGTTGAGCGGATAATCGAACGGGCGCATCAGCACCAGCACGCCGACGCCCTGACGGCGTTGTACCCAGCCTTTTTCCACCAGTTGGTCGATGGCGCGGCGCAGGGTGTGGCGATTCACCTCAAAGCGCGCCGCCAGTTGCTGCTCGGCGGGAAGATAGTCGCCGCAGCGATAGTGTTGACGAAGCTCCTGCTCAAGTTTTGCGGCTATCTCCTGATAGCGTGTTGGGTAGCTGGTCGGATGTGTAGACAAGTGCATAGCTATCAATGCCTCGCTTATCAGATAAAGTGCTTACGCAACCGTTGAGAGAGGAAATCCAGCAGGCTGACCGTGACGATAATCAGCACCATCAGGGCGCAGGTTTGCTGGAACTGGAAACCGCGAATCGCTTCCCACAGGGTGACGCCGATCCCACCCGCGCCGACCATGCCGACGACGGTCGCCGAGCGGACGTTGGATTCGAAGCGATAGAGGGAGTAGGAAATTAGCAGCGGCATCACCTGCGGCAGCACACCGTAGAGGATCTCTTCGAGCTTGTTGGCGCCAGTGGCGCGAATGCCTTCCACCGGGCCGGGTTCAATCGCTTCCACTGCTTCGGAAAGCAGTTTGGAGAGCACGCCGGTGGTGTGGATAAACAGCGCCAGCACGCCAGCGAACGGACCGAGGCCGACGGCGACCACGAACAGCATGGCGAAGACCATTTCGTTAATGGCGCGGCAGGCGTCCATCAGGCGGCGCGTGGGCTGGTAAACCCACCAGGGCACCAGATTTTCGGCGCTCATCAGACCGAAGGGAATGGAGAGAATGATGGCCAGCGCAGTTCCCCAGACGGCGATTTGCAGCGTGACGGCCATTTCGGTGAGGTAATCCTGCCACTGGCTGAAATCGGGCGGGAAGAAGTCGGCGGCGAAAGTCGCCATGTTGCCGCCATCTTTAATCAGCGTGAGCGGGGCCATTTCCGCGCCCTGCCACGAGACGACCAGCACGGCGAGAACAACGGCCCAGCTGAAGATCGAGAACCAGCTGCGCTTGGGTGGGGCGATGGTGATGGTTTGCATGTTTGGCTCCGTTTAATGTTTTCTCCCTCTCCCTGTGGGAGAGGGGACCGATCGAGCACATTACTGCACCGCTTTACTCACCGAACTCATCGCGCTTAACGCGTTGTTCAGGCGGTCCAGGTCATCCAGCTGTGCCTGAATCTCGGTGGTTTTCGCCAGCTTGTCCTGCTCATTCAGTCCTTTATTGCCTTTTACGCCCTGCATCTCTTTAAACAGCGCGAGCTGGCGAATGGGTACCAGTTGCAGGTCGCTGGAGGCGCGGAACGGCGCCCAGCCCAGACGCTCCAGCACCGCTTTCTCTTCCGGCGTTTTGCCGTAGTTCATAAAGAAGTCGTAGATCTTGTCTTTGGTGGTTTCGGACAGATTTTTGCGCCAGACGATCGGATCGCCTGGGATCAGAGGCGACTTCCAGATCACTTTCAGTTCTTTCAGCTTCTCTGGTGCGGAGGTTTTCAGCTTGTCGAGGTTTTCAGTGTTGTTGGTGGCAACATCCACCTGTTTGTTGGCGACGGCGAGGGCGTTGGTTTCATGCCCGGCGTTGACCGTGCGCTTAAAGTCGCTGGCGGAGATATTGTTTTTGGCAAAGACGTAGTAACCGGGGACGAGGAAGCCAGAGGTGGAGTTAGGATCGCCATTGCCGAAGGTGAGATCTTTCCGCTTTGCCAACAGATCGTTCAGGTTGTTGATCGGGCTGTCTTTGTTGACGATCAATACGCTCCAGTAACCCGGCGATCCATCCGCCGCAACCGTCTGGGCGAAGACCTGGCCGTTGGCGCGATCCACCGCTTCCATCGCCGACAGGTTGCCGTACCAGGCGATATCCACTTTGTTGAAGCGCATTCCCTGGATAATGCCCGCGTAGTCCGGGGCAAAGAAGGCGTTGACCTTCACGCCCAGCTTCTTTTCCATATCCTGTAAGAACGGCGTCCATTGCGGTTTCAGGTTTTGCTGTGATTCCGTTGAAATAATGCCGAAATTCAGCGCCTTTTCCTGCTCTTCGGCGTGTGCCGGGCTTAACAGGGTGCTGAGGCTGAACATGCTGGTGAAGGCCAGCGAGGCAATTATCTTAGCGTTCATTCGTTTTCCTCAATGATGGGGATGTCAGGCAGCTTTCGCGTTCTCTTCGATGCGATTAATGCTGCGGTAGAGATGGTCAAAACGTTCGTTATCAAACTGTTGGCTGCTGCCGTCGTAGAAGACGTGCCCCTGGCGCAGGGCGACGATGCGTTCGCAGTAGCGCAGGGCGTAATCCACCTGATGCAGCGTGACGACCACGGTGATGCCGTCGTTCTGGTTGATGTCGCGCAGGGTGTCCATCACGATGCGCGCTGATTCCGGGTCCAGCGAGGCGATCGGTTCGTCCGCCAGAATTACCTTCGCCTGCTGCATCAGCGCACGGGCAATCGCCACACGTTGCTGCTGGCCGCCGGAGAGGGTGGAAACGCGCTGATGAGCAAAGTGCACCATGCCAACGCGGGTCAGCGCCTGTAACGCGCGCTGTTTCTGCTCGCCGGTGAACCAGCTAAAACAGGTGCGCCAGAACGGCGTGCTGCCGAGCGCGCCAATCAGCACGTTCTCCAGTACGCTCAGGCGATTCACCAGGTTGAATTGTTGGAAGATGTAGCCGGTATGGGCGCGGCTTTTGCGGATATCGCGCGCCAGACGGCCTTCGCGCTGGACAGTGCGGCCCAGCAGCTCGATATGGCTACCGACAGATTTATCGCCGGTAATCAAACCGCTTAAGTGACGTAAAAGGGTGGATTTGCCGGAACCCGACGGCCCAAGCAGAGCCACCATTTCACCATGATGAATATTCAGATCAACCGCGTGCAGCGCCTGATGCTGATTGAAGGTTTTGGCGAGCTTCTCGACACGGATAATCGTTTGCATGATGCAGCCTCCCTAAAAAAGTGGCTCCATCGTGGCGGATTATTGTGACGATTTGGTTAATTAAAAGTGACTAACAGATGAAGAGTTAACGGGAATTCGATGACAGTGCGGGAGGGCGGGCCTCCCGGCGGGTTATTGCGTTGGTTGTTGTTTGACGACATTAATCATCCACGGTACGCCAAATTTATCGGTGACTTTGCCGAAGCCATGCGCCCAGAAGGTTTCCTGCCAGTCCATTTCGATTTTTCCGTTAGCTGCAAGGTTATCAAACCAGCGTTTTCCTTCTTCGACCTGTTGCGAATCGAGCACCAGCGTAAAGCCGGAGTAGCTGGCTTTTCCTGACGGCATGGCATCGCTCATCATGATATCGCTTCCGGCAATACGCACGTTAGCATGGGCGATGGCGGTATCGGGAAATTGCAACCCGGAAGGGCAGTTCTCGGCGTTGTCCTGCGCTGATTTCGGCATTTCGCCGAAGCTGATTTTATAGAGCAGTTCCGCGCCCAATGTGCGTTGATAATAAGCAATTGCGTCGGCACAGTTACCGGCAAAAGAGAGGTAGGGACTTAACGGCATGATGGTGACCTCAGTTAAGAGAAGCCAGTTAAGTGTAGTTCGAAATTTGTACAGATGAGAGGCGGCCTGATAAGACGCGCGAGCGTCGCATCAGGCAGTCGCACTGTTGCCGGATGCGGCGTGAACGCCTTATCCGGCCTACGGATGGTGCGGGTGTGCGGGAATTTGTAGGCCTGATAAGACGCGCGAGCGTCGCATCAGGCATCTGGCACCGTTGCCGGATGCGGCGCGAGCGCCTTATCCGGCCTACCGATCATGTGCCAACATTACATTGAGCAATACAATCAGTTCTTTTTCACGAACTCAGATTTCAGTTTCATCGGACCAAAACCGTCGATTTTGCAATCGATGTTATGGTCGCCTTCAACCAGGCGGATGTTTTTCACTTTGGTGCCGATCTTCAGCATCGAAGAGCTACCTTTCACCTTCAGATCTTTAATGATGGTAACGCTGTCGCCGTCAGCCAGCAGGTTGCCGTTAGCATCTTTAACGATCAGCTCGTCACTTTCCTGTGCAGGTTCTGCGTCGTTCCATTCGTAGGCGCATTCCGGGCAGATATACATGCCGTTATCTTCGTAAGTGTATTCGGAGTTGCATTTTGGGCAGTGTGGTAATGACATGTGGATTTCCTCAAAAGTCAGCGGGGCAAAAGCGCCAAAAAACGGCAGATTGCCGAAAAAGGCCGCAATTATACACAAAATCCCTGAGTTTGTCGGGGGTACTGCTGATTTTAGACGACGATCGTTTTCATTTGAAAGAGAAGGCAAAAAGAAAATAATCTTTTTGCCTCAGTTTATTATTTGAGATAAGGTTAACTTTATTCTTGTTCTTTTTTTTATTTAATTGTTTTCTATCTTTCTGACTTTTAAACGTGTCGGAAGAGACGTCGTCATTCTAATAAAAACAACAAATTAAATATAAATTATTTCCCGCAGTAATTATAAAAGCCGAAAACAGAACTAAAAAACGATCTGGCTAAATAAAAGTAATAAAATTTGCTTTAAGGAAGAACTTTCCATGTGCACACAGACAATATATGAGTTAAGTCAGGAGGCGGAACGTCTGTTACTGCTTTCCCGACAACAGTTGCAGTTACTGGAAAAAATGCCTCTCGCTGTACCTGGAGAAGTGGCGCCGCCTCTGACTTTACCCTGGAGTCAGCATAATATCGTCGAGCGCCACGCGATGCTGAATAATGAGCTGCGTAAAATTTCCCGTCTGGAAATGGTGCTGGCGATTGTCGGCACAATGAAAGCAGGGAAATCAACCACCATTAATGCCATTGTTGGCACTGAAGTTCTTCCTAATCGCAATCGCCCTATGACTGCGCTGCCAACGCTTATTCGCCATACACCGGGGCAAAAAGAACCCGTGCTGCATTTTTCACATGTCGCGCCAATTGACCGTTTAATCCAACAATTACAACAACGCCTGCGTGATTACGATATTAAGCATCTGACCGATCTGCTGGAAATAGATAAAGATATGCGTGCACTTATGCAGCGGATCGAAAATGGCGTCGCTTTCGAAAAATATTACCTGGGCGCCCAGCCTATTTTTCATTGTCTGAAAAGTTTGAATGATTTGGTGCGCATGGCGAAAGCGCTGGATGTTGATTTTCCTTTTTCTGCTTACGCCGCCATTGAACATATTCCGGTGATTGAAGTGGAGTTCGTCCATCTGGCGGGACTGGAAAGTTATCCGGGGCAGTTAACATTACTGGATACTCCCGGGCCAAACGAAGCCGGACAACCACATCTGCAACAAATGCTTAATGAGCAGCTGGCGCGTGCTTCTGCGGTGCTGGCGGTGATGGATTATACGCAACTGAAATCGATCTCCGATGAAGAGGTGCGCGCGGCGGTTATGGCCGTCGGCAAGTCAGTACCGCTGTATGTATTGGTCAATAAATTCGATCAGCAGGATCGTAACAGCGACGATGCCGAACAGGTGCGGGCGCTGATTTCCGGGACGTTGATGAAAGGCTGTGTTACGCCAGGGCAGATATTTCCGGTATCGTCGATGTGGGGCTATCTGGCGAATCGGGCGCGCCATGAGTTAGCCAGAAGCGGCAGGTTGCCCGATCCTCAACAGCAACGCTGGGTGGAGGATTTTGCTCATGCGGCGCTCGGTAGGCGCTGGTGTAACGCGGATCTGGAGGATATCGACCATATTCGCCATGCAGTTGAGCAATTGTGGGAAGACTCGTTATTTGAACAGCCGGTGCAGGCGTTGCTTCATGCCGCGTATGCCAACGCGTCGTTGTACGCTCTGCGTTCTGCCTCGCATAAATTGTTGAATTACGCCCAGCAGGCGCGGGAGTACCTTGATTTTCGCGCCCACGGCCTGACTGTCGCCTGCGAGCTATTGCGGCAAAATATCCACCAACTCGAAGAAAATTTGCAGCTATTGCAACTCAATCAGACGCAGGTGAGCGGTGAGATTCAACATGAAATAGAGCTGGCCCTGACATCAGCCAACGACTTTTTGCGTCAGCAGCAAGAGCAGGTGAATGCCCAGTTAGCCGTGCTGTTTCAACATGATTCGTGGCCATTAAGCGAGATTCGTACTCGCTGCGAGACACTGTTACAGACGGCACAGACCCAAATCAGCCGGGATTTCACGCTGCGTTTTGCTGAACTGGAATCAACCCTTTGCCGGGTACTAACCGATGTTATTCGTCCCATTGAACAACAGGTTAAAGTGGCATTGAGTGAGTCTGGGTTTCGCCCTGGATTTGAGTTTCCTGTTTTTCGCAGCGTGGTTCCCCACTTCAATACTCGCCAGCTATTCAGCGATGCAATATCACTCCAGGAAATACCGGATGAGCAGGTCACCCGTTTAGGTGTTGTACGTGAGACTTTCTCGCGCTGGTTGAATCAACCAGACTGGGGACGGAGTAGTGAGAAATCCCCGACGAAGACCGTTGATTACAGTGTGCTACAACGTACGTTAACCGAAGAAATTGACCTCTATTGCCAACAAATGGCTAAAGTTTTAGCGGTTCAGGTCGATGATTCTGTCACGGCAGGAATGAGCACATTTTTCGCTGATTTCGCTGTATGTTTGACGGAATTACACACGCGTTTACGCGAAAGTCTGGCTTTGCGACAGCAAAATGAATCCGTGGTGAAAATTATGCAGCAGCAATTGCAGCAGACTGCAACAACGCACGGCTGGATTTATACGGACTCTCAGTTGTTACGCGATGATATTCAAACTCTTTTCACGGCAGAACAGTATTGACAAAGACGTTACTGGACGGCCCCGGTCGCGTGCTGGAGTCGGTTCATCCCCGCTTTTTAGTGGATCTGGCGCTGGGCGATGATACCCGCCATCCGCAAGCCCATCAGCAGCAGTTTCGTGAACGACTGATGCAGGAGATCCTTGCTCGCACACAGCTTCAGACGTGGGCGAATGCCGGAATGTTAAATGCGCCGCTTAGTCTACGCCTGGCATTGGTGGAAAAATTGGCGGCAATGCTTGACCCCGGTCATCTGGCGTTGACACAGATCGCACAATATCTGGCGTTACTGCAAAAAAGGGATCTCCGCCCACAATCCGCTTTCCCGGAACTCCAGCAGCAAATTACTGCTTTATATGAGTGGTTTTCAGCCCGTTGTCACTGGAAGGAAAAAGCCTTAACGCAACGAGGGTTGCTGGTGCAGGCGGGCGAACAGAGCGAGCAAATTTTTACTCGCTGGCGTGCCGGTGCGTATGACAGTTGGTCGCTGCCTGGACGTGGTTTCATCGTTCTGGAAGAACTGCGTTGGGGGGCGTTTGGCGATGCCTGCCGTCTGGGAAGTCCGCAAGCGGCAGCGTTGTTGCTTGATGATTTGCGCGTGAAAGCGACGCAATATCTGGCTGAAAGTATCAACGCGGCACCGACTACTCGTCATTATTACCACCAATGGTTCACATCACCCACAGCTCTAAGCGGTGGGGAACATGCTGACTTTTTAGGTTGGTTGGGTAAGTGGTCCGATGCAGATAAACAGCCCGTTTGCTGGTCGGTGACCCAACGTTGGCAAACTGTCGCGGTAGGGATGCCACGGCTCTGTTCAGCACAACGTCTGGTGGAGGCCATGGTCGAGGAAATCTTCTCTGTAAATTGCGTGTAAATAATCAGTTACATTGATGAGTGTTTAACGAAATCCATATGTGAAGTTGATCACAAATTTAAACGCTGGTAGGGTAAAAAGGTCATTAACTGCCCAATTCAGGCGTCAACTGGTTTGGTTGTACAATTCTTAATCGGAACGTGTAAGTAAACCCGCTACGCTTGTTACAGAGATTGCACCCTGCAATTCCCGCTTCCCTTTTGCGGGCGCCACGTTATTTGCCTGACGTGTGCGGAAATGGGCTTACTCTGCGAGGAAAGCTATGCTGAAAAGGAAAAAAGTAAAACCGATTACCCTTCGTGACGTCACTATTATTGATGACGGTAAACTGCGCAAAGCCATTACCGCAGCATCGCTGGGTAATGCAATGGAATGGTTCGATTTTGGTGTTTATGGTTTTGTTGCCTACGCATTAGGTAAGGTCTTTTTCCCGGGGGCTGACCCTAGCGTGCAGATGGTTGCTGCACTTGCCACCTTCTCCGTTCCCTTTCTGATTCGACCGCTTGGCGGGCTCTTCTTCGGTATGCTGGGCGATAAATATGGTCGCCAGAAGATCCTTGCGATCACCATTGTGATTATGTCGATCAGTACGTTCTGTATTGGCTTAATACCGTCCTACGCTTCTATTGGTATTTGGGCACCGATTCTGTTGTTGATCTGTAAGATGGCGCAAGGATTCTCGGTAGGGGGCGAATATACCGGGGCGTCGATATTTGTTGCGGAATACTCCCCTGACCGTAAACGCGGCTTTATGGGCAGTTGGCTGGATTTCGGTTCTATTGCCGGGTTTGTGCTGGGTGCGGGCGTGGTGGTGTTAATTTCGACCATCGTCGGTGAAGAAAACTTCCTCGACTGGGGCTGGCGTATTCCGTTCTTTATCGCTCTGCCTTTAGGGATTATCGGGCTTTACTTGCGCCATGCGCTGGAAGAGACGCCAGCTTTCCAGCAACATGTTGAGAAACTGGAGCAGGGCGACCGGGAAGGTTTGCAGGATGGCCCGAAAGTCTCGTTTAAAGAGATTGCCACCAAACACTGGCGCAGTTTGTTGACGTGTATTGGCCTGGTGATTGCCACCAACGTCACTTACTACATGCTGCTGACCTATATGCCGAGTTATTTGTCGCATAACCTGCACTACTCCGAAGACCACGGAGTGCTGATTATTATCGCCATTATGATTGGTATGCTGTTTGTGCAACCGGTGATGGGGCTGCTTAGTGACCGTTTTGGCCGTCGTCCGTTTGTGATCCTCGGCAGTGTTGCGCTGTTTGCGCTGGCGATCCCGGCGTTCATCCTGATTAACAGTAATATCATCGGCCTGATTTTCGCCGGGTTGTTGATGCTGGCAGTGATCCTTAACTGCTTTACGGGTGTTATGGCCTCAACGCTGCCAGCGATGTTCCCGACGCATATCCGTTACAGTGCACTGGCGGCGGCATTTAATATTTCGGTGCTGATTGCTGGTCTGACGCCAACACTGGCGGCCTGGCTGGTCGAAAGCTCGCAGAATCTGATGATGCCCGCCTATTATCTGATGGTCGTGGCGGTGGTTGGTTTAATCACCGGCGTAACCATGAAAGAGACGGCGAATCAGCCATTGAAAGGTGCGACGCCAGCGGCGTCAGATTTACAGGAAGCGAAGGAAATTCTTGTCGAGCATTACGATAATATTGAGCAAAAAATCGAGGATATTGACTACGAGATTGCCGATTTGCAGGCGAAACGTTCTCGCCTGGTGCAGCAACATCCGCGTATTGATGAGTAATCTGAAATGGATGGCTTGATGCGACGCTGTCTTATCAGGCCTACAACCGAACTCTTAAGGTTCACTTAATCTCTGGCGCGCATACTCTCCTCCAGGTTAACGGAGGAGAGTGCAATGAAAAACCGTATTTATGAACGTTTAACCACCGTGTTCAGCGTGCTGGTAGTCAGCAGCTTTCTCTATATCTGGTTTGCCACGTACTGATCTTTCTTCAGCCGTACCCAGGCACGTGTGCCGGAGGTTTCTTCCCGGTTTTGCAGGAAAAACTGCCCGTGATGCAACTGCGTGATGCGGCTGACAATACTTAATCCCAGACCAATTCCGCCATAACGGCTGTCCATTCGTACAAACGCTTTGCTTAACTCCCCGCATTTACTCTCATCAATACCTGGCCCTTCATCTTCAACCGCCATTACCGCACCGCCATCTTCTTGCAGCTTAATCATAATGTTGCTGCCTTGTGGGCTGTAACGATGGGCGTTTTCTACCAGGTTTCGCAATAACATCCGCAGCAGGGTTGCATCACCCTGAACGGTGATGTCGGCGGCGCTCTCTGGCAACAGCAAAGTTTGCTGACGCTGGTCGAGCATGGTACTTAACTCGTCATACGAGGGCAGAATCACATCTTCCAGCAGTTTTACATGCTGATAATTACCGGATGAAAATGACTGACCCGCACGCGCCAGTTGTAACAACTGGGAGACGCTCTCCATCATCTGATCAAGCCGCGCCACTAACGGCGCTACATCAATGTGATGCGTTTTCGCCAGCAACTCCAGATGCAAACGTACCCCCGCCAGCGGCGTTCGCAGTTCGTGAGCGACGTCAGCGGTAAACAAGCGTTCGTTATCCAGCGTGCTGGTCAGGCGAGATACCAGATCGTTCAAAGCCGAAACCACCGATTCGATTTCGAGGGTGGCACTGTGAATGGCAATGGGCGTTAAGTTGTCGGCGGTGCGCGCTTCCAGCTCTTTTTGCAACTCCGCCAGCGGACGGGTGATGCGCCGTACCGCTTGATAGCAGATAAATAGCGTCAGGCTGACCATAAACACGCCGGGGACAATCAGGCTGGCGACCGCCTCGCGGATCTCACGCATGATGTGGCGGTCGTTGTTGCGATTGTCGCGTAACGCCTGCTCAAATAGCTGAATCTGCTCGGTACTTTCATGCCATAGCCAGAAGACGCTGATCAGCTCAAACACCAGCAAAATGGCCCCGATGGTCAATATTAGCCGCTGGCGTAGCGATATTGGACGACGCAGAAAACGCATCAGATTCAATTAGTTCTCCTCATTTAAGACCAGCATATAGCCAAAACCGCGTACGGTACGGATGCGCGACTTACCCACTTTATCGCGCAGGTTGTGGATATGCACTTCCAGGGTGTTAGTCGAGGGTTCGTTGTCCCAGTTATAGATGTCGTTGTAGAGAATTTCCCGATGCACGGGGCTGCCTGCCTTGAGCATCAACCGTGACAGCAGAGCATATTCTTTCGGCGTCAGAATCAGTTCTTCACCGCCCATCCATACCTGACGGCGACCCATATTCAGCGTCAGGTTGCCAACAATCAACTCGCTTTCGCCCTGATTATTATGGCGTCGCAGCAGGGCGCGAATGCGGGCGTGCAACTCTTCCAGCGCAAAAGGCTTCACCAGATAGTCGTCGGCCCCGACATCCAGCCCGGCGATTTTGTCGGTCAGAGTGTCGCGGGCGGTGAGGATCAGCACCGGCAGGGTGTATTTTTTCTGCCGGATACGGGCGAGAAAATGCAGCCCGTCTTCGTCAGGTAAACCTAAATCCAGCACCACCAGACTGTAATGACCAGCTTCCAGGCTTTGTTCCGCCATCCGTGCGGTTGTGACGCCATCACAGGCGTAGCCTTCCGTTTGCGCCGCCAGAATCAATCCCTGCAATAACAGTGTATCGTCTTCAACAATTAGAATTTTCATTCAGTCGTTCTCCTGCAAGTTTGCAGAATATCATCCGCAGCCTGGTAATACTTCGTCTCAACGCCGGTTAATCCCAACAGCGTTGAGAATAAATTGTCTTGTGAATAGTGCTGCGTTTGCGCCTGTTTTTGCAGGCAATTCTGGTCAACCTGATACCGCTTTTGATAATCCTCCGACAGCCACAGCAGCATTGGCACCTGTTTTTGGCTATCCGGGGCGATGGCATAAGGCAGGCCGTGCAGATAGATGCCATTTTCACCTAACGATTCACCGTGATCAGAAAGATAAACCAGGCTGGTGGTAAATTTATCCTGATGTTCTTTCAGCAGATTAATCGCTTTATCAACAATATAGTCGACGTAGACCAGCGTGTTGTCGTAAGTGTTCACCAGTTGTTCTTTCGTGCAGGTTTGGATCTCGTTGGTGTCGCAAGTAGGGGTAAATTTCCTGAACTGCGGCGGATAACGGTTGTAATAGGTCGGGCCGTGGCTGCCGATGGTGTGTAATACAATCACGCCATCTCCCTGCAGGTTATTGATGTACTCTTCCAGCCCGTGGAACAGCACTTCGTCATAGCATTCGCCGTTGATGCACTGACCAGGCAAGTTCAGCGCAGTGACGTTCTGGTGAGGCACGCGGTCGCAGACGCCTTTGCAGCCGCCATCGTTGTCATTCCAAAGCACGTTGATACCCGCCCGCTGAATGATATCCAGCACGCCTTCCTGGTGTTGTGCCAGCTCTTCTTTGTAATGCTCGCGCGGCATATCCGAGAACATGCACGGTACAGAAACAGCCGTTGCTGTGCCGCAAGACGCAGTATTTGGGAAATAGACCACGTTATCTTTCGCCAGCCGCGGGTTAGTTTCACGCGGGTAGCCGTTGAGCGAGAAGTTTTCCGCCCGTGAAGTTTCACCGACGATCAAAATGGTCAGGTTTTTCCGATCTCCATTTTGCATTAACGGGTTGCGGCGAGCATCCTCACCAATGCGTACCAGCGGCAGATTCGCCAGTCGTTGATGAGAATACCATGACCAGCTGGCAACAATGCTGTTAGACGGGCTTAAGGATTTCACCAGCTCTTTGTTGTTGCGAAACAGCGAGGCGTAGTCTTTATAAAATAGTGCGGCGACCAGCACAATCAGCAGTATAGAAATCAGGATGCTGGCTCCGCGGAAAAGAACACTGCGCAGGCGCGAGGTGGCAGGTTTGATTTTTATCCAGCAGGCAATCAGCGCGGCAAGTACGCCGCTTAACCCTAGCGTTAATAACATCCGCGGCGTCATCAACGCATAACTTTCCGCCGCTGTGGTATCCATAATATTGGCAATCATTGAACGGTCGATGACGATGCCATAAGTCATGATGAAATATTGCGCTGATGCGCCGACAAGAATAAACAGACATGCCAGCGGGCGATTAAGCCATAAGAAAGAGCTTAGTGTCAGGACAATATTAATCACGCTGAAGGCGACGACCGGCATCGACAAGAAAACCAGCACGTTATGCAGTGAATCCAGCGGTAACGCCTGTAATACCTGTTTAAAAAAGGCAATATTCAGGCAGATAGAGATATAAAAAGAGGCCAGCAATAGCCAGGCGAGTAAATTCAAAGAGGGTCTTTTTAGAAGGCGCTTCAACATCACGGTGTTTCCATCGAACAAAGTGCGCATATGTTCGCAAAGCAAAGTTAAGCCAACCTTAAGTTCTTAAGGTTGGCTTATGCGTTTGCTGGATTAAGAGAGGCTTAATCTTTACTGGTCGGTGCATCTAAAGGATAGGGGTTTTTATGCATCCGGTTGTAGTTCAGCGTGTACATGGCTGTGATCACCATCAGAGTGACGAATGACCACATGACCTCTTTTGCGCCAGAACCGACCACCGCCCAGATACAGTAAAGGAAGGCGATAGTCGTGATGGTCACATACGCCGGACGCGTTTTGCCAAAGTGACCGTGACCTAAAAGCAGTAAAGCGGCACAGGTGTAAAGATAAGGCACGAGGGTAAAGATTACCGATACGGAGGACACCAGACCAAACTCTTTGGTGGCGTTTGGCGAGATGCTACTGAACTGGAAGATAGTCATCAGAATACCAACGATAATCAACCCGGCAACCGGAGTACCCGCTTTGTTAACGCGGGCAAAAATGGGGGGGAACAGGCCGTCATCGGCAGCCGCTTTCGCCGTTTGCCCGGCCAGTAGTGTCCAGCCGCCCAGCGAGCCTAAGCAACCTGCCGCTGCGCAGAAGGAGACAATGGCCCCAGCGGTATCACCCAGCGCCATCCGCGCCGCATCGCCAAAAGGTGAGTCGGAAACGCGCAGCGCGGCATTAGGGATCATTCCCATAATTGCCGTGGTCGAGAGTACATAGCAGACGGCGGCAATCAACACCCCGCCAATGGTGGCGATAGGCACGTTGCGTTTCGGGTTTTTCACTACGCCCGCCGCAACGGAAGCACTTTCTACCCCGATAAACGACCACAACGTGACGTTTAAGGTACTTTGAATCGCACCGAAAGTACCCTGACCACTCACGTTCCAGGCTGCCATATACGTTTCACTGTGGAACCAGAACCAGCCGAATACTGCAATTCCGACAATGGGGATCAGCGCCAGCACAGTGGCGACAGCCTGCACGCGGGTGATCATTTTTGGACCGACGATATTAAGCAGAACGAAGATCCACAGTACCACCACACAGGTGATGGTTAATACCAACGGATCTTTGAGGATAGGGAAGAAGTAGCTTAAATACCCCACGCCAATGACCACCATGGCAATATTGCCGATCCAGCAGGCCAGCCAGTAGAGAACGTTTGTTTGATACCCGAGGAAAGGGCCAAAGCAGCGGCGCGCGTAGGCATATGAACCGCCAGGGCTGGGATCAAGGAAAGACATTTTGGCGTAGACCATCGACAAAGCCAGCGCACCGATAATCGTCACCAACCAACCATATATGGCTATCCCGCCTGTCGAGGCCAAGTTTGCAGGTAACAGAAAAACCCCTGACCCCATAATATTCCCCGACACCATCAGGGTGACGGGGATTAAGCCCACTTTGTGAGCGTCAGCATCCGAAGACATAATTAAACTCCTGCGAAGGCGAGCTTCGTGACAATAAATTACGTCATATCATACGCCTACACTCGCGCGTTGAATTATCCTCAACCGGGTTATCGCTGATGCTGTTATTAATATAGCTCTTCGTTCAGATTATAAATCAGGCGACAGAACGTTCTCTGTGCTGACTAACATAATGGAGAGGCGTCATACCATAGAAGTCTTTAAATACAGATATAAAATAGGAAGTGCTGTTGTAGCCGCAGGATTGTGATACCTGTGAGATATTTTTGCCGTCCATCATTAATTCATTTACGGCATAACGCATACGGCAGGTGGTGATTATTTGGCTATAACTGGTGTTTTCACTTTTCAGTTTTTTCTTTAACAGGCTGGGGCTTAGACATAAACAGCTGGCTACCATACTAAGATTCCAGTCTTTATGAATATCGCTTTCAATTATTTGATAAACGCTATCACTTACACAATTACGTAACATATACATCATAAGAGAAAGGAATTTTTTACTGTCGAGAAAGCGTGATAGCACAGTGAATAATAATGCACGAGTGCGTTCTTTTTCTGACTCTGTTTCAGCGGGCATCATGCTATGTTGAGCAGCGACGCGAAAGAGGTCCAGAGTCAGGCATGGTAAGGCCAGGACTGGGGTGGCGCTTCGTTGCCAGACGGGTATTTTTGAGAGATCTTTATTCAGAAAACGGAGGTAATCTTTGATGATGTTATGACTAATATGCGCAACCAAAGTGTTATTAAGTGAGGAGACATCAATAATATTATTTTCACAACTTAATAACGCCATGTGGTTAGCCTTCAGGCTTATAGGTTCTTTCCCATTCACCCTTAACCAGACATCTTTTTCAGTCAATAAAACAATACAAGGTTGGTCGCTGCAAATCCTCATACATGTACTCCTGAATGCAAATAAAAGACCCGTTTTCGCCAGGAAGAGCGATACGGGGAAATGGTTATATAATTGTATGACGAATCAAAACATGCATAAAAATAACGTGTTTTACTAATATTACAAATTTTTATAGTAATTTCTCATGTACAAAAAATTTTACATGCTGAAAAAGTGTAAATAACAGGCAAAAAAAAGCGCGGGGTGGGGCCGCGCAAAAAGTATGACATTTTTGTTTGCAGCAATTTTTATGAAAACGTTGCCATACTCAAAAGGCCTCAGGCCAGGCGGCGTAATGTTATTTAAACAATTACGCCTTCAGCGGAATAGTGGTTACGCTTTCACACACATCACGTGGTAAATACCGTCAATAATTTCGGTACCTTCAGTTTCGTGTTCGAAACCAGGGAAATGATGATCCCAGGATTGTAGTGAGCGTAAATAGCTTACCTGCGGACTGTTTTTATCGCCGAAGTTTTCGCCAGAGAGCAGCATTGGGATTCCTGGCGGATACGGGATGACAGAGTTCGCCGCAATACGTCCCGGCAGGTTTTCAATGGATACCAGTTCGACGTTGTTATCGACAATCGCGTTGTAGGCTTCACGCGGGGTGATTTCAGCCACCGGCAGGCCAGAATAGGCTTCGTTCAACCGTGCGCCTGGGTTGTTTTCTTTCAGCCAGGCAAACATTTTGTCACCCAGATCGTGAATACCCATATTCGCGTAAGTGTCAGGATATTGTTCAGCAAGTTCCGGCATCACCTGCGCCAGCGGTGTATTAGCATCGTAGTGGCGTTTGAAAGAGCAAAGTGTGTTAACCAGAGTTCCCCATTTCCCACGGGTTACGCCCATAGAGAACAGGAACATAATCTGGAAGTCAGTGGTGCGGGTTGGCACGATGCCGTGACGACCAAGCCAGGCGGTGACCAGTGCGGCAGGTACGCCAGTCTCTTCCAGTTCGCCGTCTTCTCCCATCCCCGGTGCGAGGATGCTGACTTTAATCGGGTCGAGCATGCTCCAGTTGTCCGGGATATCTTTAAAGCCGTGCCAGCTTTCGCCTGGGTGCATTACCCAGCAGTCCTGAACGGTGGTCAGCAGTTTGCTCGGCGCGTCGGCAAAGTCATAGGTTTTGCCAGTTTCCGGGTCGGTAACCACTTCTTTATTCCACGGTTTAAAGAACCAGTTTCCTTCGTCGGTAAATTCTTTATACAACCGCGCCATTGCCTGACGGAAATCGACCGCTTCGTCGATCACTTCCTGCGTCAGAGACTGGCCGCTGTTGCCGTCCATCATCGATACTGCAACATCGTTTGATGCACAGATGGCATACAACGGGGAAGTGGTGGCATGCATCATATATGCCTGATTAAAGCGGGAGAAGTTGATCGCGCCACGGCCTTCGCGCACATGAATGTAAGACGCCTGCGACAGCGCATTCAGCAGTTTGTGAGTGGAGTGGGTAGCGAACACGGTTGGGCCGTTATGATCGCCAGGTTCACCGCGCATGGCATAGTGATCGGCATAGATCGGATTAAAGCGCGCATAACCGTACCAGGCTTCGTCGAAGTGCAGACGATCGGAGGTTTTTTCCAGCAGATCCTGCGCTTCTTTGGCGTTGTAGCATACGCCGTCGTAGGTGCAGTTGGTTACCACGCAGTAAGAGGGTTTTTGCCCAACTTTATCTTTGGTCAGCGGGCTTTCGCTGATTTTCTTCTGTAAAGTTTCAGGCTGCATTTCCTGCGGGTAGATTGGCCCGATAATGCCGTAGCGGTTGCGGCTTGGCACCATGTAGACGGGTTTCGCGCCAGTCAGCATTAAGCCTTGTTCGATGGATTTGTGGCAGTTACGGTCAACGACCACCACATCGTTATCGGTCATGCAAGCCTGCATGATAGTGCGGTTAGAGCCGGAAGTCCCGACGACGACCGACCAGGAGCGATCGGCACCAAATACGCGCGCGGCATATTTTTCGCTTTCGCCAAATGCGCCAGTATGGTCGAGTAAAGAACCGAGGGAAGTTCTTTCGATGCCCATGTCGGTACGGAACAGATTTTCACCATAATAGTCATGGTAGAAACGCCCGGCTGGCGTTTTGGTGAAGCCAACGCCGCCCTGGTGGCCCGGTGCGGCCCAGGAATACTCGTGGATGTCGCTATATTTCATCAGCGCGCTGAACAGTGGCGGCAACAGTTGCTGACGATAGCGGGTCATCGCGGCAACGGCGCGTCCGGCGATAAAGTCGGCGGTATCTTCCAGAATCCAGGCGAATTCATCGACAAGCTCCAGCAGGTCGCGATCTATTGCGGCGAGGGCTTTTTCCCGATCGCCCAACAGGAAGACCGGCACATTTTGCTGGCGTTCGTGAAGCTTACCGATCAATTCTCTGACGTTTTGATGTTCGTCCGGATGTTCCATTTGATAGCTGAACATCAGACAATCAATGGCCTCATTTGAAGAGAGAATGGCAAAGCCGTCATCAAATGAGGTTGATTTAATGACAGTGACATTTTGCTGGCTTAAGGCATTCGCCAGACGCTCAACGGCGTTACCGACCCAGGTGTCCTGATGGAGAAACTCGCTTTCAACAATTAATACTTTCATCATTGCTTACCCGGTTATGAAGGAATCTTCGTTGCGGGCAAGTATCTTCTGGGTATTTCAGGCTGTAAAGCGAGTAAAAAACAGTCGCTTTTGTTTTTTTTATTTTTATAAACAAACAATTACATTGATTTCTAAAGTTGTTTTCACTGCTTATTATCGACAGCTAAACTATTTTTTTGGCTGATACTGATATCATCTTTATCCGGGAAGCGTCTGGCGGTGTTGTTGGCTAAGTTTGCGGTATTTTTGCGGCGACATGCCGACATATTTGCCGAACGTGCTGTAAAAGCGACTGCTCGAACGAAAGCCTGCTGTCAGGGCAATATCGAGAATACTTTTATCGGTATCGCTCAGTAACGCGCGAACGTGGTTGATGCGCATCGCCGTAATGTACTGTTTCATCGTCAATTGCATGACCCGCTGGAAGATCCCCATCGCATAGTTGGCGTTAAGTTTGACGTGCTCGGCCACGTCGTTGATGGTTAGCGCTTGATCATAGTTTTCTGCAATAAAGCCCAACATCTGGCTGACATAAAACTGTGCATGACGCGAGACGCTGTTTTTGTGCGTACGCGAGGTTTTATTGACCAGAATCGGCTCCCAGCCAGAGAGGCTAAATCGCTTGAGCATCAGGCCAATTTCATCAATAGCGAGTTGGCGGATTTGCTCGTTTGGGCTGTTGAGCTCCTGCTGCCAGCGACGCACTTCAAACGGACTAAGCTGCTGTGACGCCAGTGATTTGATCACCATACCGTGAGTGACGTGGTTTATAAGGTCTTTATCCAGCGGCCAGGAGAGAAACAGATGCATCGGCAGATTAAAAATTGCCATGCTCTGACAGGTTCCGGTATCTGTTAGCTGATGTGGCGTACAGGCCCAGAACAGCGTGATATGCCCCTGGTTGATCTTCACTTTTTCATTGTTGATCAGGTATTCCACATCGCCATCGAAAGGCACATTCACTTCGACCTGACCATGCCAGTGGCTGGTGGGCATGATATGCGGTGCGCGAAACTCAATCTCCATTCGCTGATATTCTGAATACAGTGATAGCGGGCTGCGGGTCTGCTTTTCATCGCTGCTACACATAAAGTTATCAGTATTCATGGATGGCTCTCTTTCCTGGATTATCAGAATTATGACATGAGTGGGGGAGGATGACTGCGAATGGGAGCACGGTTTTCACCCTCTTCCCAGAGGGACGCGGGGAGCGTCCAAGGATAAGGAGGCCGAAATCTCTGCTTTTCAGCTAATTTATTTCCATAAACTCAGATTTACTGATACTTCACTCAGGATCTGAGTTTATGGGAATACTCGACGGGGAAGCCGGAAGTTTTCTGCGGTATCGCCTGCCATGATGAAGTTATTCAAGCAAGCCAGGAGATCTCCATGATGTCTGCACCCAAAATTACATTTATCGGCGCTGGTTCGACAATTTTCGTTAAAAATATTCTTGGTGATGTGTTTCACCGTGAGGCACTGAAAACGGCGCATATCGCTCTGATGGACATCGACCCCACACGGCTAGAAGAGTCGCACATCGTGGTGCGCAAGCTGATGGATTCAGCAGGAGCCAGCGGCAAAATCACCTGTCATAGCGAACAGAAAGAAGCCTTACAGGGCGCCGATTTTGTGGTGGTGGCGTTTCAGATTGGCGGTTATGAACCCTGCACAGTGACTGATTTTGAGGTCTGTAAGCGCCACGGTCTGGAACAAACCATTGCCGATACGCTGGGGCCTGGCGGCATTATGCGTGCGCTACGTACCATTCCGCACTTGTGGCAGATTTGCGAGGACATGACGGAAGTTTGCCCCGATGCCACCATGCTCAATTACGTTAACCCGATGGCGATGAATACCTGGGCGATGTATGCCCGCTATCCGCATATCAAACAGGTGGGGCTGTGCCATTCGGTGCAGGGAACGGCGGAAGAGTTGGCCCGCGACCTGAATATCGAACCGTCCACGCTGCGTTATCGTTGCGCTGGTATCAACCATATGGCGTTCTACCTGGAGCTGGAGCGCAAAACCGCAGACGGCAGTTACGTGAATCTCTACCCGGAACTGCTGGCAGCGTATGACGCAGGCCAGGCACCGAAACCGAATATTCATGGCAATACTCGTTGCCAGAATATTGTGCGCTATGAAATGTTCAAAAAGCTGGGCTACTTCGTCACGGAGTCGTCAGAACATTTTGCCGAATATACGCCGTGGTTTATTAAGCCAGGTCGCGAGGATTTGATTGAGCGTTATAAAGTGCCGCTGGATGAGTACCCGAAACGCTGTGTTGAACAGTTGGCGAACTGGCATAAAGAGCTGGAGGAGTATAAGAACGCCTCCCGGATTGATATTAAACCGTCGCGGGAATATGCCAGCACGATTATGAACGCTATCTGGACCGGTGAGCCGAGTGTGATTTACGGCAACGTCCGTAACGATGGTTTGATTGATAACCTGCCACAAGGATGCTGTGTGGAAGTGGCCTGTCTGGTTGACGCCAATGGTATTCAGCCAACCAAAGTTGGTGCACTGCCTTCGCATCTGGCTGCCCTGATGCAAACCAACATCAACGTACAGACGCTGCTGACCGAAGCCATTCTTACCGAAAATCGTGACCGTGTTTACCACGCCGCAATGATGGACCCGCACACCGCCGCCGTGCTGGGCATTGACGAAATTTATGCCCTTGTTGACGACCTGATTACCGCTCACGGCGACTGGCTACCTGGCTGGTTGCACCGCTAAGGTGTAATCGCTTCCGGCGCTCTGGTGATTAAGCCATAGCGCCGTAACTGGCGGCAGTGAAGACGAGCGAGCAATATCACTGTCGTTAATGCGCCAAGCAACGCACAGAACATATCGGATTGCGTGTCCCACTGGTCGCCCTGGGTGCCGAGAAAATCATCCGCTCCCTGGCCCATCGCCAGCGCCGCCCACCACTCGATCAACTCATACATGGCGCTTATTGCCAGCGCTACGCAGCAGACCAGGAACGCCACCATTTTCCGTCCACGAACGTACATTCCGCGCACGAGAATTTCTCGTGCCACCAGTGCAGGCACCAGCCCCTGGAAAAAATGCCCCAGCTTGTCATACGGATTACGGCTCAACCCTAACCATTCCTGCACCTCAAAACCGATGGGAACTTTCGCGTAGGTGTACTGCCCGCCGACCATCAGGATGATGGCGTGAAAGAAAATGAGCGTATAGAGCAGCGGCGTTAACGGGTAACGTCTGGCGGTGGCAAGCAGTAGCGGCACGACAATAATCACCGGTGTTACTTCCATCAGCCAGGTGAGTTTGTCATGGGCCGAAATGCCGGTATAAATCAGGATTAACGTTAGCGCCAGTGCGCCGGTGTTAAGAATTAACGGCTTGAGTGTGCGGGTCATGGTGAGTTCGCAAGTCAGGGAAAATACTGACTATTCACCAGCAAGCGTGAAATTACAATCGCAAAAGAGGTGGCCCAGGGGGATCACCTGGCAGCATGCTGCCAGGCGCTGGGCCGAAGAGGTTACTTAGTGCAGTTCGCGCACTGTTTGTTGACGATCTGCTGGAAGAAGTCGTTGCCTTTGTCATCGACCAGGATAAACGCCGGGAAATCTTCTACTTCGATTTTCCAGATAGCTTCCATACCCAGCTCCGGATAAGCGACACATTCCAGATGCTTGATGCTCTGCTGTGCCAGTACCGCTGCCGGACCGCCGATGCTACCGAGGTAGAAGCCGCCGTGTTTATGACACGCGTCGGTAACCTGCTGACTGCGGTTACCTTTCGCCAGCATGATCATGCTGCCGCCGTGGGATTGCAGCAGATCCACGTAGGAGTCCATACGACCTGCGGTGGTTGGGCCAAGTGAACCAGAAGGATAACCGGCAGGGGTTTTCGCCGGACCCGCGTAGTAGATCGGGTGATCTTTGATGTACTGCGGCAGTTCTTTACCAGCGTCGATCAGCTCTTTCAGCTTGGCGTGTGCAATATCTCGACCCACGATAATGGTGCCGGTGAGCGACAAACGAGTGGAAACCGGATATTGCGAAAGCTGGGCGAGGATCTCTTTCATTGGGCGGTTGAGATCGACTTTCACCGCTTCGCCTTCACCCGCCTGGCGCAGTTCTTCCGGAATGTACTGGCCTGGGTTGTGTTCCAGTTTTTCGATCCAGATACCTTCGCGGTTAATTTTCGCTTTGATGTTACGGTCAGCGGAACAGGACACGCCCATACCGACCGGGCAGGAAGCGCCGTGACGCGGCAGGCGGATTACGCGGATATCGTGAGCAAAATATTTACCGCCAAATTGCGCGCCGAGGCCGAGTTTCTGGGCTTCTTCCAGCAGTTCCTGTTCCAGCTGGACATCGCGGAACGCCTGACCGTGTTCGTTCCCTTCGGTCGGCAGTTCATCGTAATAGTGAGCGCTTGCTAACTTGACGGTTTTCAGGTTGGTTTCCGCAGAAGTGCCGCCAATCACAAACGCGATATGGTACGGCGGGCAGGCTGCGGTCCCGAGGGTGCGCATTTTCTCGACGAGGAAGTTTTTCAGTTTAGCCGGAGTCAGCAGGGCTTTAGTTTCCTGATAGAGATACGTTTTGTTGGCAGAACCGCCGCCTTTGGCGACGCAGAGGAATTTATATTCATCGCCATCTACCGCGTACAGGTCGATTTGCGCAGGCAGGTTAGTGCCAGTGTTGACCTCTTTGTACATGTCCAGCGGCGCGTTCTGTGAATAGCGCAGGTTATCTTCGATATAGGTGTTGTAGACGCCTTTCGACAGCGCTTCTTCATCACCACCGCCGGTCCATACGCGCTGACCTTTTTTACCAACAATGATCGCGGTGCCAGTATCCTGGCAGGTCGGCAGCACGCCTTTGGCGGCGATTTCGGAGTTTCTCAAGAATTGCAGCGCCACGTACTTATCGTTCTCGCTGGCTTCTGGGTCGTGAAGAATAGAAGCAACCTGTTTCTGGTGTGCCGGGCGGAGCATAAAAGAGGCGTCGTGGAAGGCTTGCTGCGCCAGCAGGGTCAGGGCTTCTGGTTCCACTTTCAGGATGGTTTCGCCGTTGAATTCGGCAACGCTAACGTAATCGGAAGTGAGCAGATAGTATTCGGTGTTGTCTTTCCCCATCGGGAAAGGCGCCTGGTAGATAAATGGTTTGTTTGACATAGCTTCCAGCCTGTAACTCTGTATTTGTTATACGAAAATGGCGTGCCGCACAGCGACGGGCGGCACGCAAAGTGCATTTATAAGAACCCGTACATCGCGGCGAAGATCCAGCCAAAGACGCAAGATACGCTCACGCCAATCAACCCTGGCAGAATAAAGCTGTGGTTGATGACGAAGCGACCGATGTGGGTGGTGCCGGAACGGTCAAACTGAATCGCTGCCAGATCGCTCGGATAGGTCGGCAGGATATAATAACCGTAGCAAGCCGGTGCTGAAGCCACGATGTAAGCCGGGTCAACGCCAATCGCCAGTGCGACAGGAACAATCGCCGCCAGCGCCGCGGCCTGGGAGTTTACAAACTTGGAAACCAGCAGCAGAACAATGGCATAGGCCCACGGATACTCTTTCACCATTTCGCCCAGTACGCCCTGAATTTCAGACATATGCGCACCGAACATGGTTTCTGCCATCCATGCGATACCGTACACCGCCACGATGGCGATCATACCGGAACGGAAGACTTCGTTTTTTGAGATAGACGCGGGATTGGTTTTGGTCAGGATAATAATCAGCGCCCCGGTCAGCAGCATAAACATCTGAATAACCAAGACCATCGACAGCGGTTTGCCGCCGAAGGACGGACGCAGGTCCGAATCAGCACCGAGAAGTGCGACCACGGCAATTGCCCCGAGGAAGATCCACATTGCCAGCCAGTTGCTTTTCGGCAGTTTTTTATCCAGCAGCGTCGCGGTGTCACCGTAAACGTACTCACGGTTTTCCGGTACGGAGATGAATTTCTGGAACTCTTCGTCTTTATCCAGATCTTTACCGCGGAACCAACTGAAGATACCGATCGCCAGGATACCGAGTAACGTCGATGGAATGGTGATCGCCAGCAGGTCGAGGAACTCAAGGTGACGACCATCAAAGGTAACGTTACCCAGCATCGCAACCAAAGACACTACCGCAACCGACACCGGACTGGCGATAATCCCCATCTGTGCACCGATAGAACTTGCCGCCATCGGACGTTCCGGACGGATATTGTTCTTAATTGCCACGTCGTAGATGATTGGCAGGATGGTGTAAACCACGTGACCTGTACCGCAAAGAATGGTCAGCGTACAGGTAACAAACGGCGCGACAATGGAGACATATTTCGGATTGCGGCGCAGCAGTTTCTCGGCAATTTGCAGCATGACGTCAAGGCCGCCCGAGGCTTGCAACGTGGCCGATGCCGCCACCACCGCGATGATAACCAGCATAACATCAACCGGTGGTTTACCTGGCTGAAGATGGAAGACGAATACCAGAATGACGAGGCCGATACCGCCTAATAGACCTAGCGCGATACCGCCCTTTCTGGCGCCATAGAACAGACATATCAATATTATGATAAGTTGGATCGTAAATAACATTTGTGAACCCTCGCGATAATCCCATTTAAATTTCTACTGAATAGAACGCAGTCTCGTTCTGTTTGTATGAACTTTTTTCAGAGCCTGACTAATATCCTTTTGGTCGTTACTGGCCTGAGTAATTACTTCACAGTGAATATTGGCTGATTCAGGCAGCAATAAATTAATACACTGTGATAAGCGACTTTTTCAGAGAAAAATACTCTCTGGCGATGGGGTTATAGTTTGTGCTGCGCAGATGTTAATAGTTTGTTTTCTACTATCTTATTGATATTTATTGGTATATTTTTTGTTCTAATGACGGTTATAGATTATTCTGATCTACCCATTTATGGGTAAAAATACACATAATGCGGGTGACATAATAGTTAATTAACTTTTGTTAGCGTTTTGAAATTAAAAACACTATTTATCCTAAAGAATATTAAATCGATGAAATGAGAAGGGGATAATTATATTTGATCTGGCACAAGTTTTACTGATGGACGATGTAACTTGTGCCAGTGCTCTTTTGCATTACTGCAATAATTGTTACTTGCGGATAACCAATGGTGCGTTATTGGCAATATTGTTTCAGCAATGAGTAATGTTCCGCTTGAATACGGTAACGGTAAACCGGACGACCCGTGACGCCATAATGGATGCTGGTAAATAAGATGTGGCAGTTGACCAGCCAGATCAGGTACTTGCGGCAGGAAACGCGCGAGATGTTCACCTCGTTGGCCAACTCGTCGGTTGAAAACTCATAGTCCTGATGCGCGTCAATCCACTGGCACAGCGTGCGTAATGTCTGCGGCGTTAAGCCTTTTGGCAAGCGGCGAGGATCCTGCTCGTTGGCGCTGCTGCCGTGGATTAGCTGATCCAGCTCGGCCTGGTCATAATACTGATGTTTTTCCAGCGCCATTTTCTTTTGTCGCCAGCCGGTGAGTGCCTCTTCAAAGCGTGATGCCTGGAAGGGTTTTATCAGGTAATCAACAACGCCGTAATGCAGCGAATCTTTAATCGTCGCGGCATCGGCGGCGGAAGAGATGACTATCACATCGCTTTTGCAGCGAGCGTTATGCAGTACCGGAAGTAAATCGAGCCCGTTCTCCTTCTGCATATAGATATCGAGCAATATCAGGTCAATAGACGTGTCGCTGTTGAAAATTATCTCTTTGGCTTTTTCCAGTGTCGAGGCCGTTCCGCAGCATTGAAAGCCCGGGATCTGCGCCACGTATCGGCGATTCAGCTCCGCCACCATTGCGTCGTCATCGATAATTAATACATTGATCATTTGCTCGACTTCTCCCCGTCCCAGGGTATCTGGACAAAAAATTGTGTGAAAATCCCGGGTTCCGATTCTACGGCGATACTGCCGTCGAGATTTTCTACCTGTTGTTTGACAAGAGCTAAACCGACGCCTCGTTCGCTTCCTTTTGTCGAGACACCTTTGTCAAAAATGTGATCGATTTTGTCGGGTGCGATCCCCGGTCCATCATCGTTAACTTCACAGTGCAGCCAGCCGTGACGGCAGTGCAATGTTACGCTAATTTCGCCTCCAGCTTCCGGCCCTAATGCCTCCAGCGCGTTTTCTATCAGATTTCCCAACGTGGTAATCAGCGTCGCGACCTGGTCTTCACTGCCGCTGTCGGGCAACTGGCTTTCGCTGTTTAAAATCAGCGTATGGCCTAAATCGGTCGCGCGGTTAATCTTGCTGATTAAAAAACCAGCGATAACCGGCGATTTGATCTTGCCCAACAGAGAGCCAATCTCTTCCTGATAGTTATTGGCTGTTTTGAGAATGTAATCTTCCAACTGCTTATAACTCTTCAGATGCAATAATCCGAGAATCACGTGCAATTTATTCATAAATTCGTGGGATCGTTCACGAAGTGCGTCAGCATAGTTGACCAGACCATCCAGTCGCTGCATCAGTTTACGTACTTCAGTTTTATCCCTGAAGGTTGAAATGGCACCGATGATAACGCCATTACTGCGCACCGGAACGGTGTTGATCAGTAATAGCCGATCTTTGACGGTAATCTCTTCGTCGCGGCGCGGCGTACCGTCGCGTAACACTTCCGAGACATCTACTACCTGTGACCACGAGTGGCTTAGCGTCGACAGTTTCTCATCGTCCTGCGACTTACGGTAATTCAGCAATTCTTGTGCGGCATCGTTGATCAGCGTGACTTCGCCGCGATCGTCCACGGCAACGACGCCTTCTTTGATAGACTGCAACATGGCCTGGCGTTGCTCAAACAGTGTGGATATTTCGTAGGGTTCCAGGCCGAAAAGGATTTTTTTCAGCACCTTAACCAGAATGCAGGTGCCGATGAGGCCGACCAGCATGCCAAATAACACCGACCAGATAATGCTCCAGCGACTGTCATTGATTTGTTGGGTCACGCGGCTTAATTCAAGGCCGATCGCCACCACGCCAATCTGTTTATTATTCTCATCATAGATGGGGGTAAATACGCGTAAAGCCTGCGCCAGAAAACCGCGATTGATAGCGACATTTTCTTCGCCATTCAGCGCTTTAAGGATGTCATCACCTTTAAATGGCTGACCAATACGCTGGGCTTCAGGATGCGAGTAGCGAAGACTTTGCATATCGGTAACGACAATAAATAGCAGATCGTTACGTTTGCGCACGGCTTCCGCGATGGCCTGGATCCCGCCCTCCTGCGGTTTTTTCTGCAAGCCCTGACGGATTTCCGGCGAATCGGCAAGGGTACGTGCTACCGCCAGCGCCTTGTTGGCCAGTCCGTCATGCGTCATATCACTGATTTGCGAGAAGTAAATCAGATGCACCACCAACAGCACCGAGAACAGCACCGCGCTGACCATTAAGATCACTGTGGTACTCAATTTCATCGGACGTTTGCGTAACTTGCGGTAGGGCAATGGATGTCTCATCAGCTTCCTTGTGTGACAAATTTCTTAAGCATTATCTCTGATGAGGCAGGTAATTCAAAGGGAGTAAGAATAATTGGCTATATAGGGGGAGAGACTCTGGAAACTGAAACTGCCGGTGCTGTATGAAGATTCCGGGCTATGCTTATTGCGAAAACCATACTGATGAGAGAGGGAAGGTCATGGATCAGGATCTACTGGACGGTGGTTATCGCTGCTATACCGGCGAAAAGATCGATGTCTATTTCAACACTGCAATATGTCAGCATTCTGGCAATTGCGTACGTGGCAACGGCAAGTTATTTAATCTCAAACGTAAGCCGTGGATCATGCCGGATGAAGTGGACGTCGCCACTGTAGTGAAAGTGATTGATACGTGCCCGAGCGGCGCACTGAAATACCGTCATAAATAAGCGAGGGAAAAATGGAAATACGTGAAGGTCACAATAAATTTTACATCAATGACGAACAGGGTAAGCAAATCGCTGAAATTGTCTTTGTGCCGACTGGAGAGAATTTAGCGATTATCGAACATACCGATGTTGATGAAAGCCTGAAAGGGCAAGGGATTGGTAAACAGTTGGTTGCGAAAGTCGTGGAAAAAATGCGCCGGGAAAAACGAAAAATTATCCCACTGTGCCCATTTGCGAAACACGAATTTGATAAAACGCGTGAGTATGATGATATTCGCAGTTGATGAGTAACGATATTTTTCATGCTCTGCGTAATGCGATGCAGGGGAGTATCTGAAGGGTCGGGGGATGCACAAAGAATGGTCAGAGAGAGCTTTTTCTTGTCCCAAGTCATCCCCTTTAGTGAGCAAAAAAAAAAGAATATCTCCTATATGAGAATCATCAATCGGGGTTAATAAACTTTGCATACCCAGGGCATTTAATATTGATAGGAGTCTTATTATGGAAGGTAAAAAAAAGTTCAATACTTATGTCGTTTCTTTTGATTATCCATCATCTTATTCCTCAGTTTTCTTAAGGTTAAGATCATTGATGCATGATATGAACTTCTCCTCTATAGTGGCTGATGAATATGGAATACCACGACAATTGAATGAGAATTCTTTCGCAATAACGACATCATTAGCCGCAAGTGAAATTGAAGATTTAATCAGGATCAAATGCTTAGACTTGCCAGATATTGATTTTGACCTCAACATTATGATAGTTGATGACTATTTCCGTCAGTTTTACAAATAGATGGAAGGGATAAGAAGATATTCAAAATGACACTATTCTATAAAATATTAATTTTTTATGTGATTGGTGTGAACATATCCTTTGTCATTATCTGGTTTATCTCACATGAGAAAACACATATTCGTTTACTTAGTGCATTCCTGGTAGGAATAACCTGGCCAATGAGTCTGCCTGTGGCATTACTTTTTTCTCTCTTTTAGGAGCTGTGGTTGAGTGGATCCGCTGGTTATCTTGAAACGAAGCGTCTCTCCTCAAAACTTGATTTGCGGAACGACGAACGAAGCAGTCGCCTGGCTGCTTCGTTCATTAAAGTGAAACTTATTTCTGTGGACGCATCGCCGGGAAGAGAATAACGTCGCGAATAGTATGACTGTTAGTAAACAGCATAATCATTCGGTCGATACCAATTCCCAGACCTGCGGTTGGCGGCAGACCATATTCCAACGCAGTCACGTAATCTTCGTCGTAGAACATCGCTTCGTCGTCACCTGCAGCTTTGGCGTTAACCTGTTCCTGGAAACGTTCAGCCTGATCTTCTGCGTCGTTTAATTCGCTAAAACCATTACCGATTTCACGACCACCGATGAAGAATTCAAAACGGTCGGTGATTTCCGGGTTAACATCATTACGGCGCGCCAGCGGTGACACTTCTGCCGGATACTCAGTAATAAAGGTTGGCTGAATCAGATGTGCTTCTGCAACTTCATCAAAGATTTCGGTGACAATACGTCCCAGCCCCCAGCTTTTCTCTACTGTAATACCGATAGATTCAGCTAATGCTTTAGCGGCATCAAAATTATCCAGGTCGGCCATATCGGTTTCTGGACGATATTTTTTGATTGCTTCGCGCATGGTGAGTTTTTCAAACGGTTTGCCGAAATCAAACACATGCTCGCCATAAGTGACTTTAGTGGTACCCAGTACCTCTTGTGCCAGGGTGCGGAACAGTGACTCTGTCAGTTCAATCAAATCGTGGTAATCCGCATACGCCATGTAGAGTTCCATCATCGTGAACTCAGGATTATGACGAACAGAAATACCTTCATTACGGAAGTTACGGTTGATTTCGAATACCCGTTCAAAACCACCTACAACCAGACGTTTCAGATACAGCTCCGGCGCGATACGCAGATACATATCTAAATCCAGAGCATTATGATGGGTAATAAACGGGCGAGCAGATGCCCCACCTGGAATTACCTGCATCATCGGGGTTTCTACTTCCATAAAGCCGCGTGCGACCATGAACTGGCGGATAGCGGCCAGAATTTTTGAACGGACAACAAACGTTTGACGGGATTTATCGTTAGCGATGAGGTCCAGATAACGTTGACGATAACGGACTTCCTGATCCTGCAGACCATGGAATTTATCTGGTAAAGGACGTAGTGCTTTAGTCAGCAGGCGTAACTCAGTACAGTGAATGGAAAGCTCACCAGTTTGCGTCTTAAACAGCGTACCGCGGGCACCGATAATGTCACCCAGGTCCCATTTTTTAAACTGATCGTTATAAACACCTTCTGGCAGGCTATCTCGTGCAACGTACAGTTGAATACGGCCACCGACATCCTGCAATGTTACAAAGGAGGCTTTCCCCATGATTCGACGGGTCATCATTCGGCCAGCAATCGAGACTTCAATGTTTAAGGATTCCAGTTCCTGGTTATCCTTCGCATCAAACTCTTCGTGCAACTGGTCAGAAGTATGGTCGCGGCGAAAATCATTGGGAAACGCCACGCCTTGCTGACGCAGCGCTGCCAGTTTTTCGCGACGATTTCTCATTTCATCGTTAAAATCAATAGCCTCATTGGCTCCCTGTGTTTCTCGTTCAGACATTTTGGTTCCTCTTAATCCAGCTTTCAATTTAGCGTAGATAAAGAGACAGATCGGTACACTGTATTATCTGCCTCGACTATTAGTAACTCAGTTCATCTTATCTAAACCAACGCTTACCTCAAGTTGATATCACTAATAAATAACCATAAAAATGGTTTAAATATCTTATTAATCTGGGATTTGCTAGTGTGATTAACTGAAAGTAAATTGATTCATAACTAATTGTTTTTACGGAAGTTAATCGTTGCTTTCCTGTATCATATTCGTCGGAGTGCTAAACAGAAATCGGGTAGCAAAGGCCAATGCCACGATGATCGCGACACAAGCCAACGTCCACTCTCCCATCTGGGAAAAGAATCGCTGGTAAGCTGCAATTGCCATACCGCTAATTTGCGACTCTGTCGTCTGTTGTGCCACTACGCCTGCCAGCCAGTTGGCGACCGCGCCTGTTGCCAGCATATAAATACCGGTTAATACGCCAGACATTTTCAGACGCGTGATTTGCGCAATCGCCACCGGGTCAATAAAGAGTTCGGCAAAGCCCATTAGCGCCAGCCCGGATATCATCACACCCATTGACGCTTGACCGCCAGCCGCTGCATGTCGGGCATCAAATGCCAGCAACATAAAGCCACAAGCCATCAGCAGTAAGCCAAAGGCAAACTTCAGCCAGACGCGCAATGTTGAGTTGCCGTGGCTTTCTGGCGACGCCAGCCAGGCAAGTACAACTCCAGCGAGCATCACCGCAATTGCATTCACTGACTGGAATAGCGCAGTAGGTACTTCAATATTGAATGCCTGACGATTCACAAAGCGATCGATAAACAAGCTGATGGTACTGCCGCCCTGTTGTGCCAGTACCCAGAACAACGTCCCGACAAACATCAACAATACAATTTGCCAAAGAGCACGGCGGTGTTCGGGGAATTTGATCATCATGCGGGCAATGATTTGTGCAGCAATAAGGCAAACAATCGCCAGCAAATATCCGGACCAGTCGTTCTCCAGCAGCAAGGTAAAAAATACTGGGGCTAAACAGAGCATCACCACTAACCAGCTCCATACCGGTAAGGCAAACTTCACGCGAGTGAGCGCTTTTTTATCCATACTACGCGTGGACTGGAAATGACGATGACCGCTTAAGAAAATCAACAAACCGATAAACATGCCGCCACCCGCAAGGGCAAAGCCAACATGCCATCCATACCACTGAGCAGCCAGGCCGCAGGCGATGGGGGCTGCGATAGAACCGATATTGCCCGCAGCATACAGCAGCGAAAAACCGCCATCACGTCGATGATCGTTCTCGTCGTAGAGCTCGCCAAGCAAACAGCTGATGTTTGATTTGAATAAACCGTAGCCACAAATAATGATTGCCAGCGCCAGATACAGGCTAAAGGTTGAATTTGTATCAATGCCCAGCACCACATGGCCAAGGGTCATTAACAGCGCGCCGGCAATTACCGCAGTGCGGTTGCCGAGCAGGCGGTCGGCAAGCCAGCCGCCGAGAATAGGGGTAACGTAAACCAAAGAAGCGTATGCGCTGAACAGGCTGATGGCATGGTTATCATCAAAACCAAGCTGATGGGTGAGATAGAGAATGAGTAAGGCACGCATGCCGTAAAAACTGAAGTACTCCCAGATCTGGATCGCCACGATATAGTATATCGCGCGCGGCTGTGAGGGTGTTTTCATGTGTTCTCCTTATGAGCAAAAAAGGGAAGTGGCAAGCCACTTCCCTTGTACTAGCTAATTATTTTTTGCTTTCTTCTTTCAATACCTTAACGGTATAGCGGCCATCAGCCTGACGGTATGCACCGTGAATATCGGTTTCAAAGCCCGGATAGTGAGCGCCGATTTCACACAGCATCTGCAGGAACTCCAGAACCGGACGGCTTTCTTCGGTGATCATTTCACCCGGCATTACCAGAGGAACTCCCGGCGGATACGGAAGGATCATATTGGCGTTAATACGACCTACCATTTCGTCGAGGTAAACTTCTTCGGTCATACCGTGCAGCTCTTTCTGGAACGCAGCATACGGAGTCATTACCATTGTCGGCAGCACTTCAAATGCGCGATACATCAGATCCGGCAGATTGTGGTGAACAATCAGTTTGTGGATATTCTGAGCCAGTTCCTGAATACGCATGTTTTCATAGAATTCAGGATCTTCACGATACAGAGACGGCAGCATGTTTTTCACACGCAGGTTCAGGTCGAACGCACGTTTGAAGTCAGTCAGAGCACGCAGCAGGCTCAGTGCTTTGGTCTTATCAATACCGATGCTGAACAGGAACAGCAGGTTATACGGACCGGTCTTCTCAACAACGATGCCATGTTCGTCGAGGTATTTCGCCACGATGCTGGCCGGAATACCAAAGTCGCTCATGGTGCCGTCTTTTTCCATCCCCGGAGTCAGCAGAGTGACTTTGATCGGGTCAAGATACATGTGCTCGTTATCGATGTTTTTGAAGCCGTGCCAGGTGCTGTCAGAACGCAGCGGCCAGCATTCAGTAGTATCGATATGATCCGGCTGCCATACATCAAAGAACCAGCCATCAGATTCTGTTCTCAGACGTTTGATCTCTTTACGGAACTTGATCGCACGTTCAATGGAACCGTCGATCAGGCGTTTACCGGCATTACCTTTCATCATCGCCGCAGCGGTTTCAGTGGACGCCACGATACCGTAGTGCGGAGAAGTGGTGGTGTGCATCATGTAGGCTTCGTTAAAGGTTTCTTCGTTTACGTCACCTTTAACGTGGATCATGGAAGCCTGAGAGAACGCCGCCAGCAGTTTGTGAGTGGACTGGGTTTCGTAAATCACTTTCCCTTCGACACGGCCACCGCTCATACCGCATTTACCTTCGTAAATTGGTGAGAAGTTGGTGTAAGGCACCCACGCGGAGTCAAAGTGGATGGATTTCACATCCAGCGTTTTCTTAATGAAGTCGGTGTTGTACAGCAGACCATCATAGGTAGAGTTAGTAATTACGGCATGTACCGGCCAGGTCGCGTTTGGTGTTTCTTTCACGCGCTTAGCAATGGTAGCGTGCTGGAATTCACTCTGTGGAATACCGCCAAGAATACCGTAAGCGTTACGGGTCGGGCGGAAATAGATTGGCGTAACATCGCTCATCATCATCAGGTGGGTCAGCGATTTGTGGCAGTTACGGTCAATCAGAATGGTGCTGCCTGCCGGAGCAGAGTACATACCAACAATTTTGTTCGCAGTGGAAGTACCGTTGGTCACCATGTAGCTGCGCTCTGCGTTAAAGACGCGAGCGATATACTGTTCTGCTTCTTTGTGTGGACCGCTGTGATCCAGCAGGGAACCCAGTTCAGATACTGAAATGGAAATATCAGATTTCATGGTGTTCGGACCAAAGAAATCATAGAACAGGCTACCTACCGGGCTTTTCTGGAATGCAGTACCGCCCATGTGACCAGGAGTACAGAAAGTATATTTACCTTCACGAACATATTTAAACAGCGCTTTGGTCAGCGGAGGCAGAATAGTGTTGATATATTCGTCAGTGGTCTGCTTGATCTTGTTAGCAATATCATCAGCAGCACCCAGCGCATATTCAAAGAAGCTAATCTGTAAACGCAGATCGTTCAGGCTTACATCGAGTGTGGAATATGTATTAGCGAACGCGTACAACGGCAGGTTCTCGTTCATTTTGCTAATTTCTTCGCACAACTCGAGATTATATTTATCCCAGTCAAAAATAACACCGCACAGACGCGCATTGTTTTCGATCAGTTTTAATAAGTCGTCACGGTCGTTCGGGTAAACAATCTGGAAGTTCAGACGTTCAAGCGCGCGATGAAGTTCACGGATGGGTTCTTCTTTAAAATAAACCCCCATGTGATTCAATATTGCAATAACGTTCATAGTCATATCTCCAGGTAAAAAAGGCCCCTCCCAACACATGGGACAAAATGAAAGGAGGAGCCTCGGAAAATACTTTTAATTAATGTGCGTTAGATGCTGTGTGGTTATCCATTGAGTGGCTCTGGCGCTCATGCATTTTGCGAGCGTAGAACATCAGGATAATCAGGCTGACGATGAAGGTACCTGCCAGCTCGAAGGAGCTTGCGCCCATCAGAGCGATGAAGCAGAACACGCAACCCAGTACAGAGCAGATCAGGCTGACAAAGTTGCGGATGTTAACGCCTTCAAAACGAATCAGGTCAACGCAAGAGTAGAAGTACGGCAGCATAGTCAGCAGTACTGCGATACCGGTCAGTTCACCGAACAGGTCAGATGCTTTACCACCGGCAGAGTTCATCAGAGTGATGAGGATCATCAGGGCAGTCATTTTCACTGCAGCCAGCAGCAGACCTTTTTTCGGAATACCGTTGCTGTCGACTTCACCATAAACTTTCGGGAAGTTACCGTCGTTAGCGGCACGTACACCTGCCTGGCCTACCAGCATCATCCAGGAGCCCAGAGAAGTCAGGCACGCAAAGGCGGTGAATGCAGAAACCAGCGGCGCAGCCCAGTTACCGAGGATAGTTGAAGCACTGATTGCAAACGGAGCACCGGAAGCTGCCATTACAGAAGACGGATACATACCGGAAAGCACCTGAGTCGCAGCAATGTAAACAATACCTGCTAAACCAGTACCCAGCATGGTTGCCAGTGGAACGGTACGTTTCGGGTTTTTAACCATACCAGTACTTACAGCTGCGGATTCAACACCCACGAAGGCCCACAGGCAGAGCAGAATACTTTTAATGATCGCATGACCATCAGTGGTACCCGCAGTATTCCAGTTAGCTGCATAAGTTGCAGCATCAAACCAATGCCAGCCAACAATAGCAGTCATAACCACAGGAATAAGAACCAGCACCAGGCCAATAGTGGTTAAACGGCTTACCCAGGTACCGCCGAGCATATTTACAAAGGTAAATACCCAGACGATAGCAATACAGGCGATACCCGCCGGAACAGGATCATTTAATACTGGGAAGAAGGTGGAAAGATAAGATACAGCGGTAATACCAATCGCCAGGTTACCAATCCAGTTAGCATGGTAATAAAGAACACCTGTCTGAAAACCAAATGCAGGGGAAATTTCTCCAGCATAAGCAATTGGGCCACCTTGTTGCGGGTTCTTTGTTGCCAGTCGGGCATATACATAAGCCAGCGACATTGCACCAATAATAGAGATGATCCAACCCCAGATAGCAATACCACCGATACTTGCAAGGTTCGCAGGTAATAATGCAATACCGCTCCCCATCATATTACCGGCAACAACACCGGTACAGGCAAATAGCCCAATCTTCTTGGCAGAACTCATGCTCTTCTCCTAATTTCATTTTAGAATTTGGAGTCCGGGTCATGATGTATAACTATTTACTGACCAGACCAAACTGGCGACAAGACTACTCAAAAAAAAGATTAATCCTAAAGATTAGGTGAAATAATACAAAAGTTTATGTCAGTGATTATTTTAGCTCTTCATTAACAGATCAGAATCGCAAGTTGATATCATGAAAAGATAAACATTCAATATTTACAATGAATTACGAGAAAGTTGCTGGTTAAATTTATGTAATAAAAAATTATGCAGCAAATAAATTGCTGCAACATGTTATGTCAATAAATATACAAGCGTTTAACGCTAAAAATCCCCGCGAATGAATCAACCCAGGATTCGTTTATTCTGAAGCGAGAAATTTGTCGAGATAAGGAACAACATAAGAAACAGAAGTCTGGAATATGCCATTTTCAATCCAGTAAAGGGTGTTTGCTCCTGGGCGTAAATTAAAGGCGGTGAGGTATGCATCAGCAGCTTCTCGGTTCATCCCCTTCATCTCATAAACTTTGCCAAGCAATACATAATTTAGCCAGGACATTTCAAGGTCAATGCCAGTATTTATCGCCTGATAAGATTCGTCTGTTTTTCCTTTTGTCAGAGCACTGACCGCTTTTATTTGATAGAGAATGGCCAGATTATTCATTCCTGGCAGTGTAGCAATGTTATCAATTTCTGTGTTCAGTGCTGCTAATTGTTTTTCATCTAAAGGATGCTGAGAATGACGTACTATATCAACTAATGCTTTCTCTGCTCTCGCGTAGGTAAATTCGGGAGATGATTGAACAATCTCACCTAATAACTCACTGGCACGGTTCAATGATTTATCATCACCATGCATTAAATAATCATGTGCCTGATAAAAATTAGTTAATAACGCACCACGATGAGGCAAAATTTGTTGGAGCATCTCCTGCATTTGTTGTGGCCACGGTTGATTTAACGCTTTTGACAAACTCTCCAGTAAATCATTTTGAATCGCCAGCTGATTACCGTTAGTGATGACATAACGTTTATCCAGCATGGTTGAACCATCTGCATTGTCTACCAATTTCACCGACATAAAGCACTGTTGAGCGCGGTATTGGCGCTGATTAACAAACGCAATAGATAATGTTTTACCGGAACTGCTCGGTTCATCAATGTTGTAGTTGATTTTGTCATGAACCATAAAAGTGGAGAAGGTATTAAGTGACGTAGCCACCAAATCACCCACGCCTATCGCGTAAGAGAGCTGATACGGGGAAGTCCAGCTGTTACAACTCTTATTCACCATATTAATGTCAATATCGCGTGGATTGAGCAAAATACGCGATTTACTCATAGGAAGGCGCGTTTCAAGACTGGAAAACGCCACCAGTGCTACACAGATACCTAACGACAACAGGAAAAAAAACCATACCCAAAAGGTAGTGAATCGTTTGCTTTTAACTGGGGATTGTTCAGGTGGCGTTGCGGTGTTTTGAATGTTAAGACTGTGGGAAGGGGAATCTTTGTCAGGAATCGCCTCTGGTATAGGGGGAGGCGAAGATTGCATTATTTCTTCTCCCTCCTCTTCGCTGTACCAGATAACTGGCACCATTAATTTATAACCGCGCTTTGGTACAGTAGCGATATAGACAAGACTATCTTCATCATTATCTTTTAATGACTTACGCAGTTCTGAGATACTCTGCGTTACAACGTGATTGGTAACAATACTTCTCTTCCAGACATTATCGATAAGTTCATCTCTGCTAAGTACTTCGCCACTGTGTTGAGCAAAGAAAACCAGAAGATCGATTAGTCTCGGCTCAAGGGTAAGTTGACGCCCATTGCGACTAATTTGGTTTATGGACGGAGTAACAAGCCACTCGCCAACGCGAACTACAGGTTGTTGCATAATAAAAACTCATTCGAAAAGGGAATGGTGCAATGATAATTGCCATAACCTATTTTTACCATCTATAGATGGATGCGTTTACATATTACAGGTGAATGTGAGACGTTATTTTTACCAGCCGTAAACCTCTTGATTACATCGCCTTACGAAATGACTTTAATGAGAATCAGAAGTAATTTGCCTTACCACCAAGATTGATTATCTTTGCCAAAGAAAACGTTCAGAAAATAATCCCCGGAAAATTGCCTGGAACGCTTACTATTTTAATGGATTGTTAGTCTTTGCATGATCAAACGGACTGATACATTTCTCTTTGTTCGCATCCAGGAAATCTCATCAGTCGGCGTTCTGTTTATGGATGCGTTACGCTCCTGATGACGTCATTTGTCGTTCAACAGCATCACGGGGCCGCACGATATTTCGCGTCAGTCAGTGTCATAGCTCAGGGACAAATTTTCTCAAACAGGGGTATACCCGCAAAATGCTGGTGATGTGGGGAGAATTTGGTTGAGTTTGGTGGGAGTGATTTGGAGGAAGAACGGTTAAATCGTCGCGTCCTGAAACGAAAAACGGACCTCCGTGGAGGTCCGTCCATATGAATTTGGTGCCCGGACTCGGAATCGAACCAAGGACACGGGGATTTTCAATCCCATTGTTCTGGCTTTCACGGGTAATCCGGACTGTCAGACAGGAGTCTTCAGTGTAGTTCATTGGTTGCACATTTTAAAGAGAGAGTGTGCCAGTGAACATTCTGCCCGTTGTGTCCACCAAAGGTGGCGAAGGAAAATCAACCCAGTCTGCTAATCTTGCCGGTTTTCTGGCGGATGCCGGCCTCCGTACCCTGCTGATAGACGGAGACCATGCCCAGCCCACGGCAAGCAATATCTTTCCGCTGACGTATGAAGCGCCGGCCGGTCTTTTTGAATTACTGATGCGCACGGCTGACCTCAGTCATCCCGACAACATCATCTCCCGCACGGCTATCGACGGCCTTGACCTGATAGTCTCCAATGACCCCCATGAACAACTGAAAACGGCCATGCTTCATGCACCGGATGGTCGCCTCCGTCTGCGTAATGTGCTCCAGCATCCACTTTTCCAGAGTTATGACGTCATTGTGGTGGATTCACAGGGCGCGCGTTCCGTCATGCTGGAAATGATTGTGCTGTCTGCCACGGAGTCTGTGGTGGGGATGGTGAATCCGGTTCTGCCGGATGTGCGTGAGTTCATTCGTGGCACAGTCAATGTCATGGAAAACCTGTTGCCCTACCGTGAACTGGGTATCCCCCTGCCGAAAGTCCGCACTCTGGTTAACTGTATGGATTATACGGCGCTGGCCAGACAAACACTGGCGGAGCTGACTGACATTATTAACTCCGGTCGTTACAGCAAAGTGCTTCCTGAAGGCGCGGTCACCCTGCTTTCAACACAGATTTATGACCTGAATATTTACAAACAGGGACACGCAGCCGGCCAGCCGGTACACCGTCTTGAAAAAGCATCTGCTCGTCGCAGTGATTCTGCGCTGGTCACCATGCATAGCCTGGCCTGTGAGCTGTTGCCGGAGTGGAGTGAGTTTTTTGATGAATTGCTGGAACACGGAGGCATACGTCAATGGTAAAGCCGTCGTTTAAATCCCTGACAAGGCGTGGACGGATAGTGTGCGTCGGATGTGGTTATTCCGGTGTGCGATTTGGTGATGCTGCAGGTCAGGACACCCGGCAGTGGGTGAAGGTGAATCATGATAGCGGGCTGGGGCTGTGCTCCTGTTGTGACGCCTTTCTTTTGCAGGAACGCCAGCGTCGTCAGCGGCATGACCCGCTTTTTTCATGTGGTTTTACCGGCAAAAAGCGAAAAACGAAGGAGGTGGTATGAGTGTTTCTGTAACACCCACCTCAGTTTGTAGCAAGGTCATCAATGCCGGACGGCAGTTGTTTTTCTGTATTCATAAGATTTTTCCTTTAAATCAACTTGTTATGAATGAACGGATGCTGTCCGTACCTTCTGACCGGGGTCGCCAAACTTACCGGTCTGAAAATGTACAGACAGCCACCGGGATTTTATTCCCGACAGCTGTACGTCCGGCACCCTTTTCCCTTTTTTCACATAGTCAGGTTTCCGGCAGTCAGAGGGGGAGGGTACGCCATGGCTGAAATGTCTATTCTCTGTGCATACGAAGCAGAGCAGGCCGTTCTGGGCGGCCTGATGCTGGAGAATGAGCGCTGGGATGAAGTGGTGCTGATACTGAACCCTGACGATTTTTATGTGGCTCAGCATCGGGCCATATTCCGTGCCATGTCTGAACTGGCGGTGAATGGCCAGCCTCTGGACCTGATTACACTGTCAGAGCACCTGGAACATCAGGGCAGGCTGGACGTACTGGGCGGTTTTGCTTATCTGGCCGAGCTCAGCAAGAACACACCTTCTGCGGCCAACATCATGGCCTATGCAGGCATTGTGGTGGAGAAAAGCGTTCTGCGTCAGTTACAGGCCACCGGAAACACCCTGATTGCTGATGTGGCGGCACCGAACGCCACATCACGGGACGTGCTGGATGCTGCAGAGCGGCGTCTGTTTGCTCTTGCGCAGAACAGGACGCTCCGGGAGCGCACGGAAGCCTCTCTTTCATCCGCGCTCGATACTGTTCTGCAGCAACTGGAAAGTGTGCTCGGCTCCGGTGGTGTGACCGGTACCCCCACGGGATTTGACTGTCTGGATGAAATGACCTGTGGCCTGCAGCCCGGCGACCTGGTCCTGCTGGCTGCCCGTCCGTCAATGGGGAAAACTTCTCTGGCGTTGTCCATGTGTCTCAGTGCCGCCCGGCGACGGACAGAAGAAAGCGTTCTGGTATTCAGCATTGAGATGCCGAAGGAGCAACTGATTCTGCGCATGCTTTCCATGCTGGGGCGTGTGGAACTGAATCATCTGCGCAGTGGCAACATGGATGATGAGGACTGGGCGAGGGTGTCATCTGCGGTCGGCATGGCGCTGGGTGACGGAGGCATGGATGCGCTGGGTGAACGCCTGATAATTGATGACTGCAGCCAGCAGACACCGTCATCGCTGCGTGCCAGTGCCCGCCGTTATACCCGTCTGTACGGTAAACCCGCTCTGATTATGGTGGATTATCTGCAACTGATTCGGGCGCCGGAGCTGGAGAACCGCACACAGGAAATTGCTGAAATTTCCCGTTCCCTGAAAGCGCTGGGGAAGGAGCTGGGGTGTCCGGTGCTGGCCCTCTCCCAGCTTAACCGTCAGGTGGAACAGCGTGCAGATAAACGCCCCAATAACGGTGACCTGCGTGATTCCGGGGCACTGGAGCAGGATGCTGACCTGATTATGTTTATTTACCGCGACGAGGTCTATAACCCCGATTCACTGGCAAAGGGGGAGGCTGAAATTATTGTCAGCAAGCAGCGTCAGGGGCCCACAGGCACGGTGCGGGTCAGATTCGACGGCCGTTACACACTGTTTACGCCCTCTGAAAATGACGGGCAGGGAGGATATGCGTGATGGCACACAAACCACTGAATCTCGGGGCTGCCATTATGCAGCCCGGTCGTCAGGCCAGTGCTGCCGGTAATGTGGTGGCACTGGGGGAGACCCCCATGATTCTGACGCTGGACCAGTTACGTCCGAATCCGGATAACCCGCGCACCACGCGCAATCCGCGTTATGACGACATCAAAAACTCCATTCACGCCCGCGGGCTGGATACGGTGCCCAAAGTCACCCGTATTCCGGACAGTGAGCCGGATGTGTATATCTTCAGTGACGGGGGAAACACCCGTTACCAGATACTGACGGAACTCTGGAAAGAAACGGGGGACCCGCGTTTTTACCGTATTCATGTGCTGTTCAAACCCTGGCCGGGACGGCTTCAGTGTGTGATTGGTCATCTGGCGGAAAATGAAGTTCGCGGTGAACTGACCTTTATTGAGAAGGCGCAGGGCATTCACAAGGCGCGCCTGATTTATGAAGAGCAGTTAAACAAAAGCGTGTCCATGCGCGAGCTGTCGTCATTACTGACGGAACAGGGACTGCCGGTTGATGCTTCCAGTATCAGCAGGATGGAGAACGCCCTGAAATATCTGTATCCCTGGATCCCCGACCTGATGGAGTCAGGGCTGGGGCGACCACAGGTTACGGCATTGCTGGCACTTCGTCAGGACGCAGAGCGTGTCTGGGGACAGTTCGCGCTGGCGTCCGGCACGGACGCGGAATTTGACAGAGTGTTCGGGGAAAGCTGCCGGAAGTTTAATTCGCCGGAACTGTGGTCACTGGAGATGTTCCGCGATGAGCTGATTGGAGATTTATTGCAGGCGCTGCCACATCCCTCCCTGGACTATGACCGGTGGCTGCTGGAGCTGGATCCGAAAGAGCGGAACCGTCGTCACCATTTTGGTGAGCCGGAACCGGTGGTGGTACCGCCGTCAGTCCGCGACAGCGGCACAGGGCAGTCCGGTGCACCGGTATCCCGTATCCGGCCTGAGGTACCGGAAATCTCTGCCCCTGATACTGAGCCCGAACAGCATTGTGCTGCCCGACCGGAGAACGCTGTTTCCGACACAGACCACACTGAAAAATGTGGGCTTCCTTCCCCCGAGGAGCGTGCAGACAAGGCGTCTTCTTCTGCTGAGAAAGTCCTGCGTCCGGAGATACAGCCGGATATGTACGGTGGCGAGCCGGTTTTCAGTGGTGATGCGGTGGAAACGGGTATTGCCGGATCCGCTGTGCCATCCGTTATGACCGGCGATACAGCGCCGTCCGGAACACCTGATGCACTTCCCGCATCGGTGACGCATTTTGCTGAAGGACGGGATGATATCGAGCATCTGCAGAATGAGGCCTTCCGGCTGGCATGGGAACTGGCTGAGTCTGCCGGCTGTGCTGAAGAAATTGCCATGGACAGAGAAAGTGACCTGTCGGCTGGTTTCGGGACTGCAGAGGAGAAATGTTCGCCGGTGACGGCATTTCTGGTGGGGCTGACCGGTGATGCACCGCTGACAGTGTCTCCCGTCAGTCTGACAGACCTGCTGACAGGTGGCAGTGCGCCGGAGGCATGGCCACTGCTGGATGATGAACATGCCGTGAAGCTGCTGCGTCTTCTGAGTGTGCTGCGCCGTCTGCGCGCCCTGCAGCGCAGTGTGTTACCCGAAGATGATGAGGAGGATGAAAGTGATGAGTGATATGCCGCATCAGGAGCGTCTGGTCAGACGGGTCAGGAAACTGCTGGAGCTGAGCCGCAATAACAGCAATGCCCATGAGGCCGGGCTGGCGCTTGCAAGGGCGCAACAGCTGATGGCGAAACACGGTATCACGGAGCAGGATGCGGGACTTTCTTCGGTGCAGACGTCTTCATCACAGGGGGCACCTTCTGAGGCTGAAAAAGTTCCGGCGTGGATGTTTCGTCTGGTCATGGTGGTGTCACAGACATTTGGCTGCAGTGCGTATTACGACTGGCGGTTGATGCCCGGTGGCAGGTATCGCCGGTGTGTGACGTTTTACGGTTTCAGTGAACGTCCTCAGGTGGCGGCTTATGCGTTTGATGTTCTGTGCCGTCAACTGAGGGACGCAACGGATGCGTATCTCCGTACACAGAGCCGGCGGCTGAAACTGAGCACCCGCCGTGCCCGGGCCGCCCAGTTCCGTGATGGCTGGGTTCTGGGCGTTCGTCAGGTGGTGATGCCATTCAGTGTGACAGAAGAGGAAAGCCGGCTGATGCGTCTCTGGCTGGAGCAGCAGGAGATGGAGACGGTGGACCCCCGGGAGGTGAAAGCCTGTCGCGGCGGTGACCTGGCCCGCTGGCAGGGGTATGAAGCCGGGAAAAATGCCTCACTGCATCATGGTGTGGGGGGAACTGCCCGCCAGATGGTGCCGGGGCTGATGATACGGGAGGCGTCATGAATAACAGCTTATCTCAGGCAACCAACGGTCTGCTGATGCAACTGGTGATGGACCTCAAGAGCGGCTATCTGCGCCGTTGTGAATCTCTGGGACTGGCCCGGGAGGAAATGCAGATGCTGCAGGGACTGACCATTGAGGAAATCCATTACCTGTCGAACTCGGAAGTGTCGGTTATCCGGCTGGACATTAATCATGAAAATCTGCTGCGTATGCTGCAGCAGGCCCGGACGGAGCAGAAACGTCTGCAGCGCATTGACCGTGCACTGGCGCTGGGTGGCTCCATTGAGCTGATGGCGTTTTACTTTGGACTTTCCAGTGTGGATGTTGCGGCGCGCCGGCGCATTGCCGGTATTGATGTTCGGCCGGGACGTGGTGTCACGCTGAGCGATGAGGAAAGTGCAGAGCTGTGGCGTTTATGGCAGAAGGCGGGCATCACGGATGTGGAGAGTGCGGATGGACTGGATGTCATGATGCTGGCTGCAGAGCAGATGAATATCCCGCTGACGGCTATCTGGCATGCGGTAAGGGGATGGTGCGCTGACCGGCAGACGGAGCCGGTAAGGAATGCGTCATGAAAATGACAGAACTGGCACCGGGCATTCTGGCCAGCCCGTGCGTTCCGCCGGCCTGCTGTCGTAAGGCGGTTCAGATGGTCAGTCTGTTCCGGCAGGGTGTGCGCAATTACCAGCAACTGAATGACCGGGGGACCCGTTATTACAAGATAAACGTCGGACGCGCCTGGCGTCTGCTGAGCCGTAACCGGGGAGAGACCTGGGAACTGCTCAGCCATGAGCGTTACAACACTGCCAGACGTAAATGAAGTGTGCAGGCCGGACCGGAGTATCAGGTCCGGTCTGCTGATGGCCGGATGTTTAAGTTCTCCACTCAGGTTGAAAACACTGCAGACTAAGGGCTGACACATGAACGCTGTTACTAATGACGAACTCTTTGACGAAATCCTGGGGCGTATTAATCACCATGATGTGCGGGATGATATTGAGCGCCGGGTTTATGAAATTGCTCTGGCGTCGCTGGAAGCGGAGCCTGTAGCGTCATGCATTATTGAAGATGGGGGTATGTGTGTTGACGGGTTCGGTGAGTATGTGGGTCACTCGCTGCCTGATGGAACGCACCAGCTTTACACTGCCCCTCCAGCGCCGGTAGTGCCGGAAGAAGCAACTCCGGAAAACGTAGAAATGCTCTCTGGCTATGTTTCCACGTACAAATTAACCGATAGCGAGCGCGATATTGCTGCCGGAATATGGAACGCCTGCCGCACCGCCATGCTTCAGGGAAAAGGAAAGTAATATGGCACTGACGAAAAAACAACGTGCAGAACTGCGCATGAAATTCGGTGGTCGCTGTGCTTATTGCGGCTGCGAACTTGGCGAAAAGTGGCATGCAGACCATGTAAAACCGGTCATTCGTTTTGCTGGAAATATGCTTCACCAGGAACGTGACGATATATCCAACATGGTTCCGGCATGCCACCCATGCAATCTGCACAAGCATTGCAGTAGCCTGGAAGATTATCGGCGAATTATCAGTGATGGTCGTCGTGAATTCCTTGCGTCCGGGAAAGGCAAGGCGCTGGTTCGTATGGGATTGGTTGAAATGAAATCTGACCCGGTTGTGTTCTGGTTTGAAAAATATCAAGAAGGGGCTACGGCATGACCACTATTACCAAAGAGCGACTGCAATGGCTGGCTAACATTTCTGGCCGCGATGATATTGACGATATAGACGGCGGTGAAATCCGTGAACTGGCGCTTATCGCTCTGGCATCGCTGGAAGCAGAGCCGGTGGTATATCAGTACCGCCTGTGGGATACGGAATATGATGAATGGGGAGAATGGGAAGATTGCGGGGAATGTGCTTTTGAAGGATTTGTTGAGGAAGAGAAATGCCAGGGGGCAGGTGTTCAGACCCGTAAGCTATACACCGTACCACAGGTATCAGCTGTACCGGATGGACTGGTTAAAGCAGTGCGCTTCTGTGAACAGGTTAAGCATGAAAATCCGCCAGTCGAAACCGGAGCATGGAAAGACGCCGTTGACTGGGTACTTAAAGAGGCTTGCCAGGTTGCTGGCATTGAAGTGGTATCTGTGCCAGTTGCCTCTGGCATTCGCATCAAAGGAGAAAATGACGCTGGTATTAAGGATTAATCGGAAGTGTTTAGCCAGCACCCTGCATCCAGCAGGGTGCTGTAATAAGCATTTTTGTACCGGATAAAAAGCGGCGATATTGTCGCTACTGAATGAGGTGATTATGGCGTTACCTGCGGAAAGCCTGATTGCGTATACCCTGGAAAAAATGAAGCATCGTATGGCCACCGGAGCCCGGAAGGAGGAGAGGCGAATACGCAGCGGACTGTTGTTCACCGGCAATGTGCATGATGCCATTCCGCGTCGTCTGTTGCTGGATACGCGTCTTTCACCGCTGGATAAGATGGCATGGATGATGATCCGGCTGTATGCGCAGAATAATGAAGGCGCTATTTTTCCCACTTACGATGAACTGCAACTGCAGCTGGCATCCCCGGGGAAGGGAAAAGCCTCCAGAGAAACCGTCAGCCGGGTATTGCTGATGTTGCGGATCACGGGCTGGCTGAGCCTGTGTAAACGGGTACGTGATGATAAAGGCCGGGTTCGGGGAAACATTTACGCCCAGCATGACGAGCCCCTGACGTTCTGCGATGCAGAGGCGATGGATCCACGTTATCTGGATATGGTGGCAGAAGCCTGTATGAGCCGGAACCGGACCATCAGTCAGACGGCACGGGATATTCTGGGTGAAATAAAAAATGATCCGGGAATGCGCCACTATCACAGCCATATCAGTCAGCTGGAAGCCCGGATAGGAAGTGCCCAGACACCGGAGCAGATGGCTGCCCGTCAGCGGGTGACGGAGGGCAGAATGCAGCCGGGTTCGGAAACCGAACCGGTGGTGAAAACACTGAGTTCGGCACCGGAAAAGCGGAGTTCGGAAACCGAACCGGGTAAAAAAATGGGGCAAGAAAGACAGAGTTCGGATTCCGAACCATCAGGAAAATCAGCAGGTTATCACAGAGTACGGATACCGAACCATTACGTACGTAATATCACACACAGTGTGATTAAAAACACGTACGTACTGCCGGCGTCGCTGACGGGGCAAATCAGAGAAGAGGATGCCATCATGCTGACCAGTCAGTTGCAGGCGTTGCCGGAAACGCTGGCACAGGGTGTGCTGGAAAGCCTGTCTGGGGTGCTGGGCAGTCAGTCACTGCAGAACCCAGTGGGCTGGCTGCTTGCGGTGCTGAAGCGTGCCCGGGAGGGAAATTTTTATCCGCCGAAACAGAAGCAGCGCGTCGCTGCATCAGCCATCACACAGGCGGGGGCAGGAGCGCGCTCCACTTCGCAACCTGTTGTCACCCGGAAACGTACAGAACCCATTTCAGCAGAGCGTCTGAGTGGCATTGTGGCAGGGCTGCGGGCCTCCCTGCGTAACCGTTCTGCGATAAGAATCCGGTAATGGCGTTGTGGTCCACGTTCACAGAGAACAAAAATCAACCAGTGTTGCCAGTGGCAACAGAGAGCAAAAATTAACCAGTGTTGGCAGTGCCAGCAGAGAGCAAAAATCAACCAGTGTTGCCAGTGGCAACAGAGAGCAAAAATTAATCAGTGTTGCCAGTGGCAACAGAGAGTAAAAATTAACCAGCATTGCCAGTGGTAACAGAGAATAAAAATTAATCAGCATTGCCAGTGTCACCAAAGAACAAAAATTATGCTGCGTTAGCAGCATGGAAGGCGGCGGCACTGAATATCCTGAAACATCTGACGGTAAACCGCCGAAGCCCGGCGTCAGCCGGAAATGTCCTGACAGGATGCTGTGTTCCCCGGCCCTGCCAGACCCTGTTTATTTCAGGGGAAAACCAGGATTGCATAAAGGGACTGGAGGAGAGGGGGGAAACTGAATACTTGTCGCCGTTTTTTTCGTCAGTATACTTTCCGCGCTGAAATTTTGACTAAGGAAGGATTTTTTATGACCAAAATTAAAATTCTGGCACTCAGTATGCTGACCGCTATATCGGTGAACACAGCTTATGCTGAAAGCACTCTGACACTGGGAGCCGGTGTCGGCGTGATTGATCAGCCTTATAAAGGTTACGACTCTGAAGCGTATCTTATCCCGGCAGTGTCTTATGACGGCGACAGCTTCTGGTTCCGTGGTCTGGGCGGTGGATATTACCTCTGGAACGATGCTGCAGATACCCTGTCGGTGATGGCCTACTGGTCGCCGATGTATTTCAAACCGGATGACAGCAACGATCATCAGTTACGCCGCCTTGATAAACGTAAAAGCACGATGATGGCCGGAGTGTCCTGGTCCCATCACACGCCGTATGGTTTTCTGCGAACGAGTCTGGCGGCGGATGTTCTGGATAACAGCAATGGCGTTGTTGGTGATGTGGCGTGGTTATACCGCTATGTGAATGGCGGATTCACCCTGACACCGGGTATTGGTGTGGAGTGGAGCAGCCAGAAACAGAACGATTATTACTATGGCGTATCGCGTCGAGAGTCTGCTCGTAGTGGCCTGAAACGATATAAAGCCGATGATGACTGGGCGCCTTACCTTGAAGTCAGCGCAAATTACACCTTTGCCAGCAACTGGGGAATCTACGGAACTGCACGTTACAGCCGCTTATCTGATGAGGTCAAAAACTCTCCCATGGTGGACAGGTCATGGGATGGGCTGTTTTCCACCGGGATCACTTATCGTTTCTGATACTGGGATGGCCTGATGCTCACCGGTGCCGGATTACGGGCACCGGTGTACTGAGCTTCCCCGCTTTCCCCATTTTTCTGTGCCCTGAATCTGGTTTTCTGTTGTTCCTTCTGCGCTTCGTCCTGACGATCTCACTTTATCCCTGATTGTTATAAGGAACTGATATGAGTGAAGATAAACTGAACCAGAAAGAAGTGCGGGTCGGCGCATTGCAGTCCTCGCTGTCCATTCTGTTACATACCCATTATGCCATCCGCCTGTGGGAAGGGCGCAAAGCGGAGAAGGTTTCCGGTGATGGTAAACCCCGTCCGGGTATCATCAGCATGCCTCAGGTCATTGCCCGGGCCGGGCAGGCAACCCGGGATGCGGAGCGTGATAATCCCTGGGCGGATATGCTGCTGGTCAGGCTGGAAGAGGCATTATCGCAGGCATCGGAACAGATCCGTCAGCAGGTCGCCGGACTGGAGGCGGTGCTGAACAGTATTCCCGGCAATATCGTGATCTCTGATATTGCATCATCTTCGCCCGTGAACATTGGTGTTTTCAGCAGCTCTCCTCTGGGGTATCGCTGCGTCTGGTTGCTTGTGGGGTATGACGAACTGGTCATGAAAGCGTTTCATGCCTTTCACTACGGGCTGATTTCGCGGGCGCAGCGGGACAACATACTGGATACCGGGGGGCACGCTGTCCGTAAGGTATATGGCGTGGCGCAGTCCTACAAAACGGTTCATGCCACCCGGCAGGATATTTTATCCGGCACGGAGAAGGGCAGGGTGGCTGTCAGCCGTTTTGGAAAACCTGATCCGGATATCATGAGCGGTAAAAAACGCTCTGTTTTTTCTCCGCCCCTGAAATAATACAGCGGAGGTGCCATGCAACTCTATTTGTGTGAAAAACCGTCACAGGCGCGGGATATTGCCCGGGTGCTGGGGCTCAGCGGGCGGGGAGAGGGCTGTATTGAAGGCGATACTGTTACGGTCACCTGGGCCGTGGGGCATCTGCTGGAGCTGGCTGCCCCGGAAGCTTACGGGGAGCAGTTCGGGGTTCCCTGGCGTATGGAGTCGCTTCCCGTTCTGCCTGAAAAGTGGCAGATGACGGTTAAACCGCAGACGAAATCCCAGTTTACGGTGATCAGCCGCCTGCTGAAGCGTGCGTCTGAAGTGGTGATCGCCACGGATGCGGACAGGGAAGGAGAAGTCATCGCCCGGGAACTGCTGACGTACTGCCGGTACCGGGGGCCAGTCCGCCGACTGTGGCTGTCTGCCCTGGATGAGGCCAGCGTCCGGGAGGCGCTGGCAAATATTCTGCCCGGTGAGCAGACGGCCCGTCTGTATGATGCCGGCCTGGCCCGTGGTCAGGCCGACTGGCTAATCGGGATGAACCTGACGCGCCTGTATACCCTTAAAGCCCGGGCGTCAGGGATCCCGGATGTGTTGTCCGTCGGAAGGGTACAGACGCCGACGCTTGCCATGGTGGTCAGACGGGATCAGGAGATTGCCGGTTTTGTGCCGCGCCCCTGGTGGCAGGTGTTTGCCGGACTGGAGAAAGACGGGATCCGGTTCCGGGCCGTCTGGGTGGCGGCAGAGCAGTACTGTGATGAAGAGAAACGGTGCGTGAACGTTCAGGCAGCCCGGGCCGTTCTTCAGTTGTGTCAGCAGACACCGTCAGCGGTGGTGCATGAGGTGACCCGGAAGCGTGAAAAAACACCGGCTCCGCTCTGTTTTTCGCTGGGTACACTGCAGGAGAGCTGCTCCCGGAAATTTGGTATGGGGGCGCAGACTGTGCTGAATATCGCGCAGTCCCTGTATGAGACGCACAAAGCCACGACGTATCCCCGGACGGATTGTGGCTATCTGCCTGAATCCATGCAACAGGAAAGCCGGGAGGTACTGGCGGCGATGGCGCGTTCAGACCCGGCCCTGACGCCGGTTCTGGCACAGCTCGATCCCGGTTTTGTTTCACGTATCTGGAATGACAAAAAAATCACGGCACACCATGCCATCATTCCGACCCGGCAGGTCTTTGATATCAGGGCACTGAGTGAGGATGAACTGAAGGTGTATCAGCTCATCCGTCAGCATTATCTGGCCCAGTTCCTGCCTCTGCAGGAATCTGATATTACCGATGCAACACTGACACTCGGCGGGCAACTGTTCAGAGCCCGCGGGAAAGTGAATGTGGTGACGGGCTGGCGAGGTCTGTTTTCCGGGGAGGCTGCAGACGCTGCTGAAGGCGAAGATGAACAGACGACGGAAATGGCGTTGCCGGTGCTTGAACGGGGTGAACACTGCCGGATTAGCGGCTCAGAACTGAAGGACCGGATGACGTCACCTCCGGCCCCTTTTACGGAAGGAACCCTGATTGCCGCCATGAAAAACGCCGCCAGTCAGGTCTGCGACCCGAAGCTGAAAAAAGTGCTGCGGGAGAATGCCGGTCTGGGGACGGAGGCCACGCGTGCCGGTGTGCTGGAGGTGTTATTTGCCCGGCAGTATCTGGAGAAGAGCGGGAAGCATATCCGGTCAACGCAACGGGGCAGGGAGCTGACGGCCGCCCTGCCGGAAGCCCTGACCAGCCCGGGAATGACGGCACTGTGGGAACAGGCTCTGGATGATATTGCACAGGGCAGAATGTCGCTGGATACCTTTATGGACAGGCAGCAGCAGTGGGTGCGTCATCTGGTCTCATCCGGACGGGAACAGCCCTTCAGTATGACGATGCCGGTGACGCCGCCGTGCCCGATTTGTCAGGGGCCGACCCGGCAGCGAAAGGGAAAGCACGGGCTGTTCCGGAGCTGTCAGCGGTATCCTGAGTGTAAGGGCGTGGTGAACACGCAGAAAAAGGCCGGGCGGCGAAAAAAAACGGGAAAAACTAAAACGGAGTAATCTTAATTTCTCCCTGTTCAGGATCGGGTAGTGTGGTTAAGCTTTGATGCAATACCCTGCTGACCACAGTGGAGCGGGCAGCTCCAGGGTCCGGTAACCCGTAATGCACACTCGCGGGGTTACAAGGCGCATCCCCTCCGTGAAAACCGCGCCGGGATTTATCCCCGGAGATGATGAGAGTTAACCCCGGGGGCTGGTATCCCCCTCAGGCACCGGAAATCCCGGTGCCTTTTTTATTTGTTTTAGCGTTGACATTTGTCTGTGGTGATTAAAAGATGACCGGGCTTGACTGTCGTTTTTACGACCACCAATGTTCCGGCAGCCTGTGAGGAACGCCTTCGGGTGGCTGCATTCAACACCCCCTGAGCCTGAAAGGGTGGTGCATTCCACGTGAATGGGGTAAATCTGCGCGCTCTTGAGAGCAGAATGTCGTCACAAAAAGCGCATTATGACGCGACGATGAGGGCTTTTTTATCTGTTCAGACAGCCGGAATTCAGCTGATCCGGCATCCCCGACGGGAACATTCACTCCCGTCAGGGGCGGTGATGTTCTCCGTCATCACATTTTTTAACTCCATGGAGAAATCATCATGTCTGTAAATACTGCCAAAACTGAATACTTTAATCTGACCCTCAAAGGTCTGGGGTATCTCAGTAATGTACGTCAGGTGAATCACCAGAACGGCTCGTTTCTCAGCTGTGTGGTGAATGCGCTGAGCGGACCCACGGACAGCCCGTCCTACGTCCGTTTTGATGTCACGGTTGCCGGTAAGGAGGCAACCTCCCTGATTGCCCGCTGCCAGAAGGCGGTGGATGAAGATCGCAAGGTGCTGCTTGGCTTCACGCTGAGCAACCTGTCCACTGACATCTTCACCCTGAACAAGGGAGAGCATGCTGGTGAACAACGCGTCAGCCTGAAGGCCCGCCTGATCAAGGTGGACTGGATCAAGATAGGCCAGGAGATGGTTTACAAGGCTGAAAAATCAGACTCCCTGCCGCCGCAAAACGGCACCATGCAACAGCAATACGCAGAAAATTCTTTCTGATCGTACTTTTCTCAACCGTCCTGATGAAAACAGACTGCCTCATCAGGGCGGTCTGTTTTCTTATTGTCTTTATCTTTAAGGAAACTTCCCATGCAACAGCCAAATGGCATTCTGGCCGCACAGGCCGGTTATACGTTACCCCTTCAGGTTCTCAGCAGCGTACGTGGTTATTATATTGGTACTCAGTGTGATGAGGGACCGGTGTCCCGTGAATCCGTGGAGTATTACAGAGACCATGAGCAGGCGGCACAGGCGCTGGAAAGCGGCACCTGGACGCAGCGGACGTGTGCGTGAGGATGAGGAGGGTATATGGCGTCACGCGGTATTAATAAGGTGATACTGATAGGGCATCTTGGACAGGACCCGGAACTCCGTTACTTCCCCAATGGCGGCGGAGCTGTGGCGAACCTGACCCTGGCCACCAGTGAATCCTGGCGTGATAAACAGAGCGGTGAAATGAAGGAGCAGACCGAGTGGCACCGCGTGGTGATTTTCGGAAAACTGGCGGAGATTGCCGGTGAATACCTGCGTAAGGGTTCACAGGTGTACATCGAGGGCCAGTTAAGGACCCGGAAATGGTTCGATCAGCAGAATGGTGTTGATCGCTATTCGACGGAGGTGGTGGTGAGTGTCAATGGCACCCTGCAGATGCTGGGCTCTCCGCGCCAGCAGGGCAGCGGTGCCGCACCTGCACACAGCGGTCAGGGAACTGCCGGTGCGCCGGCGGGTAACTCACCGTCACCGGCTTCCGGGAACGGCGGGGGAATGCCGATGGATTTTGACGACGACATTCCTTTCAGTGGACCGGGATATGGCGCTGAACGGCGGATTATCCATGCCATGTAATGTTAACCCCGGGGGCATCACCGCCCCCATTTTTATCAAGGAGGTATCGTGAGTGAAAAAAATCATACCACCCCCACGCCACACGATGCGGCGTTCAGGGCGATGATGGAAACCCCTTCGGTTGCAAGGGATTTTCTGGAAGCTGCGTTGCCGCCGTCACAGTTACAGCGGTGTGACATGAACACCCTGAAGCTGGAGCCGGCCACGTTTGTGGATCCGGATCTGCGTCAGTTTGCCAGTGATGTTCTGTGGAGTATGAAAACCACCGATGGCCGTGATGGCTACATCTATACGCTGACGGAACATCAGAGCTCTGCGGATCGTTTTATGGCCCTGCGCATGATGCATTATGTGCTGGCGATAATGTATCGCCACCTGAAAACGCATAATCGGGCTCCCATTGTGATCCCGGTGCTTTTTTATCACGGTGAACCCAGTCCGTATCCGTACAGTCTGAACTGGCTGGACTGTCTGGACGATCCGGCGCTTGGTCGTGAGCTTTACGGCGAAGGAAAGCCGCCCCGCGTTATTGATGTTGGTCTTCTTGATGATGAGGGTATCCGCTGCTATCAGCAGATGGCGGCCCTGATGCTTCTGATGAAGGTCCGTCAGCGGAAGGGCGATCTGATGACGCAGCTTGACTTTCTGTCGCAGCTGCTTCAGATACAGGGATCACACGAACAGGTGGTGGTTCTGTTAAACTATATGGTGAAGGCATGCGATTCGGCTTCACCGGAATTTATACGGGCGATGGCAGAACATCTGCCCCGGTATGAGGATGATATTATGACTATCGCTGAACGACTTCGTCAGGAAGAGAGAGAAAAGGCGCTTGAGAAGATGCTTGAGGCAGCCCGTCGGATGCAGAAGATGGGGATGTCGCCTGAGAGTATTCAGGAGATCCTGCAGCTTTCTGATGAAGAGCTGCAGAAAGCGCTCGGTTAATCCGTTTCCGTGTTATCACGGGGCGGGGTGTGGCTGATATGAGAGGCCATTTTCCGCATTATCAACATCACGCCAGCTTTTACGCTGGCGTTTTTTTTGTTTACTGATAATGAGTTGTTCGTTGAGCCTGCCGGCGCTTCTTTGCACAGTGACCGCTGTTTTATCACTGCAGAGGAGTTATCCGGATGAAGATGCAACCCGGGAGCTTATTTCCCCTGGTTACCCTGGCCCTGCTGGCCGGGTGTAACAGTCCACAAAAACTTCAGCAACGTGCGCCGGCCATGCCGGTACCTTCCGTCAGCGTTTCCCGCAATGTACAGCCGGTGTCACCGGATATTTATGCGCAGCCGGCACCGGAAGTGGTGCGTTACGACCGTTACCTGCTGGTCAGCACTGCACCGCAGGCAGCGCAGCGTGACCCGCTTTCCCAGATGATTGATATCCGTATTCCGGCGTCGTTAAAGCCCACTGTGGCCGATGCCATGCGTTATGCCCTGAAACAGTCCGGTTACACGCTGTGTGCCACCGGGCCGGCTAATGGTGTGCTGTACCGCCAGCCCCTGCCCGCCGTGCAGTATCAGCAGGGACCGGTGCGACTGCGTACGGCCCTGCAGGTGATGGCGGGACCGGCCTGGCAACTGGAAGTGGACGATGTTCAGCGGGTGGTCTGCCACAGTCTGCGGGAGGGGTATCAGTTACCGGCAGGCCAGCTGGCACCGGTGCCGGCTTCTCCGGCAATCACGGCTCCGGTGGCACAACCGGCTAAGGGAGGCTTCCTGAAAAAATGAGCGAACAACAGGAGATGATAACGCCCGTTCCGGCAGATAAACCCACAACACGCAGGTATTCATTTCTGCGGGGCGTGGCAGTGAGTTCCCTGATTCTGCTGGTTGTGGTGACGGGCGTGGCGTTGTATCTGACGGGACGCGGCATGCTGGCGATGGATACCCGTCTGGCAATACTGGAACAACAGCAGGGGGAGCGTCTGACAGCGGCGGCACTGGCACCGCTGCAGTCACGACTGAGTGAACTGGAGACGAAGCTGCAGGCGGAGAGTGCGCGTCTGGCGCAGCTGGTCCGGCAGCCCGTTCTGACGGAGGTTCAGCAGACGCAGCTTAAGGAACTGCCGGCGTCCCTTGAGCAGATTCAGGCTGCACAGAAAGCCTTTTCCCTGCGGCTGGACATACTGGCTGCACAGGCAGAGAAGCTACAGCCTCAGGCTGTTCAGTCAGAATCCCCTTCTGCTTCCGGCACCGGGAAAAAGGACGTATCCGGAACGAAAGAACCCTCTCCGGTGGTACAGAAAATCGCCCGCCCTCTGACTGCTCGTTCAGGAATGTCGCGCACCTCCCGCCGGGCGCCGTTTGTTCTGACCGGCACCGAGCGCCGGGGAGCGCAGTCATATGCGGCGGTGGCACCCCGGGGATATACCAGTCTGTCGCAGGTGGCACTGCTCGGGGAAGGTGAGAGTGTGGCCGGCTGGACACTGATTCATGCCGGTCACGAACAGGCGACGTTCCGGGTGAACGGACGTCAGGTACAGGTCAGGGTGGAGTGAGTGAAGATGAGACTGAAATCCCTGTTACTGGTGATGCTGATACCTGCACTGGCGCAGGCTGCAGACCAGAATACGACCGTGACGGACGCGTCCCGTACGGATACGTCACAGCATACGCAAAGCGCCACGCAGTCGCTGCAACAGCAGGCTGGGCGGTGGGGACTGAGTGAGGAGGACTGGGGGCGTTATCAGGAACTGATGGCGGGACCCCGCGGGATACAGTCGCCGGGTCTGGACCCGCTGACAGCACTGGGTATTGAGGCCCGGACACCGGCTGAGCGCAGGGCGTATGCCGAAAAGTGGGTGAAGGAAGAGCATGCCCGTACAGAGAAGGAGCTGGCTTTTCAGCGGGAGGTTGATGCGGCATGGCAGCGTCTTTATCCCGAAAAGCTGCCGGTCAGTATGGGCAATGCCGGTGTTCTGGCCGGGGACACCGGAGGCAGACTGGCGCTGTTTGTGAAGGCGAAGGACTGTGCGTCCTGTGATATCCGCCTGAGTAAGGTGCTGGCATCCGGTAAGCCGGTGGATATTTACCTGGTGGACAGTCAGGGGAAAGACGGGCTGCTTCGTCAGTGGGCACGTGAGCACAATATCCCACCAGAGAAGGTCCGTAGCCGGCATATCACCCTGAACCATGATGCGGGGCGCTGGCTGCGTTTTGGTGAGGGACAGATACCGGTGGTACTGCAGCAGGGGGCGGACGGATGGCGCGTGGCTGCATTCTGACCGTTCTGCTGATGCTGGCAGGCAGCGGTATGTGTCAGGCTGTTGCGCAGACCATTCCTGACGGGTATGCGCAGGTGGCCCGTGCACACGGTATTCCGGCAGAAGTGCTGTATGCCGTCTCCCTGACAGAGACCGCCATGGCTCCCGGTGATATGGCCGGCGTCATGCAGTATTCCCGCCGCGACGGGCGTCTTCCGGATGTCTCCCGCCCCTGGCCCTGGACAATTAATGTGGCCGGGAAGGGGTACCGTTATGCCAGCCGTCTGGAGGCCTGGCAGGCACTGCAGGTTTTTCTGAAACGTTATCCGGCCAGACGCATTGATGTCGGGATAGCGCAGGTCAATCTGGGGTGGAATGGTCATCGTTTCCCGTCAACATGGGCGGCCTTTGACCCGTACACCAGTCTTGAGACGGCGGCAGTCATTCTGCAGGAGTGCCATCAGCGCCATCCCGACAGCTGGCTGAAGACAGCCGGTTGTTATCACCATCCTGCCGGTGGAAAGCCGGCCGCCCGTTACACCGCCCTGGTCAGACGTCATCTGGACCGGCTGAATGCAAAAAGTATGACGCCACAGCAAACAGCCATGCTGGCACCGGCTGCGGATTATATCTGGACAGAGCCCCGGAGGCGTGAATGAACAGACTGAGACGGATTACTTTTTATTTTCCTGTATGGCTTCTGTTTTCAGCGAGCGTCAGTGCTGAACTGATGGTGATTGCTGACCTGGGGGGCAGGGATGCGGCTCCTTTTTTTGAGGGTATCAACCGGCAGGCACCGGCTTCTGCACCGGTTGTTTCACCACAGCCTCTTCTGCAGGGAGAAGCCGCGATGCTGCCGGTCAGCACACCTGAAATGTCACCCGGAGAGGTGACACCACGCCCGCTTCAGCTACCGGGCATCGGTGCACTTTTCCTTGTGGGGGATGATGCGTATTCCCGCGAGTGGCTGCAGAAAAATGCTGCTGCGCTCCGGGCGCGCCATGCTGCCGGAATGGTGGTGAATGTGGCTGATGAAAACGGCCTGCGCACGCTGCGTGAACTGGCTCCCGGCGTGGCGATGGCACCGACATCCGGTTCTGCGCTGGCCCGCCGGTTACAGCTGAAGTCTTACCCGGTGCTGATAACGGACAACGGGCTGTCACAGGAGGTGGAGCCATGATGCAGGTACCTGTGAGCGGTAGATGCGACGGGACTGAAACAGGAGAAAACATTCATGAGTAATCGTTATGTCATTGAGGCTTTGCTGCGACCGGCGGTGGAGCTGAACACTGCCGTGGTGGCGGCAACGGCGGCCGGTGTCTGTGTGACAGCGCCCTGGGCGGTGGCGCTCGCGCCGTCGGTCAGTTATGCCACTGCTGCCGGTTTTGGTGTTCTGGCAGCGGTCCGTTTTCGCCAGGGAATGAAGGTCATCCGCTACCGTCGCAATCTGCGGCGTCTGCCCCGTTATGTGATGAGTACCCGGCAGATACCCGTGAGCCGTCAGCGCCTTTTTCTGGGGCAGGGATTTCGCTGGACACAGAAACACACCCAGCGCCTTCAGGATACGCTGCGCCCGGAGGTGGCCAGGTACCTTCAGCCGGGCTGGCTGTACCGGATGGCCCGTCAGCTTGAGCTGAAAACGGAGCATACCGTCCCCCGCCTGGGCGCACTTTTGCGTCAGGACTCTCCGCTGAATCCGGTACGCCCCCTGCCGCCGGTGGGCGGGAATCCGGCACTGCATGGTATTGAACCGGATGAACAGGATGTGACGCTGGCGCTGGGAGAGCGGGTGGGACACACCATTGTTTATGGTACCACCCGTGTCGGTAAAACCCGGCTGGCAGAGTTGCTGGTCACACAGGATATCCGCCGGGGAGAGGTCACCATTGTCTTTGACCCCAAAGGGGATGCTGACCTGTTGCTGCGTGTCTGGGCAGAAGCACACCGGGCCGGCAGGGGCGATGAGCTTTATATCTTTCATCTGGGCTGGCCGGAAATCTCTGCCCGCTATAATGCAGTGGGGCGTTTTGGCCGGGTATCGGAAGTGGCCACCCGTGTGGCGGGGCAGTTGTCCGGTGAAGGCAACAGTGCTGCTTTCCGGGAGTTTGCCTGGCGTTTTGTCAATATCATTGCCCGCGCCCTGGTGGCGCTGGGAGAACGCCCGGATTACACGCTGATTATGCGCTATGTGAATAATATTGCTGACCTCTATATTCGTTATGCCGGAAAGGTGGTCAGTGAACAGATGCCGGAACTGGAAAGCGCCATTCTGAATAACATGAATGTGCTGGGTGAGAATGATGTGCCCCGGACCATGCAGAACCAGCCGGATGCTGTGCGTATCTGGGCCATTGAGGTGGCGCTCAGCAGTGAAGCCGGGAAGAAACTTTATGACCCGATACTGGATGGTCTGCGAAGTGCGGTACGTTATGACCGGACCTATTTCGATAAAATCGTGGCATCCCTGCTGCCGTTGCTGGAAAAATTGACCACCGGAAAGACGGCAGAGCTGCTGGCACCGGACTACCTGGATATGAGCGATACCCGTCCCGTGTTTGACTGGGAGCAGGTGATACGTAAAAAGGCGGTGGTGTATATCGGTCTTGATGCACTCAGTGACAGTGAGGTGGCCAGTGCCGTGGGAAACTCCATGTTTGCAGACCTGGTGAGTGTGGCCGGACATATCTACAAACACGGTATGAATGCCGGATTGCCCGGTGCCGGGGAGAGTAAAAATGTGGTCAACCTGCACTGTGATGAGTTCAACGAACTGATGGGCGATGAATTTATTCCGCTCATCAACAAGGGCGGTGGTGCCGGTATGCAGGTGACGGCGTATACCCAGACGTCTTCGGATATTGAAGCCCGCATCGGTAATGCGGCTAAAACTGCCCAGGTACAGGGTAACTTCAATAACATGATTATGCTGCGCGTCAGGGAGAACAGGACGGCAGAGCTGCTGACCAGTCAGCTGCCTCAGGTGGAGATTTACACCAAAACACTGGTGTCTGGGCATCAGGATACCGCCGATGTGACGTCCGGACAGGATTTCACCTCCAGCACCCAGGACCGCGTTGGTACAGTAAAGGTTCCCTTACTGGAGCCGGCGGATATCGTCACCCTGCCAAAGGGGCAGGCATTTGCTCTGCTGGAAGGCGGACAGTTGTGGAAAATCCGGATGCCGCTGCCGGCGCCGGATAAGGAAGATGCGCTGATGCCGGAGAGCATTGCAAAAGTGGCTGAAGCCATGCGGCGTAATTACCACACCGGAGAGGGGTGGTGGCATGAAGCTCCGGCCGTGAATGTGCCGGAAGGAGACGGACATGGCTGATTCCCGTCGTGATGTGAACCGTCCTGACGTTGCACACCCCCCACGCCGGCACGGGCTGCTGTATAACCTGCTGTGGGGGTGGCCGTGGGCACTGGCCGGGATGGTGCTCTCCTCCCTGTTGCTGAGCCTGCTGATTGAGTACGTGGGTATTGCATTTTTCTGGCCTGAACAGGGAGCGAAGCACAGTGAAGCGGTCATGAACACCGAGCTGGGCTGGTTATCCTCGGAGTTTACCCGCAGTCTGCTGCTGTCCACGCCGTCAGTGACGGTGATGAAGTGGGTGTCCACGGCGTACCAGTGGCTGTTTGTGGACAGCGGATTTATGGCCTGGATGAAACAGGGAGCTTCGGCTGATAACAGTGTGATACAGGAAGTGGATACTCTGGGCCGCTGGCTGGCGCATTACCTGCATGATTACCTGATGGCCACGGTATATGTGACGGTGGTGACGCTGGTCCGGGTGACGATTCTGGTGCTGTCAGTGCCCCTGTTTGTGATGGTGTCACTGGTGGCTGTGGTGGAGGGTCTGGGAAGACGTGACCTGCGCAGGTACGGTGCTGCGTATGAATCCAGTTTTGTTTATCACCATGCCAGAAAGTCCATTAAACCGGCGATATACATTCCCTGTATTCTTTATATGTCCTGGCCCACGGCAGTATACCCGAACCTGCTGATATGGCCGGCGGCCATGCTTCTGGGAGTTGCCATCACCGTGACCATGGCATCCTTCAAGAAGTATTTATAATCCACAGATGCCGGACACTCCGGTGCAAAACTGGTTTTGTGCCGGGGTGTCGGCAGACAAGCCATGTTACAGCCTTTTCTGCGCGTCAGTCAGCTGATAAGCAGAATTTAAATTAATGGCTTTTTGTTAAATTAACTGCTGTAACAGCGCAAATACAATAATACGTCAGTACTTTTTTCATAAAATTTTTTTGTAATCTTTTGTGTACGAAGTTTCATAGCGCGGACGCATTCACTGATACGTTGTGATTCTGTGTCGCAGGGAGGAAAAATGCTGATTTCTCGTTGCTTTTTTCTGACAGCCTTTTTTGTCAGTTTTGGTGTAAAAGCAAGCACAATTTGTGTTGGTCATTATGTCGGGAATAATGTTGGGTTTACAAGCTCTTTTGTGGGGGACCAGTTTAACAAGGTAAATATTAAAACCCATGGGCGATGGAATGGTGGTGGTCAGGATTCTCTTTATAAGTCTTTGCGAGATTTTGCCGGTTTCTCTTCCTATTCCGTTGCTGTCCCTAAACAAATATCACTGCCAGGTTCTTCAGCACAGTTGACGCTGACATTATCTGGTAATGTCATTACAGTCCCCACAGATAACAGGTGGCAGGCTGTTTTTGTTCAGCAAACAAATGAAGGGTGTGGCGTTAATACACAGGGAGTCTGGCAACGAATTCATGCCGCTATTCGGGCCGGGCAGGTAAATATAGCCTTATCAGGCAACGGGCTTCCTTCGGGACGATATCAGCTGGATGTACCATATATACTGGCATGGGGCTCCTCAACGGATGGTAATGCAAACAGGGATTTTCAGGATACATGGAAAGCGGGAAATGTCGGGACGAGTAATGTGACCGGATATTTTTCTCTTGAATTTACGATTAAAAATAAGTGTGAAATAACATCAGTGAATAATGAGCTGGTATTAAAACATGGGGCAATGACCCCGGATGTGGTTTCCGGAAGCAAGGTTATCAGTAAAGAGTTGTCTTTATCATGTGAGATACCCACAGGGGTGAGATTTCAGTTCCAGCCTCAAAAGGTGGAGCTGGGGAATGGTGTCAGTAGCCGACTTACGCTTAAAATATCAGACAAAGAATATTCTGATAACCCTGTTTCTGCAGTGATAGATAACAGTAAATTAAGGGTGATTTCAACTCTGCAGGGGAAATCCGATGCTGCCGGCGAATTATATGGTGTTTCAGTCCTTACGGCACTTTATGATTAACAAAATATCAAACAATGGCGCCTTCATGATGCGCCATTGTTTGATGAGTATCTTTTTTCTGATTAATCAGTTAACGAGAATCTGCATAATCCCGCTTCCTGTAAAGGAGCCAGCAACCGGATGACTGATATCGTTCAGATGATAAGTGGATGTGACGGCAAGCGTTTTGGTGCCGCTTATGCGGAATGTGTCTTTATATTTATCTCCGTTTCCGTCGTTAAAGAGCAGCTCACAAACACCTCCATCTCCGCATCGGGTAAAATTTTCAGTTTTTCCTGATATTGTGTGACTCCCTGTCAGCTTTACAGAGACAGAAGTTCCCTCACGACAGGTAAGATTGACGTTATAGGGTCGGGTTTTGTTTTTGTCGGCAAGCCTGCCTGCCATTTCACCGTGAGACAGATTTATGGATTTCGTACTGATATCGCATTTAGAAACTACTGTAACACGTGCATTAATATATTTATCCGGGACAGAAAGAACATCTGAAATAATGCTGCTGCCAGGATATGTTGAACCTGCGTGTTTGTGTTCCTCATAGGCGTATTTATAGGGGATGGATACATTATATACACCTGCAGGCACGGATTGTCTGGGAATGGTCATTTTTATGGATGCTGCGGGTGCCCACCAGTCGACCAGAGTGCTGCTTCCCAGAGTCCAGCACTCCCCCAAAGGTGTGTTTTTGGTTATCTGATTCACTGCCATTGAGTATGTTGCGGGATAAGGGAAGACAGGCCTTTCCCATCCTCCACCCAGAACCGGTTCAGCCCTGAATTTCAAACCGCCGCTTTGAATTTCTCGTGTGGGAATGGCTATCCATCCTGTTTTTTGTTGTTCTGCGGGTAATGTTCCGGGGCCTCCGGAACAGATAGTACGAATCACTTTCCCTGAAGAAATCCCACTCAGTGAAGATGGCATGGAAGTGGTGGCCGAAACGGTATAATCGTCATAAGTGACATCAATATCCCTGAACACATCATTCTTAGGCTCAAAAAGAAACCATCGGTAGTTAGCATGAACAGATGAAGAAACTGAGATGCCAGTCAGTGCTAACAGAAAAATTATTTTTTTCATTACAATTTCTGCCATAAAAAGAATACACTGCGGCAGTTGTAATATAATTACATCAGGAAAAATGAATTTAAAGAACCCAGATTACAACAAAATTATAAGAAGTCATTTATTTTTATCAGGGCTATATGTTAACGGTGAAACATCTGGGGGCGCAGGAGAACGCAACCAGTTCCGGGGATTAACTGTGTTTGCTTAAGGAGGAGCTGTGTCAAAAGGCCGGGCGGACAGCCCGACCAGAGTATCAGAAGTAGTACTTGAGGCCTGCTGTGGTTATGAAACTGTAATTTTCGATACCTGCGCCATTTTTGCTGTAGTCATAAGTGTTATCATTATGGTCATAAAGTGCTGTATCACCTTTCTTATTAGTGACCCGATTCCACGTACCTTCAACATAAACTTTTGCATTCGGCGTTACATAATAACCAGCGTTAATGGCTACAGAGTAGTAATTCTGGTCTTTGACTTTTTCTCGATATGTGATTCTTTTACTCGGGTCATAATGCTCATCATTATCAGAGGATTCCACCCAGCCACTGTATTTAAATGTGCCCCCCAGTTCAAAATCTTCATAACGGTAACTGCCCGTCAGGCCAATGTAGGGCATCTTAAAACGCTGTTTGTAGCCTATGGCTCTTTCTCCGTCTGGGAATGTGCCAACATCATCTCTGAACCCCTCATCAGAACTGTAGATATAGGAACCGCCTCTGGCGGTGAAGCTGTAACGACTTTCCTGATATCCCGCCATGAGGCCAAGGCGGTAATTGGGTTCATTTAAGAGCCATCCTTTGACATTAAGGTCAAATTCGTTGGCAAAATTAAGGCGGGTATCAGGATGCCTGCTTTCATGTGTCCAGATGTCCGGTTTGTTTTTATCCAGCCAGTCACTGTCAACCATATTCCCCCCTTTGTGATCGAGGGTCGTCCAGCCTGATGCACCAACAGACAAACGGGGGAGCAGATCCCAGTTAATGGTGCCTTTAATAATAGCGGCATTACTGTATTTCCAGTCCAGCTGACTGACTTTTCGCCCACCATTTTCAGGATCATAAACACGCTCTTTGGTTTTACCGCTCAGTGTTCCCAGGCTCAGTTCTGTACTGACCTTTTCAGGGGTAAAAGCAAAAGGTTCAGTGGTGGCCAGAGCATTGAGTGCAACGGGAGCAGATAATGCCATTACCAGAAGCTTTAATCGCATAATAATATGACTCCTTTCAGTCTGATTACTCAGACAAATATTCGTTTGTTTTTTATTTTTCCGTCAATTGTGAAACATTGTTTTGTTTGACTTTTGTTTAAAATAATTGCTCCGGATGCCAGAAATCAGAAAATTTCATTTGTCATGTCATTGATAATTATCATGTTAATTGCAGCGGTTTGTTTGAATTAAATATCTGTATTCTGTTATCACCAGGAATGAAAAACCTGTGCCTGTATTGATATGCAATACGGTTAATTTTTTATTTTATAAAAAGAGTTTATCGCTGACTCATCTCCTGCCCTTACGCATTCTGTACGCACCGTTTAACTCTGAAGGAGGTGCGTATGCGTTCTTTTTCGGCATCATCCCGCCGTGCCGGCCGTCTGGCCGGTGCTGCGGGGATGCTGTTTCTTTCCACCTTTGCCATATCCGTTCAGGCGGCTGAACAGGATGAACTGGCCACTGCCATGCGCCAGCTTGACCAGGTGCAGGCGGCGCTGGAGCGGGCCCGGGTGGCCGCTGTACAGTCCGGCTCGTCTGAGCCATCCCGTTACTTCTTTGATTATCCCCGGGTGCGTGCCGATCTGGAGACCATTCGTGATGGCATTGACCGCTATCTCACGCCTTCCCGGGCTCAGCCCCGCACAACGTCAGCCGTGAACGGGCACTACCGGCGGGAGCGTCCCTGATGGGCATGTCTGCCGTGCAGTCCTCCGCCTTTAAAGCAGCATCCGGGGAAATGGATATCAGTACCCTGCATCTGCTGTCACTCGGGCTGCTTTTTGCTGTGATGTTTCTCTGGGCGGCCTGGGCGCTGCTGGATGTCTGGGCGGGCTGGAGTAATGAGAAGGTCCGCAGCGCAATGCTGGGGCGCTTTTTTATCCGGCTGACTCTCCTGCTGGTTCTCAGTATCTGGATGTTTGCCAGCTGAGGTGAGTTGTTATCTGAATCATGATTATGAGGATTTTGTATTTATGAAGTGGTGTTTTCGTTTTCTGAAACGTGTTGTTTCTCTGCCGCGCACAATGCTGTTACGCCTGTGGAAGGCTGTGTTCTCACTGTGTCTGCTGCTCCGGATGAGTATGCAGCCGGCGCTGGCTGATCTGCCCACCATGGAGCCCCCGTCCTCCGGCGGTGGCAGCGGGCTGTTCGGGCAGATTAAAGGCTATTCCCAGGACGGTGTGGTGCTGGGTGGCCTGATTATTGCGGCCATTGCTTTCATTGTTGTGGCGAATGCGGCGATTTCCACCTTTCATGAAGTGCAGGACGGTAAAAAGGGCTGGAGCCAGTTTGGGGCCATTGTGGTGGTGGGGGTGATCCTGCTGGTTGCGGTGATCTGGCTGCTGACCAAATCGGCTTCCATCATTCTGTAAGGAACGCCGCCCATGCAGACCATTCATTTTTTACCCGATCGCCTTAACGTGGAGCCGGCCGTGTTCCGCGGTTTTACCACGCCGGAGCTGGGACTGGCCGCACTGACCGGTGCCGGTCTCGGCCTGCTCTGGCCGTTACCGCTGCTTCCGCTGACCGGCTGGGTGATTATCCCGACAGGAATAATGGTTACGCCGCTGCTGCTGGTCTGGTTTGGCGGAAGCTGGATCACCCGGATGAAGCGCGGTAAACCGGATAACTGGCTCTGGCAGCGGCTGGAGGAGAAAAAGTGTCGTGCCGGTATGGGCCGTTCATCGCTGATTATGGAGGCGCAGGGCTGGTCCCTGCGCCGTTCCCGGCCGGTAAGGAGAGTCTTATGAGTCGTTTTCGTCACGCCCTTCAGGACAGGGACCAGCATATCCGCAGCCTGCGCATTATCAGTGCCGTACTGGCAGGATTTCTGTTGCTGGCCTGTATTGGCTGGATGACTGCTCCCAGCCGTCTGACCATTCATAACCCGCCGGATTTGCGTTCCGGCAGTACCCGACCGTGGTGGGAAGTTCCCCCGTCGACGGTTTACTCCTTCGCCTTTTATATCTTCCAGCAGTTAAATGCCTGGCCGAAGAACGGTGAAGTGGATTACCCGGCTAAAATTCATGCCCTGTCGGCCTATCTGACGCCGTCATGCCGTGAACTGATGGAGAACGATGCCCGCCGCCGTAAGGATGCGGGGGAACTGCTTGACCGTGTGCGCGTGGTGTATGAAATCCCTGAGCACGGGTACGGAGGGCGCTACAACAAAAATCCGGTGACCGTACAGGGCCGGGATAACTGGCTGGTACGTCTGGACCTGGTGGCGGATGAGTATTTTCATGCCGAGCCGGTCAAACGTGCGCTGGTGCGTTATCCCCTGAAAGTGGTGCGTTGGGAGGGGGACCCGGAGCATAACCCCTTCGGGCTGGCACTTGACTGCTACAGCGGTACACCACAACGGCTGGAAGCCGCGCCGGTGTCTTCAGGCCCGGGAGGTGCGCAGTGATGGTAGCCACCGTTCGTCATTTCCTCCGGAATAGCCTGATGGCGCTTCCGTTACTGATATCCCCGTTTGTGCTGCATGCTGACGAACTGATGAAGTGGGAGCGTATTCCGTTATCCGTACCCCTGAAGGTAGGGCAGGAGCGGGTGATTTTTGCGGACAAAAATGTGCGGGTGGGATTCCCGCCGGCACTGAACGGTAAGCTGCGGGTACAGAGTACCGGTGGTGCCGTGTACCTGAAGGCGGACAGTGCCTTTTCACAGACACGGCTGCAGTTGCAGGATGTGGAGACCGGGGAAATTATTCTGCTCGATGTCACCGCCGGTGAACAGGGGCCTTCTGAGCCGGTACGTATTGTGTATGGCGGTGAGGTCAGCACGGTCATTCAGGCGACTGACCTGATGAAACCGGCGTCCTCATCCGGCAAAACCTCCGCCGGTCAGTCGCGGGCACCGGGACAGGATGACGGTACGCAGGCCCGTCGTCAGCCGGTTCGTTACAGCGCACCCCTGCCGGTGTTACTGACCCGTTACGCCGCCCAGTCCCTGTATGCCCCGCTCAGGACTCTGGAGGCGGTGCCGGGTGTTCACCCGGTCAGTCATCATCTGCCCGGACGCATCACCACCCTGTATCCGTCAGAGCCCCTGACCGTCACGCCACTGGCGGCATGGGGCGCTGGCGGACGCACGGTGGTGGCGCTGAAGCTCATCAACACGGTCAGCCGTAAGGTGGTGCTGGACCCCAGGGCACTGCAGGGAAACTTTGTGACCGCCACGTTCCAGCATCGCTGGCTGGGACCTGCCGGTACACCGGAGGACACCACAACACTGTATCTGGTGACAGAGGGCAGACCGGACAGGGCGTTTATCGCAGAGCCAGTCCGACGTAAAGTCACCACAGCCCGTAAGACAGGGGGCAGCACCCGCGGGGAGGTGAATCGTGCAGATTAAATCCAACATGCTGGTCAAATTTGTGGTGCCCGTTGTGGTTGTGGGCGGGGTATTCATCGGGCTTAAAAGCTGTGGTGATCCCGCGTCGTCATCAGATCCGTCAGCACAGCAGACACAGGTCCTGGGGACTCTGTCTCAGGAGGAACTGAAGGCGCTGGGTGTTGAGGGCGACACGCCGGAAGATACCCTGCGCACGCTTATCGGGCGTCTCAATCAGGTTCGTGAACGTCAGCAGACGCTGGACGAACAGAACAGCAAACTGCTGAAGGAGAATGAACAACTGCGCAAACGCGGAACGGATGTGTCCGGTCAGCTGAACGATGCCGTGGCAGGACTGCAGAAAAGTTATGAGGAGAAGCAGCGCCAGTTACAGAACGAGCAGAACGCCCTGATGGCAAAGGTGCAGTCCCTGACGGAGCAGCTGGCGCAGCAGGGTGGCACCAGTAAGGCAAATACTGACAGCGATATTCCCCTCGGGCTGGGGCTTGACGGACTGAGTGGTTCTCCGGGAAGCACGGTGTCACAGGGGGGCGATGGCCTGATGTGGGTGACGCCGGCTGACCAGTCACAGCCTGACCCGCGGGATGTGGCAGGGGGCAAAAGTGGTCCCCGTTTCCCCACCTCCTTTCTGGATGATAACCCGCTGACCCGTCAGAAGGCGGCGTATGAACAGCAGGTGAAGGGATACAGTAACGAGAAACAACAGGCCACCACACAGGCCGTCTACACCCTGCCGGAGAATGCCACCCTGGTCGGGAGCCGGGCAATGACGGCCCTGCTGGGGCGGGTGCCGGTCAACGGTACGGTGACAGACCCTTATCCGTTCAAGGTGCTTATCGGTAAGGACAACCTGACTGCCAACGGCATTGAACTGCCGGATGTGGAAGGGGCCGTGGTGTCCGGTACCGCCAGTGGTGACTGGACGCTCTCCTGTGTGCGGGGCCAGGTGAACAGTATCACCTTTGTGTTCGCTGACGGGCGGGTTCGCACGCTGCCGGCACCGGATGTGAACGGCACCACCAACAGCAACCGGAATGCGAAGAACGGGAATAACACCGGCGGCATTGGCTGGATTTCGGATGAGGATGGCATTCCGTGTATCAGTGGCACCCGTAAGTCCAATGCTGCCACATACCTGCCCACCATTTTCGGTCTGTCTGCCGCGGGGGCGGCCGGTGAGGCCCTGAGTCAGGGGCAGTACACCACGCAGAATAACGTCAACGGCCTTTCTTCTGCGCTGACCGGCAGTGCCGGGGAGGCGGCACTGGGTAAGGCGATTTCCGGCGGAATGAATGAGACAGCAGAGTGGGTGAAGCAGCGTTACGGGCAGACGTTTGATGCCATTTATGTGCCACCGGGAAAAAGGCTGGCCGTTCACATCACCCGCCAGCTGGCGATTGATTACGAAGACCAGGGCCGTAAGGTGCGTTATGACTTCACCCTGCCGGGAGAGGCGGATGCACAGGGTGGTCTGGACTGAGGGAGTAAACCGTGAAGCATTTTTTTTCTGTAATGACCCTGATTACCGTCACGCTGACACTGTCTGGCTGTGCGACGTCAAAAGAGGAACTGCTGCCCGCCGGGGACCAGTCGATGCTGGAAATCTGGCAGGGGCAGTCTGGCGGCGGAAGCGCCCGCTCTGCTGCGGCAGCCCGTGACACACTGCGGCGTCCGCTGACAGAAACGGAACAGCAGGACGCTGCGCAGACGGACCGCAGTTACAGCCGGACACAGGAGAGTGAAATCAGCCAGCAGTTTCCGCGTCTGCCCAATCCGGACATGGTGATGTATGTCTTTCCGCACCTTGCAGAAGGGAATTCACCGGTACCGGGCTACAGCACGGTGTTTTCATTTTACAGCCAGACGCAGTATGCGATGCCCGGTGAACGCACGGCAGCGTTCTGACGGGGCGGATGAGCTGAGTGACTGTGCCGGTGTGATGCCGGCGGTTTATCAACGCATTTTCGGGAGGAACGCTGAAAGGCTGTTGTGTCAGGCAGACGGGATGCGTTCATGTCAGTCAGATGGTTTTTCCTTTGTTTAAAAAGAAAGTAAAGACGGAAGCGCCTGCACAGGCAGTGGCATCAGCCGCGTGTGCGCATGAAACCGGTGCCGGTGACGCCGGTATTCCCCGTAACCTGACCCGCCCCGGGCGAATGACGCGCCGGGAAGAGGCGAAGATTTACCATGCGGGCCCGTCCATTATTGATTTTCTGCCCTGGGTGGAATACCTGGATGAAGAGCAGTGCCTGCTGCTGGATGACGGGGTGTCGGTCGGGGCGGTGTATGAGGTGACACCGGCGGCCACGGAAGGGCGCACGGCAGAGCGTCTTGAGCAAATCCGTGACACGGTGGAGGATGCCCTGCAGGACAGTTTTGATGAATACGACACCCACCCCTGGGTGGTGCAGTTCTTCTGTCAGGATGAAAATGATGTGGATGCGTATCTTGACCATCTGAGGGGGTATGTGAAGCCCCATGCGCAGCGCACCGCTTTTACAGAGGCCTGGCTGGGCGAGATGGAACGGCATCTTCGGGGAATTGCCCGTCCTGAAGGGCTTTTCACGGACACGCTGGTGACCGGTCAGCCCTGGCGTGGTCAGCAGCGACGGACCCGGATGGTGGTGTACCGCCGTATCGGGAAAAACAGCCATGACCCGATGCCGCCGGTGGCGATGCTGAACCAGGTGTGTGAACGCGTGGTGGGGGCGCTGGGCGGGGCGGGGGTGCGCTGTACCCGTATGAACGGTCTGCAGGTACATGGCTGGCTGCTCAGACTGTTCAACCCCCGGCCAGAGTGGGTGGACAGGGACACACTGTACCGTCTGGCCACCCGTGCAGCGCCGCAGGAGACCCCGGAGGGCATGATGCCGGTGATGACCGACTTTGCGGAAAGTCTCTGGTTCACGCCGCCGGTGTCGGATCCGGAAAACGGTGTGTGGTGGCTGGACGGACTTCCGCATGCCGCCGTGGTGGTGGAGAAACTGCGTACGCCTCCGGAGGCAGGGACGCTGACCGGTGAGAAGGCCCGGGGCGAAAAGACGGTGAATGCCCTGATGGATACGTTCCCTGAAGGCACCCTGTTGTGCATGACCATTGTGGTACAGCCGCAGGACACACTCGAGGAGCGTTTTACCCGTCTGTCAAAAAATGCGGTCGGGGAAAACACAGAGTCCATTCGTGCCCGTCAGGATGTGGCCACCGTGAAGGAATATCTGGGAAACCGCCACAAACTTTACCGGGCGGGGATCAGTTTTCTGTTACGGGCTGAGGATATGGACAGCCTGAAGCGTAAGCGGGTGGCCCTGACCACGGCACTGCTGGGTGCCGGCCTGCAGCCGGTACGTCCGGAGTTTGATGTGGGGCCACTGAACAGCTGGCTGCGTGCGCTGCCCATGTGTTTTGACCCGGATACGGACAGGAAACAGTGGTACACGCGTCTGATGTGGGTGCAGCATCTGGCGGGGCTCCTGCCGGTGACCGGGCGGGAAACAGGCACCGGTCATCCCGGGTTCAGTTTCTTTAACCGGGGAGGGGATGTGCTGACTTTTGATCCGCTGAATAAAATGGACCGCACCCAGAATGCGCACCTGCTGCTGTTTGGTCCGACCGGCGCAGGGAAATCCGCCACGCTGTGCTCCTCGCTGTCGCAGATCATGGCCGTACATCGCCCCCGTCTTTTTATTGCTGAAGCCGGGAACTCGTTCGGGCTGCTTGCCGATTATTTTGAGAGCCTCGGGCTGAGCGTCAACAAAATCAGCGTGAAACCGGGCACCGGTGTCAGCCTGCCGCCGTTTGCGGATGCACATCACCTGGTGGCACAGGGACAGACCCTGCAGGATGTGGATGAACAGGCGTTGCCGGAGATTGATGATGACACGCAGGATGAGAACGGGGACCAGCGCGATATCCTGGGAGAAATGGAGATCTCTGCCCGCATGATGATCACCGGGGGAGATCCGAAGGAAGAGGCGGCACTCAAACGGGCGGACAGGGCGATGATCCGCGAAGCCCTGCTGATGGCCACGCACACCACATACCGGGAGGGACGCCAGATGCTGCCGGCGGATTTGCAGTCGGCACTGTGGGAAATCTCCCGGGACAGTCAGCGAAATGAACTCCGGCGGACGAAAGCGGCAGAGATGGCGGAAGCGCTGGGGATGTTCACCCAGCCGGGCAGTTTTGAAGCGGAGCTGTTTAACCGGGAAGGTGCGCTGTGGCCGGAAGCGGATGTGACGCTGATTGACCTGGGGCATCTGGCCCGTGAGGGGTATGAAGCCCAGATGGCGCTGACCATGGTGTCGATGACCAACATGATTAACAACATCGCGGAGCGTGACCAGTATCTGGGGCGGGATATTCTGTTTGCGGTGGATGAGGCACACATTGTGACGGTGAATCCGTTGCTGTCCCCGTACATGACCAAGGTGGTGAAAATGTGGCGCAAGCTGGGTGCCTGGCTGTGGCTGGCCACGCAGAACCTGAAGGACTATCCGGATGTCGCCGAGAAGATGCTGAATATGGCCGAGTGGTGGGTGTGTCTGACCATGCCGCCGGAGGAAGTGAATAACATTGCCCGCTTTAAAGCCCTGACAGAGGAGCAGAAAGCGGTGCTGCTGTCAGCCGGCAAACTGCCGGGGTGTTACACGGAAGGGGTGGTCCTGGCGAAGAAGGTGGAGGCGCTGTTCCGGGTTGTGCCCCCGAGTATTTACCTGGCGCTGGGGATGACGGAGAAGGAGGAGAAGGCGGAGCGCCGGGCGTTAATGAAAACGCATCAGTGCAGCGAGCTGGAAGCGGCATTTCATGTGGCCCGGAAGCTGGACAGGTTGCGTGGGCTGACTGACGGGGAGTAAGACGATGCTGTGCCTGAAATATCCGGAGCCGGAAGAGTTGTCACAGGGGCACCCTGCCGGAAGTGTGTTTGTGTTGCCGCCACAGGGGCAGCCCGGTGCCAGTCGTGCCACCCGGGATAATCTTGAGCGTCTGCGCGGGCATCTGCAGAAGCAACTGGGGCAGGTGACGCGTATCTGTTGCCAGCCACAGCGTGTGGGGGTAAACAGCAGTGTGGCGGTGACACTGGAAGGGCGGTCGGGCCGGCAGGTAAATCTCCTGCTGACCGTGAGCGGTCATGAGAGCTGGCCGTCAGAGGAGGAGTATGCACATCCCCGCTGGTATATCCTGGTGACCGATGCCGCTGATTTGTGTTATCTGCTGCTGTGGCTGGCCGGGTTAAAGTGAAGGGGATGTACATTTACTTTGATGCGGTTCTGGCTTGCGTACTGACCGGGGCCGTTGTGCTCAGATTAAGTCGCTTCCCGGGAGTCTGCTGGCGGAGTTAATGAAAAAATCTGAAAAACAAACCAGAATATTACAGAAGGCTGCATATTTTTATTATTATTGCATTGCAGACACTTTTATTATGTATTCTGCTCTTGTCAGTAAGATTTCCAGCATTTTTCCATGTTCTTTTTCCGCACTTCGGTGCGGTTTTTTTATTTCTGATTTCGGTGATTTACTGAAAAACTCTGAAAATTTTGTTGGCGGATTGAAAAATCCCGGAAAGCCCGGGCACAATTTCCCGGGTTGTGTTGTTTCATTGTTATCATTACTCAGGACGTTTTGCCCGCAGGAATGGCGGGCTCTTTTTAGTGTGTCTTCGCATGAGTCATTGCCGTCCCGCTGACTTTTTTTCGCGCTTACGTCACAGGTGATGGCTCAGTCGAAGATATATTGATTGCAGAGATGATGTATGGCGGTTCGTTATAAAATTACGGCAACGATAATGAAGCCCGGCAATCCACCGGTATTCTGGACCCGTTATTCCGGAAGTAAAATGACTCGTACTGAGTGCGAGAAGATGTTCTCTGTTCCCAAAGAACCGGAGCAGACCTGTATGCTTAAAACCCGAATTGAAAATTTCTATTGTGAAAGTATTGTGGATGAAAAAGTCTGAAAATATACTGGTAATAATGACGATGACTTTGACTGGCTGATATATTGTGTTGCCTTACAGTGATACTGTAAGGGCATGCAAACTGATGAATAATCCCTTATGTTGAGACGTTGAGGTCTCTGCCGGGCATATCTGCCCGGCTTTTTTTTATGTCCGGGATTGACGAAAATCCGAAAATTATCATATCTGCAGAAAAATGAGAAAACAATTCCGATTATTATCTGATTTATTAATGGCTGGCTCTGTTATGGATAATACCAGAATTCAGGAGGATGCTTTGGGATAAAGCGTTATCACTGGGGGTGTCAGCTTCATGAGGTTAAAAGAGACGTGATAACGCCTTATCCCGAAGGATGAGAGTGTTCCCTCTCGTGTCAGATTTCCAGGTCGTCAAAAAAGAGAGAACACTCTCTGATTTTGGGGACAGCATACTTCCGTTTGTTATTTTGTTGCCTTTCAGACAGAAGGGCAATGAAAAATATCAGAAAAAATCTTAATTCTTCATTTCATCGTTAATTTTCAGTTTCCGGTTTTGAATTTATTGATGACCTTCCCTGTGCTTCTGAGCACGCTGTCAGACATGTATTGTCTGAAGGAGTTATTTCATGTACCGGAAGCTGTTGTATTCCTTTCTTGCCCTGCCGGTGATATCCGTTGCCGGCACCACTGTTTATACCGATTCGGCGCATCCGCCGGTTAACCTGCCTCCTGAAGTGCAGGTCGTGTTACTCGACGGGCCACAGCAACTGCAGGACGCTTTTTTCGGTCCGTTGCCGGCTGACCCTGAAGCCGCTGAGGCTGTTGTTCGTGAGCACATGCAGTCCCCTGAATGGGCGTCTGCACAGGCTGACCTTGCAGAACGTTACCGCCTGGTGACCCACGCCTGGTTGCTGGGGCTTGAAAAATACCCTGCGGTGGTGTTCGACGACCGGGAAGTGGTATACGGCACCACCGATGTGGCACAGGCTGAGCGGCTCAGGAGTCAGGGAGGTCAGCCATGACGGAGCTGCAAACACGACGTTATGCCGGCGCATTTTTGTTGTGGACAGCGACTGTTTCCGTGGCCGGCGCTTCCCTGAATACGACACAGATAGTGGCCAGTGCTGTCTCTCAGAGCTGCATCAGCTGGCGGGTCAGTGGTATCTGTTACTGGCTGTACTGTACGCCCTTTGGCTGTAAGGTCCGGACGTCCGTGAAGGTTTCACATTTTATTCCTGAAGCGGTGGTGTCCACTTATACCGCACCGGGCGGTAATCCCTGGCAGGAGATGGCTCTGGTCAGTCAGGCATCCGGCGGTGTGGAGAACGCCATCAGCAGCGGGATTGCCGGGTTGTCTGCCGGCGGGGGAAACCCGGCAGATATGAAATTACCGGGGCAGCGTAAATCCGCCATCCGTTTCAAATACGCGGATGCGCTGGGACATCCGGCCACGTTGCTTATCGGGGGCAGCATTCCTGGGTATTCGTGTGAGTCTGCTGCCACTCCACTGAAGCCTTATTTTCTCAGCACACTGGACACTCTTGCCTGGCGCACCGGCATGCCTGAATCCCTGTATCCCGAAGCCATGATACCCGGCAGACGGGAGCTGGGGAGTCAGCGTAATGCAGACATGTGGGGAAATATCTACCCCCGTTCCGGTTTTGTCAGCCAGACCGATGATGACAAAGCGGCAGCCCTGGTTGCCCAGCGGGTGGCGGACATCATCACACGCACCGGAGAACCTCACGTCTATCAGTCGCTGAAAGGCCGAAAAAAGGATGGCTACTGGCCACCGAATGCGGTGGAAGAAAATACCGGCACCCGTAATCACAAGTGGCAGCGCCTGACCCCTTCTGTTTCTTCATCCTGCGCCGTGTTTCCGGATGGCAGCCATGCCGCGCCGGAGGACGGTAATGCCGCTTTTGCCCTGTGGCGTCCCTACAGTTGCTGCAAAAAGCGGGGCCAGAAATTTCTGGGCAGTACGAATTTTTAGAGGAAAGCAAATCATGAAGCATAAACCACAACTGATAAATGTCGTGGCACTGGCAGTCATGCTGGCCTGCAGCACAATGGCCGGCGCGGCGGAGAATGAACGCGGTACGTTCGGTCTCTCCCTGCCACAGGTGAATGACAGCGCCATCGGGTACGGGAAATCCATTGACGGTGCCATCTCGGACAAACTGTTTTACACCCTGGGGGGCGGGTCAGTGATATCGCAGCCGGCAACCCGAAGCAACATGAAGAAGCTCGGGGTGGATATTGGCTGGAGCAGCAATCTGATGTGCGGCAACTTTGACCTGAAAACCACGGTGAGCAATCAGCTGAACGGGGTAACGGACGGTTTTAAAAACCTGATGGGGGATGTGATACAGGGGGCGACGGGCGCGGTGGCCAGCCTGCCGGCGATGGTTATCCAGCGGGCTAATCCGGGACTTTATGACGCCCTGACTAACGGGGTATTACAGGCAAATGTAGCATTCGACAAGGCACAGCTGAACTGCCAGAACATGGCGAAGCGCATGATGGAGTTTTCGGACAGCAGTAAGTGGACACAGGCAGCAATGCTGGATGAGTACAAGAAAATTGTGAACTCAGGGGATGGTGATGCCGTCCGGGGGGATGATGCCGGCCGTAAGGTTACCGGGAAAGAAGGCCGGAAATGGATTGGCGGTCAGGCCCGTGGTGGTGCCGGGCAGTCGGCTATTCGCCCCACACATGATCTGGCCGCAGCGGGCTTTAACATGATGAATAACCTGCCGGTTACCAGTACATCAACGGTCGGAACCTCCAGCTGCACCGGAAGTGTCTGCAGTAAGTTCAGTAATGCTGAAGAGGCGGCAAAGGCGGTGGTGAAAGTGCTGGGTGATCGTTCCATGCGGACCTGCGGGAACGCAGCGGAGTGTACCAGCGGGGATGAAGACCAACAGCCGGGAGTGGCGGTTGCAGGAACCGGGTTCACGCCGATGCTGGAAGAAGCGGTGAAAGTGAATACAGAACAACTGGTGAAGCTGGTTAATGGCACGGAAAAACCGACAGCAGCGAATCTGGCCAAACTCCGGTCCGGCAGTCTGACGGTAACGGCCGGAGTGATTAAGGCGTTGCAACGGGATCCGGATAATGCCGCACTGACCGGACGTCTGGCCGGCGAACTGGCAATGGCGGATACGGTGGAGACGGCACTGCTGATGCGCAGAATGATTATGACGGGGATGTCTGAGCCGTATGCTGCAGCGCAGGATGTCGCGATTGAAGAAGGAAGTCGCCGTATTGAGGCGCTGGACCGGGAGATTGCAGCACTGAAAAACGAGATGGAGCTGAAGCGTGAGCTGGCCCGCAACAGCGTACTGACCATTATTGAGCGTGAAAATCAGCGTGTTGGCGTTAACCCGCAGACGGAAAGTGCGGATAACACAGATACCCGTATTAACCAGCTGGAGCAGGGGAGAAATGAGGATGAGTGAGCGTCTGAAAACAGATAACAAAAAACAAAAACTAAAAAAAATCGTATATACGAGCGGTGCATTGTTGATTTTTATGGTGCTGGCGTTGTTTATCGCAGATGTTGCCATTCGTTATCCGGGGAGCGTATCTGCGTTCAGTGAATGGATGAGGGCTCACCGTTCTGGCTGGCTGATCTGGCGTCTGTTCATTTATATCCTGCTGGGCTGGGGGATCTGGCGTATTGTGCATGCGCCGGGATTCCGGGCGGAATACCGCCAGCCACTGATACGTATCTGTTGCGCCAGTGTGGCGTTTATTCTGGTCTGTGAATACGCGCTGCTGAAGGCGCAGGGAGGCTGATGATGACAACAAACAGCTATCTTGAATATTTTCTGACCCTGCTGGGCTGGCTGATTAATAACGGCCTGTGGAATGTGCTGCTGGGAACCGGGCTGTTTGCATTGCCGCTGGTATTTAAGGTTATTGGGATCTGGCTGCGGGTCAGGGAAGAAGGGGAGGATGAGGGGAATAAGGGGCTGCTTTCACTGCCCCGTATTGAACATGCTCTGTACATGGGGTTCTTTGTGATTATCAGTTGCTGTGTGCCGCTGGTTAATGTCAGTCTGGGGACTATTGAGTATGACGGCAACCGGGCGAAGCAGTGTGGAACATGGACGCCGAAGGCACCGGATAAGACCGGGTATGCAGGCGTGATTTCCAGCATGGACGGTAAAACGGCGCAGATCCCGCTGTGGTGGCTGATGGTGCACAAACTTTCAAAAGGGGTGACTCAGGCTGCCGTGGCGTCCATTCCCTGTACGCCGGATATGCGGCAGATGCGCTTCGAGGTTCAGCATACCCGGCTCAATAACAAGGCACTGATTGAAGAGCTGCAGGATTTTACCAACGACTGCTACTCACTGGCACTGTACAGCTGGAAGCACCAGGATCAGGGAATGACAACGGATAAAAATACGCTGCGGGATATTGAGTGGATTGGCAGCAGGACATTCCAGTCGCGTTATTACAATGCGCTGCAGTCGAAGATGCCGAGAAGTGCATTCCCGTGGAATGAGGCCAGGGACAGTGGGCGACCAAACACAGGTCGTGGTGGTTACCCGACCTGTAATGAGTGGTGGAATGAGGCGGATGTCGGGCTGAAAAGCAGGGTGATGAAACAGGCCGATCCCGGTATGTGGCTGCGTCTGTCGGCTACGATGAAAATGATCGGGAATACGGGCAAGGAGTATGAAGAAGCGGTGATACGCCGTCTGGTCAGTCCGGTGAACATGACGGTGTCGCATGGGGGCAGGGCCTATGCCGGTTATGGCGGGAATGCAGATTTTACGTTTTTTAATGCCATCAACCGGACAGTTTCCACTGTTGGGGCTGGCGTGGGAAGTGTGCTGGCCTTTCCTGCACTGGATTCAATGCGACAGGCATTACCCATGATGCAGGGGATCCTGTTGATGGCTATTTACGTGATGTTGCCGCTGATTCTGGCGTTTGCGGCGTACGAGATAAAGACGGTGATTACGCTGACATTTGTGATTTTTGCGACCAATTTCCTGACGTTCTGGTGGGAGCTGACCCGGTGGGTTGATTCAAACATGTTTACTGCGCTGTATTTTTCGGATACTCACAGTATGGCCAATCTTGCCGGTTTTCAGAACACATCAGATGACACAATTCTGACCATGGTGGTAGGAAGCATGTTCTTACTGTTACCAGCAGTCTGGCTTGGTGCATTATCGTGGGCTGGAGTGAATATTGGTAGAGGAATTGAATCAACAGTATCAGGTGGAGGAAAACAGGCTTCTGATGTGACAGATACAGGGACGCAAATGGCTATGCAAGGCAAGGGTAAAATCGTAAGCGAGGTGGATAATGTAATGAAAATGAGCAAAAAGTCATAAATACGCAGGAAGTACCACGCTACGGCTAAGTAGCGTGGTTTTATTTAGTCGTCGTCGACTCTGTAGCCATTTACATAATAACCTAGCCCTTGGGGGCCAATAGTAAAACCTTCGGCCGTATCTTTTTTCTCAATTTCTATTTCCGGCAAATTTTTCATCATTGCCATAAGGCAGAAAGGGGCTGCAATAAGGAAGAAACAGCATAACGCTGCAAACAGGCTGAAAATGCCACAGATTGCGATGACCGTTAACAGCAACATAACAGGAATGCGACCAGTCCAGCCGGGCAGGTGATGTTTGCTGGCTACATTTATACAAAACATATCAATGTGATAGAGAAAGGTTTTGATACGCTTCCATCGCATTGCAATTCGTCTTCCCCTGAGGTAAGCAGCATTGTTGTTGCTCGTCATGAAAAACTCCTAATTTTCAGTCCAATGAGATGAATTTAATGTTCAAACCATAAGCTATTTTTGTATAAATATAGGTGAAAAACCATACAGAATCTACTGATAAACATCTTAAAAAGAGGTGCAAATGTTGAGCAAAAAATTGTTATTTGTTTGTGTCTCATGTCTGACGTTAACCGCCTGTTCTGTTGATGAGATTGCTGCAGTTAACAAGAAAATCAGTGATGGTGCCTTTGCTTTGACTGGTGCATTACGCGGTAATAATTCATCAACTGCTGATAATGGTATGCCGTGGCTGTCACAGAAAGCGCCGACTAAAAGGGATAAACGGGAAAATGTAACGGAGATCCCCGTTGATGTTGATACAGCTGCAGGAAGATTAAAACGGTACTATAAATTTTATTCGAATGAGGAAGTTGACGCTATTCGTAATAATGGAACTACGGATGGGAAATGGCAGGCTTCGGCAATAAAAGATAATGGACATATATGGGATGCGATGCCTGGTAGCTATTACAAAATGGGGAGTGACTGGGATGGCGGTCAGTTTGATGATCATCTTACCATTGAAGTTGAAAAAAATGGTAAAGGGAGTCGTCTTTATATAACGTACGCATCACCGGCTCCAGGGCATCTGAAAGAAGCAACGCTTGCGCCGTTATTTAATCGAGTAAAGGATGTGGCAGAAGGAAGAGTCAGATAACATTATGGACAGGAGTAATGGTTTGATGATGGGATGTAATTATCAGAAAGAAAATTGTTCTTAGTTTGTTTATTATTGTGTTTGCTACTTTGTCGTTTAATTTCGGTTGAAGTTGGAGGGTAAAAGATAACAGAATACTGTTCTTCAATTGACAAATATAATTTATTAATGGCGGATAAAATAAGGAGTGAAGAGAAACTGTTTTACTTAAGCTTGTATTATTTTGTTAGAGTAGTTGGTTTTATATGTAGAGGTTGATATATGAATAATACTTTGCGGCAGTGGCTTGAATTTGATGAGATGATTACTCCAAAGATAATAAAAGTTATCTATTGGATTTTTCTTGTTATCACAATCGTTGGCGGCGTCATAGGAATGTTCGCCAATTTCTTTGCAGGATTTATTGGTCTTGTATTTGGTGTTATAGGTTTGAGAGTTGGGTGTGAGATGGTTATTTTGATGTTTAATATATATAAGCAGCTTAAGAAAATAGCTGATGCAGTTCCCGAAAAAATAAGAGATGTATCTGAGACTGAAATACCTTCTTCTTCAGATAATCATATCTGATATAACAGCTAAGGTCGGTGTTAACCGGCCTTTTTTATAAATAAAATCCTCCTGTAAAAGGGTTGACATATAAAAGTCCGTCTTGCTAATCTTTCCCCGCAATAATTGTCGCTATGCGACCACCAATGTTCCGTATAGCCTGTGAGGAACGCCTTCGGGTGGCTAGCTAAACACCTCCTGAACCTGAAAGGATGGTGCATTCCACGTGAATGAGGTAAATCTGCGCGCTCTTGAGAGCAGAATGTCGTCACAAAAAGCGCATTATGACGCGACGATGAGGGCTTTTTTTACTTCCATTCAGTACCGCTATGATCGGTCTGTAGTCGTCCGTAAACAACGGACTGACGTCTTTAATCTGTTCGGGCATTCGCCCCGGGCTTCTTACGACTGTACACACCGCATAAGGCCATTTGAAATCTGGCTGCTTGCGTGCGTACGTGGAGTTTGAAGCTGCGCGGCGTCACTTTTGTCGGCGTGTAACGATGACAAAGTGACGCATGCGCGTCTGCTTTACGAACCCGCACAAACCGTCGCGTCACGGGATGTTTTTTAACATTTGAAGAAGTGACCAGACGTGAGAGTGCTTTTTCAACCTTCTCTGCAAACGTACAGACGATACCGTGAATAACGTTCATCGGCCGTTCTTCTTGCAGAATTTTATTGTTTTTTAAGGAGTTTTATGTAGTGAGATGCCGAACCGGCGATACCACTTATTAGGGGTGGTATCGGGGGCGACCTGGAAACAGGTACAGCGAATGCTGCAGTCGGTGTGCAACACCGGTTTGTTACCCCTCAATACCTAAACAGTCTGCGCTACCCTGGCGCTCAGGCACTCATTACCCGAAGGATCGCAACGCTTAACCGTGTCGCCAGGGAGAATGCAGATGAATTTTTCTGTTGT
>NZ_VATN01000022.1:162318-223000 GCF_005781105.1 Escherichia sp. E2586
ACAACAGAAAAATTCATCTGCTGTACGTACAGCTGTTTAAGACAAAGAGGAGGTATCTGTGTCCAGACGTGAAAAATTACTGAAACAGGATTTGGTTGCTCATATCCGGAAAGACCGGGGGAGTTTCAAGAAGCTGAGTGACTATTCCCGGATCATGCACCGGTTTGCGGAAAGACTGGCTAAACTGAATATACAGATCAGTTCTGCTGCGCAGGTAAAAGTGCGGCATATTGAATTATATATGAACAGCAGGAGTGATGTTTCAAAGCGAACCAGAGAAAATGAAATGTCTGCAATACGGGTTATGTTACGTCAGGCCGGTAAACATAAAATGGCAGATCCTGAACATCCCCGTCTCAGCAATAAGGCGTTAGGTATTTCAGGAGGAAGCCGTAAAGGGACAAAGAAATTAATTAAGGATGAGCGTTTTCGGGAAATTCTTCAGCGCGTGGAAGCAAAAGATAAAGGGGTGGCCGCTGTTGTTAAACTGTCACGTTATCTCGGTCTGAGAAATGAAGAGGCTGTCCAGTCGGTCAAATCGTTACGGACGTGGAAAAAAGCGTTACAACGGGGAGATGAAAAAATAAGAGTGATTTTTGGTACGAAAGGGGGACGGGAAAGAATGACGACGGTTGTTGACCGGGATAAAGTTCTTGATGCTGTTAATTACGCACTCAAATATGCCAGTGAGCATAATGAACGTCTGATAGACAGAGATAATCTTAAGTCGGCAATGGATTATTATCTTAATACATTACGACGTTATGGAGAACTGAAAGGCGGAGATGAGACCGCACACAGTTTTCGGTACAGTTACGCCGCAAGTGCCATGAAATATCATATTATGAATGGTTACAGTTATAAGGAGGCACTTGCACTGACATCAATTGATCTTGGTCATGGCGATGGCAGAGGGCGATATATTGAACAGGTTTATTGTCAGTTATTAGGCTATGAGTAATAACTTATATCGATTTTGTACGGGTAAATATTACGAATTATACTATTTTGATGAAAATAATTTCTGTGATGGCGATTACAAAAGATTTGTCTTTGTGATCACGCTACCTGGCGCGATATATTGATTCCTGATATCAGGCTGAGTTTGAATGTGAAGGATCAGCAGATAAATGGGACATCTATGATGAATGGGATATCTGTGAATCCATTGCGGATTATTTTGATGTGGTGGGAGATTTTAACTGTGATATCAGACGGACGGGAAGAAAAATACTGATGAAAGGTACCTGTGTTTTTCCTCCAGGAGAACCGGTTAAGGGAACACATAATATTCCTCTTTGGGGCGATGTTGAATAACTTGACATCCATCTTTTGTGCCTTAAAAATATACAGGCTAACTTTGTTACCTTCGGGTGACCACCAATGTTCCGGCAGTCTGTGAGGAACGCCTTCGGGTGGCTGCATTCAACACCTCCTGAGCCTGAAAGGACGGTGCATTCCACGTGAATGGGGCAAATCTGCGCGCTCTTGAGAGCAGAATGTCGTCACAAAAAGCGTATTATGACGCGACGATGAGGGCTTTTTATACTTAATTTGTGCGGGGGTGTTCCGCATGGCGGTTATGTACCCTGTCTGATGGCAGTAGCGCATGGCATTTTATCTTCGACTGTGCTGGCGATAAAAGCATCGTGCAGCCCTGCTGTTTTGTCATTTATTACCCTGTCGGGAACATGCTTCCCGCAGGGCGGATGTGTTCCCGTAATTTTTTGTATCTGAGGTGAACACATGAATAGTCTGTTAATACTCCTTTACGTTGTTGTATGGCGTGTCTACACCATTCTTCGGGTAATCGCACCAGAGTCGGCGGCCCGTGCGTGGTGTGAGTATCACTTGGAGGGCATGTCGATCCTTCGTTATACGTACCGCACACTTGCAAAGGCGGCAGAAATGCGTGAAGGAGAAGCACCTCTTCCTCCGAAGGGGGGGCGGTTATCTTGAAAGCCTCGCACATTATTTGGGTTACAAAAGCGGCGATGAAAAGCTGGAATCAGGATTTCTCCGGCTGTTTCTGTGGCATATATGTGCGAAAGGTCATGTGCTGGGCGCTCTTATGGAGATGGAGGCACGTGTGTGCAGATACAATCCATGGGAGTACGGCTGGACTCAGTGTGTCTATATTGACAGAAATGAATATTTCGAATGAGTTTTACTGAGCTGAAGCATTAATCCCGTATTGATGTTTCTGTCCCCTGACGGGTGTTTTTGTCCGTCGGGGTGAAGACTCCCGTTTCTTTCTGCAGGAGTCTTTATGTCAACGTTTATTTTGTGCCCTGAACCGGGCATCTCTTCTTTTTTCCGGCGAATGACGGCTCAGTTGCGGGTGTTTTTTTCCCGCAATAACCTGTCATATTACAGTCGCTGGTACACCAATCCGGCCGGCAATCTGAGCGTCCGGGTCTGTATGTTCCGTCGTGGCGGTGTCTGGACACCCTGTCTGTACTACCGGCAGGGAATGCACCGCAACGAGTACACAGGCTGGTATCAGCCGTTACCGCGTGAAGTCATTTGTCTGAACCGGTTTACCGGGCGGATATCCCGTCGCAGGACCTGGCATGCTGCCTGCCGTATGGCGGAACAACTGACCACCCTGCGTTACCGGTTTGGTCTGCAGGCTGATGGATGAAAGCGTCGTACAGTCTTGCTGATTTATCATTTATTACCCTGTCGGGAACACGCTTCCCGCAGGGGAGATGTGTTCCCGTGATTTTTTGTCTCTGAGGTGAACACATGAATAGTCTGTTAATACTCTTTTACGTTGTTGTATGGCGTGTCTGCACCATTCTTCGGGTAATCGCACTAGTGTCGGCTGTCCGTGCGTGGTGTGAGTATCAACTGGAAGGTATGACGATACTTCGTGATGCGTACAGCTCGCTGGCAAAGGCGGCTGGAATGCAGAATGATGCATTTGCATATTCTGAAAGTATTGCACGTCATCTGGGCTACAAAAGCGGTGGTGACCAACTGAAATCAGGACTTTTCCGGCCGTTTCTGTGGCATATACGTGCGAAAGGCCACAGGCTGGGGGCTGTCATGGAGATGGATGTATGGAAGACATGGAAGAACGGCTGTAACGATGTCTGCAATCCATGGGAGCGTGGATGGAACGATGGCTGGACTGAATGTCTGAATCAACGTGTAGCCGGCATCCTGAAGCAGGTCTGTGTTGACTTTTCCGACGCAGACTGAACGGTTTTTCTTTTACTTACTGCACCGTGTGTCTGCGCCGGTGTTTTCCCTGACGGGAATTTTGTTCCGTCAGGGACAGGGCTTCCGGAACAGACGGAGGTCATTATGTATTTACCCTTACTTGTTCATTATTCAGCACTGCAGACGCAGTCTGCTCTGCTGGCGCATATCAGCCAGCTGGAAGGTGAGCTGATGCGGTTACGTGCCTGGCAACGGCTGGGTATTACCCCGGAGCTGGATGATGAGACGGAGCCTTCACTGGTCTGCGTGCATCTGTGGGATACCGGCGAGGCACTGGGCTGGCTGCTGTATGACCTGGAGCAGGAGAACATTCCTGCTCCGGGAGTTCAGGCTCGTCAGGTGCTTGACAGTCTGATGGCGCCGGGGCGTGAAATTAATCATGAAATCTGGACTGACAGTATCAGTACCGGAAAGCTGACGGCCGGAGCGGATGCCTGTTTTGCCCGGCACGACATGATGTAGTTCATAACCTGACCCTGACGGGGGGTGCCCTCCGTCAGGAAGGCATTCCCCGTTGTTTATTTTTAATCTGACCATGAGGAATGTTCCATGTCTGAACTATCTTCACGTCCGGCCCGTGAGCCGGTGGTATATACCCTTGAGCAGGTAGCCACAATACCGGAAAAGCAGTGGCATGCTTTTGTTCTGGCCGTAACAGAAACCTTCTGGCAGTTGCCGGAGGCGTTACGGCCGCAGAATGCGTATTTCGGCTCCCTGACCCGGGCATCTGAGTTGTTTCCGGTAACGGACATTCTGGCGTTTTACAGCCGGTCTGCAGACGGGCTGTGGTCGGTGAATGTCACCATTGAACGGGAGCATCGTCAGAACATTCTGGTGCTTAAGGAGCTGAATTTTGGCCGCCAGCCAGGGGATTTCTTTGCCCGTACGGTGTTTGTGCTGCTGCACAATCTGTGTCCGGATTGTTTCCGTATTCATTCCACTGCCGGTGGTGCCAGCTGGTCACTGCCACTGAAATGGATAAAACGATTTCTGGGACATGAGAATTTTTCTGCTCCGGAGTCTGTATTAACCACCCCGGTAAGGGGAGATGCGTTTGACCGTTTACTGCTGCAGTTTCTGTCCGGTCAGGGGCGACAGTTATCCCCGGATGACTGGTCAGCACTGGAAGAGGCTGAACATCAGCTTTACTGGCTGCGTGTACTTGCCGGTGGACACTGACAGAACACCGTTGTTTCTTTTCATTTACCCGGAATAACGCCATCGCGTATTCCGTCATTCATATACCCCGGCAGGGACATATCCCTGTGGGGAGAGTCCCTGCGTTATTCAGGAGAATTGTTATGGGACTCGATATTTACTTTCTGGCTCGTGATAACCATCAGAATGGTACCGTTGTGGAAACACAGGAACATCAGGAAGTGGGGGCTTTCCGTAAGGTGATGCCGCTTCTGACATGGTTCCGTAACCATACTGATGCTTCGGATGAGCAGCATACTTTCCCTGTAACACGCCGGTCACTGGCTGCATTATTGCGTGACCTCAGTATGCTGACGCCGGGAAACTGCCACAGCCTGTTTCCTTATGTCAGAAACTCGTGTTTACGGGGTGAAGACTATGCTGATGACTACTGGTATGACGTGAATGACATAAAAGCGTGGGTCAGCGATACGCTGAAGACGTTTGATTTTGAGCGTCGTTCACTGGTGATGCTGGCGTTGTGGTAATGCCGGAGGACAGTATGAAATCAGCCTCAGTAAAAGAAATGCCATCAGCAGAGCAGGTTACCGTTATAAGACGCCAGGCGTTTCTGGCATATCTGTCTGGTGATGACGCTCACATGGGGGAGCTGTACTGGTACATGCTGATTAACAGAATGTTGCCTGATTGCCCCTGTGAAGCATGGCATTTTGTGGCGTTTCCTGATGGTGGCGGCTACATGGTGCCTTTGCCTCCGGAGGAAGATATATTCCTTACAATTCGGGGGCTCCGTGGGACTGATTACACTGTCACTGCAGATGCTGCCGGTATAATTCTTACCACAGGGATTCTGTCTCTGCGGATGCATTTGCATTGCCTGAAAGGTAACGATGAGATGATGCGGTTCTGCAGGACGCGTCATTCACAACTGATGGTATTTGCCGGAACGCATCCGGAGCGTGGTGTGACGGGTGTAATTTTGAGTGAGTATAACTTCTGCAGTCGTTATTCCTGATAACTGGTTGCTTAATCTGAACCGCTGGCGGAGGGGGTAACCTGACCGCCATTCATCCCGTGAGGGCATTGTTCCTCACGGGACAATGCCCTCTTTTTACATCTGATAGATAAAAGAGGAGCATAAACCATGTCTGAATGGTGCCAGAATCGTTTTGAAATTACCGGTAAGTCAGTCTGCCTGGATGTGCTGACGCAGTGGATTGAAGGATGTGAGACACCGCGTTACCGCCATGCCATACAGCAGAGTATACAGCTGTTTCTGGCCGGTTGTGCCGGACTGGTGAAACCCACCCGGACGACGCAGTATCCGCCATATCCGGCGCTGGTTCGTCACGGTACGGGGTTGTCATCTCCGGCTAACCAGGCATTTGAACAGTGGCTGGGGCTGCTGGTAAAAGACGCCGTACTGGATGAAGAGACGATAAAGACTATTGACCGCCTTTATCACCAGTCATGTATTGGCGCAGTCCGCTGGGGGAATCTGCCGGAAAATGCCCGGGAGATAATCACTGCGTTAATGCGTTGTCAGTATTCTGACTGGTTTGGTCTGGTCGGACTGAGCGAACATATTGATGCCGGAGCCTGCTGGAGCCGTTTGTCGGACTACCCGGAGCAGGCGCAGCCCTGTGATATGCTGATGGTCATACCCTCCCGTCTGGCCACAGAGCTGAACGGTTCAGGTGGACTGCTGCAGGGCATTTCCACCACGACCAGCCTTTACTGCCGGATATACGGTGTGGAGTGGCCATCAGGTCACAATGTCCGCTGGGTGCGTGATGAGATGAGCAGTCTGGTGCTGCTGACAGACACGCCCTGGTATCCGCCTTCAGGTGAGCTGGTTGGTGAAATCTCGAAGGTGTTCGACTGTGAGATACGGCACTGGTACAGCGAGCCTGTCAGAGGCATACAGGGTTACAACTGTTATGACGGTGGTGAACATACGGACAGTGACCCGCAGGCCGAATGGCCGGGCAGGGAAACACTTCCTCAGCCCCGGCTGTATCTGGTGGAGGAGCGCGCTGAAGAACAGACAGAAGCCGCGCCTTTACCGGTTCCGCTGGTTTCAGGCCAGTAATTAACCTCAGGGTGCCACATTCGTGGCACCCGTTTTTTCCTGTCATCTTTCATTTCAGCCCGAAGGGGAACACCTGTTCCTCCCCGGGGCCATGTGTTCCCTGTTTTTACGGAGAAGCACATGACCACCTTTATCGACCATCAGAAAGCCTTCATTTCGCTGTTTAATCAGACGGCCCGTTATCACAAACGCCATAAGGTGTTTGAGGACTTTGTCAGCTGCAGTGTGATTGCCCTGGAGAACCGGCTTCAGTTCAGTGAGGCACGGGAGCAGAAGTTCCTGCGAATCGTCAGTGGTTATGAAAAGCAGGATGTTATCAACATTGCGCATTTGCTTGCCCATGTCATTGAGGGGCTGGAGCAGGGTTTCTGTGACTTTCTGGGCAGCGTGTTCATGCAACTGGAGCTGGGGGATAAATACCGGAGCCAGTTTTTCACGCCATGGAGTGTGGCCAGCATGATGGCACAGATGCAGCTGGGGAATGTGAAAGCGTTGTTTGAGAACAAACCCTTTATCACGCTCAGTGAACCTGCCTGTGGTGCCGGCAGTATGATTCTGGCTATGGCTGACACCCTGAACCGTTCGGGGTATCCGGCATACCGCAGGATGTGGGTGTCAGCAACGGACATTGACCCTCTGGCAGCTGGTATGGCGTATATACAACTGTCGCTGTGTGGTGTGGCAGGAGAAGTAGTGATTGGCAACTCATTGTGTAATGAGCGGCGCCGGGTGCTGCTGACGCCCGGGCATTACCTCGGGAACTGGTCATATCGCCTGCATCATATCCGGGAGCAGGCAGCAGCCTGATGTTGCATGCTTTTTTACTGCGCCAGCCTTCGGGCTGGCTTTTGTTGTTATTTCTAAGCCATCTGCAGCTCTTTAATTGAAACTCAGAATAGTCAGTTCACCTTCCGGGAGGGGGGTACTTCAATGTCAATCATCTGTTCTCCAGTGAGCAGTCTAAAGGCAGTTTTAAGAATATCGCTTATTTGAGAATGTTTACTGCTCATGAATTCATGCGGGACGATAAGTCACTGAGTGCTCAATAAAGTGGCATTAGCTAGGGAGGGTAAGAATTTTCTTATTCCCGGGGCGGGATCTTGGGGAGGGATGAGTATATTTATTGCGGTATTATAATAATTCGCGTGATTATAACTATTGGTCTGTTTTGGCGTTTTTTTAAAGTTTGATGATGTTTGATGGATGTAATGTTAGTGAATATTTGCACGATAATTAAGTTTTGTTTTTTTTTGATTTTTGTGAGAATTGTTTTTTGATGGATGTCTAATTTAATGCAAAAAAAATCCCGCATTGTTGCGGTGTGAGTTTTGTGTTTTTTGCGCTTATTCGATCTTTTATGTTGGTTTTTCGTGGTTGCTTGGTGTTTTGTGCTGTGATCGTTCTCATTTTTTTTATTTAAAATTGCATATCTTGTTTTGTTTAGCATAAAAGATCGTAAAAATTGTGTTTTTCAATGGAAGACTCTGTGTTAGATTTCTTTTGCAACAGAATGTTGCCAGAATCTTCGATTTATACGGATATATGGTTAGTGCTAGGTGTGAGGAGGTAAGAGGTTCTGAGTTTAGAGTTATCAATAGTTTTTGGAAATACAGTGATGAGAGATAACTGTTTATTTCTTACCAAGACCCAGGGTGAGTCTCTGATGCCAGGAGAAATGCCAGAGTTTCAGTTTTGGTTATTGGTTGAAATATCGCCTATCCATAGTGAGAAAATTATTCTTGCTCTTAAGGATTTTCTCGTTATGGGCTATTCACGAAAAGAGGTTTGTGAACGGCACAATGTTTCGCCAGGATATTTTTCTGGGGCATTAGGACGGTTTCAACGTGTTCACTTAACGGTTGTCCAGCTTACACCTTATTATTCGCAACCAAAAAAATATATGTTGGATAAATTTAGTGATGCAGGATAATAATTCACTATTTTGAAAATAGCCAAAACACTCGGTGAATAAAAACAAATAACTGATATTTGTTGGTATCAGAGCATCTTATTTAGGTGTTCTGACACCAGCGCATATATATGTGTTGGTTTGTTTATCATCTTTAATAAAACAAAGGAATTTTTTAATGAAAATGATTAAAACTGTTATGGCTGGCGCAGTTGCAATGGCTCTGGTTTCTTTTGGTGCTAATGCTGCAAATCAGGGACAGGGCGTTGTTAACTTCAAAGGTACTGTAATTGATGCTCCGTGTGGTATTGCGCCGGAATCTGCGGATCAGTCTATCGACTTTGGTCAGATCTCTAAATCTCATCTGAATGCCGATGGTATTTCTGTGAAGAAAGATCTGAACATCAAGCTGGTTAACTGCGAGCCGGGTAAAAATGTAGCAGTTACATTTACTGGTGCGACTATTTCCGGGGCTGCAACTGAACTGGGTACTGCCGGCGATACCGGTACTGCTGTAGTGATTTCTGGTCAGGATGGCAAGCTGATTTCTTTCGGTACTGAAGGTGCTGCCCAGAGCCTGAAAGAAGGAGATAACATGCTGCATTACAGCTCTTGGGTGAAAAAAGCCAGTGGTGCTGAGTCTGTGAAAGAAGGTGACTTCACCGCTGTTGCTAACTTCAATCTGACTTACAACTAATCACCCCTCTCCGGTTTTTAACCGTCAGATAAGCAGGGGCGTCAGCCCCTGCGATTACCGGTAAAGAATAAGGAATACTGCATGTTCTGGCGCGTGATCCTTTCGGTAACATTTTTCCTGTGTGCAGCGGCTCAGGCTGCGCCATCGCCCTCCTTTCCGCCGTCGGGGATGACCCTGCCGGAGTACTGGGGAGAGGAGCATGTCTGGTGGCATGGCCGGGCGAGTTTTAAGGGGCAGGTGATTGCTCCGGCCTGCACGCTGGCCATGGAAGACACCTGGCAGGCGATTGATATGGGGGAGACCCCGGTTCGTGATTTACAGGACAGTTTCGCCGGTCCTGAAAAGAAATTCCGTCTGCGGTTGCGTAACTGTGAGCTGGCAGGAACGGGCAAGCGGGTTTATACGGCGAGCCGTGTCCGGGTGACCTTTGATGGTCTGCAGGGCGAAACGCCTGACAAATTCTCGCTGACCGGTCAGGCAGAAGGTATCAATCTGCAGATACTGGATAACTTGGGCTATCCGGCTCGTGTCGGTAAAGTGATGCCGCCGTTATTGCTGAACGGAAATGAAGAGGGGCTGGATTATACCCTGCGGGTTGTCCGTAATGGTCAGCCGTTAAAGGCGGGAGATTATTATGCCGCATTACGTTTTAAGGTGGATTACGAATAACAGGGTGAACAGAAATAACAACCGGTAACAGACGGAAGCTTCCCGGTATTTAATTAACTATTCCGACAGAGGAACTGAAATTAAATCCTGCATGCAGGAGGGGGACACTTTGTCTTTATTTCCGGGAGCAGTCTGTATTAAAGGTGGTGGCTGATAATGAAAAATAATACCTCTTTTGCTGTTAACGGCATTACATATGCGCTGATGCTTTCCCTGGCAGGCGCACCGGCTTATGCCGTCGACTTTAATACAGATGTTCTGGATGCAGCAGACAGACAGAATATTGATTTTTCCCGGTTCTCCCAGGCGGGATATATCATGCCCGGGCAGTACCAGATGGAAATTATGGTGAATGACCAGGGGATATCACCGTCGGCATTTCCGGTGACGTTTCTGGAGCCGCCGGTTTCCGGTCAGGACGGAAAGAAGCCGTTACCGCAGGCCTGTCTGACGCCGGAGATGGTCAGCCGGATGGGGCTGACGGCGGCTTCTCAGGAGAAGGTCACATACTGGAATAACGGGCAGTGTGCGGACCTCAGTCAGCTGCCGGGGGTGGAGATACGCCCGAATCCGGCTGAAGGGATGCTGTACATCAATATGCCGCAGGCCTGGCTGGAGTATTCCGACGCCTCCTGGCTGCCGCCGTCCCGCTGGGATAACGGTATTCCGGGGCTGTTGTTTGACTACAACATCAACGGGACGGTGAACAAGCCGCACAAGGGAAAGCAGTCACAGTCACTGAGCTATAACGGGACTGCGGGTGCCAACTTCGGTGCCTGGCGTCTGCGTGCGGACTATCAGGGCAACCTGAATCACACCACCGGCAGTGCGCAGGGGACGGACAGTCAGTTCACCTGGAGCCGTTTCTACATGTACCGCGCCATCCCGCGCTGGCGCGCAAATCTCACACTGGGTGAGAACTACATCAATTCTGAGATTTTCAGCTCCTGGCGCTATACCGGTGCCAGTCTGGAAAGTGATGACCGCATGCTGCCGCCAAAACTGCGCGGTTATGCACCGCAGGTCTCAGGGATTGCGGATACGAATGCGCGCGTCGTGATTTCGCAGCAGGGACGCATCCTCTATGACTCCACCGTGCCGGCAGGTCCGTTCACCATTCAGGACCTGGACAGCTCCGTGCGTGGTCGACTGGATGTTGAGGTTATCGAGCAGGACGGGCGGAAAAAAACGTTCCAGGTGGACACGGCATATGTGCCGTATCTGACCCGTCCGGGCCAGATTCGTTACAAGCTGGTTTCCGGTCGTTCGCGTAACTACGAGCACACCACGGAAGGGCCGGTCTTTGCTGCCGGTGAGGCATCCTGGGGTATCAGTAACAAGTGGTCACTTTACGGTGGCGGTATCGTTGCCGGGGATTACAACGCCCTGGCAGTGGGTCTGGGTCGTGACCTGAATGAGTTCGGTACGGTATCTGCTGACGTGACCCAGTCCGTGGCCCGCATTCCGGGAGAAGATACAAAGCAGGGTAAATCCTGGCGTCTGAGCTACTCCAAACGTTTTGATGACGTGAATGCGGATATCACCTTTGCGGGTTACCGCTTCTCTGAACGCAATTACATGACGATGGACCAGTACCTCAATGCCCGTTACCGGAATGACTTCACGGGACGTGAGAAGGAGCTGTACACCGTCACGCTCAACAAGAACTTCGAGGACTGGAAGACCTCGGTCAACCTGCAGTACAGCCATCAGACCTACTGGGACCGCCGGACATCTGACTATTACACGCTGTCGGTGAACCGTTACTTCGATGCCTTCGGGTTTAAGAACGTTTCCCTGGGGCTGTCCGCATCCCGTTCGAAATACCAGAACCGGGATAACGATTCGGCATTTGTACGTCTGTCCGTGCCGTGGGGAACCGGTACGGCCAGCTACAGCGGCAGCATGAGCAATGACCGTTACACCAACACCGTGGGGTACAGCGACACGCTGAACAAAGGGCTGAGCAGTTACAGCCTGAACGCCGGTGTGAGCAGTGGCGGTGGTCAGCCATCGCAGAGTCAGATGAGCGCGTACTACAACCACAGCAGTCCGCTGGCCAACCTGTCAGCGAACTTCTCTGCCGTGGAGAACGGTTACACGTCATTCGGTATGAGCGCATCCGGTGGTGCAACGATTACCGCGAAAGGCGCGGCCCTGCATGCAGGGGGCATGAACGGAGGAACCCGGCTGTTGGTGGACACCGATGGTGTCGGAGGCGTGCCTGTCGACGGCGGCCGGGTCTCCACCAACCGGTGGGGCATTGGTGTGGTGACGGATGTGAGCAGCTATTACCGCAACACCACCTCAGTGGACCTGAACAAGCTGCCGGAAGACATGGAAGCCACCCGCTCGGTGGTGGAATCGGTCCTGACGGAAGGGGCCATTGGTTACAGGGAGTTTGAAGTCCTGAAAGGAAGTCGTCTGTTTGCCGTGCTGCGTCTGGCAGACAACAGCCATCCGCCGTTTGGTGCCAGCGTGACTAACGCGAAAGGCCGTGAGCTGGGGATGGTGGCAGACAGCGGTCTGGCCTGGCTGAGCGGGGTGAATCCGGGTGAAACCCTGAATGTCGGCTGGGACGGCCGGACACAGTGTGTGGTGGATATCCCGGCAAAACTGGACCCGGCACAGCAACTGCTGCTGCCCTGCCGTAAGGCGAACTGACGGAACGAGGGGCTGACTGCCGGTCATCTTCACTGGCCGGCAGTCAGTAACCCCGTACAGGCATAAATCGATAAGTGGACGGTGTTGCACCACAGGCGACACCGGAGCCAGAACTGAGAGAAGAAAAGATGCTGAAAATGAAACCGGCGCTGAAAAAAACGCTGATGGCGGTAGCGTGCCTGAGCGCAGTACCGGCAGCCCAGGCTGCTATCTCCCTGGACCGTACGCGTGCGATTTTTAACGGTGGTGAGAAATCGATGACGCTGAATGTGGTCAATGACAACAAACAGCTTCCGTACCTGGCGCAGGCCTGGATAGAGAATGAGAAGCAGGAAAAAATCACCACCGGACCGATTGTGGTCACTCCGCCGGTGCAGCGTCTTGAGCCGGGAGCCAAAAGTATGGTTCGTCTGGCCAGCACCCCGGATATCAGCAAACTGCCACAGGACCGGGAATCCCTGTTCTACTTCAACCTTCGTGAAATTCCTCCGAAGAGTGATAAGGCGAATGTGCTGCAGATAGCCCTGCAGACCAAAATCAAGCTGTTTTACCGCCCGAAAGCCATTGAGGCGAAACCCAATGCAGTCTGGCAGGACCAGCTGGTGCTGAACAAAACCAGCGGAGGCTACCGGATTGAAAACCCGACGCCGTATTACGTGACGGTGATTGGCCTTGGCGGCAGTGAAAAACAGGCGAAGGAAGGCGAGTTTGAGGCCGTGATGCTGGCACCGAAGTCCACGCAGACGGTGAAATCCGGAACATACAGCACGCCGTACCTGAGCTACATCAACGACTACGGCGGACGTCCGGTTCTGCAGTTCAGCTGCAGCGGAGACCGTTGTACGGCGGTGAAGAAATAAGCGCGCAGTGACAGGATTAACCGGAGGTGCCGGAGATGAACAGGACAACAACAGGACTCTGTCTGGCTGCGCTGCTGGTGAGCTGCAGCATGAACAGTGTGCTGCGGGCAGATGAGCTGCTCATGCGGGATAACTTTTTTGTGGCAGATGAGACCCGTCACCAGTGGGTGAATGAGCACAATGGCCGTACCGGGATGCTGACAGTCAGTGGTGCGCTGCTGTCATCCCCGTGCACGCTGGAGACGAATGAAGTGGAGCTGCCGCTGCAAAAAAGTACGGAAGGCATCATGACGCGTTATGTGCTGAAGCTGAATCTGCTGGGGTGTGGTGACGGTGGTGCGGTGACCTCTGCCACTTCGGTGGCAGGGCGTGACAGCATGATGGTGATGCAGAGTGCCCTGTTGACGGGAGTGGAGGATGGTGTGCTGCAGCCAGAACAGCGGATGGTCAGCACGGGACGTGCGGTTGTGTACGGTGGTGCAAACCAGTTCACTTACTGGCTGAGTGAGGCTCAGCAGCAGGCACTGGCGGGTCAGCAGGCGACAGACCGTGCGCAGGGGAAACCGTACATGAACCCGCGGGACAACACGGCCCTGTTGCGTCTGCGGCTGGATTATGAATAAGGAGAAGAACGGTGAATAAATACAGTATGCACGGAGCATTATTCAGCGTCCTGTTATCGGTGGTGTTTCTGCCTGTATCCGGCTATGCCTCGGAACTGGGATTTAAGGGCAATCTGCTGGACAGACCCTGCCAGATTGCCCCGTCTTCAACTGCACAGGATGTGACATTCAGAGAGACGGCCACTCCGCTTTATCACGTCTGGCCCGGCAAAAGTTATGAAGAGAAATTTCAGATAAAGCTGGTTAACTGCCATACCTCCACAATGGGGAAGGTGGTGCAGCTGACATTCAAAGGCTCAGAGGAGCCCGAACTGCCCGGATATCTGCAGGTCAGTGGGGTGAACAGCGGGAAACTGGGAATAGGTATTATTGATACTGATGGCAGCAGCCTTCTGAAACTGAATCAGGTACATAACGGCGGACAGGGCAATAAGGTGGAAAAGGACAGTGTGACGCTGGATTTTAAAGCATTTGTTCAGGCCACATCCGAAGCCATTACAAACAAGGCCGTTCAGCCGGGGGACTATAGTTCCACGGCAACTTTTGAACTTTTATATAAATAAAAAAGCGGGAGTTCTTGTATGAAAAAGAAGATGACGGGAGTTATGTTACTGGCAGCATTATTTTCGGCAGCCTCTGCGCAGGCGGCGGATAATCTGCAGTTCAGAGGAAATCTGGTTATTCCAAATTGTACGATTAATAATGGTGATCCTGTGGAAACGGACTGGGGGGGCGTGGAAATCCAGACTCTGGGTAATCCTAATACTCCTTCACATGAAAAAGAACTGAGCATCTCCGTAAAATGTCCGTATGCCCTTGGCACCCCTAAAATGAAACTCTCCGGTGCTGCTCATACAACAGCAGGAGAAAAAGGGCTGCAGACTTCAAAATATGATGAAGGTCTGCTGATTTACTTACGTACAAAAACTGCTGGTAGCTGGATTTCTTATAATACTGAACAAAATATTCCGGCTGATAGTATTAGCGGAAATGGTACGGATAAAACTCTGACCATGTATGCGTCACTGGGATATTACAAAAAAATGGAAGATTTGAAACCCGGTCCATTCACTGCCGGCGCAACATTAGAAATGCGTTACGAATAATCAACAGCCCGGGCTGATTTTATGTTGTCCATAAATATTTCTTTAAAACGGATTGTTTTTGTTTCCTGTTTTTTACTGAGTTGCATGAGCAGTCTGTTATTTTCTCTGACCGGAACGGCCCGGGCAGCAGAGGACGAGGGGCTTCCCGGTATTCTGCGTTATGCGCAGAAGCAACAGGGGGAAACGCAGAGTGTAAATGAAAAGGCAGAAAGTTCTCCGGACAGAGTTAGTGTCGCCGGAACAGACCTGAAACGTCGTCTTGCCCGTAGCGAAACGGAATTGCGGCAGCTCAGGAAGGAGAACCGTCAGCTTCGTGAGCAACTGAAACAGGCTTCAGCGGTGGATGACAGCAGGGAGGTTTCAGGCCTGAAAAAACGGCTTCAGGAGCAGGATGCAGCCCACAGGAAGACACTGGGAGAGCTGACGGAAAAGGCTGAGAACGCCAGAAATCAGCTTGCTCAGGAAGTTGTTGCACTGAAACAGCAACTGGCAGAGCGGGAGCAAACGGAGAAAGAGAAGGCCGGAGAGGAGCAGAAACTGGTCGAAACGCAGGTAAAACTGGCTGCATCGGAAAAGGAGAATGAAGGACTGAAGTCTTCACTGGATGAACTTAAGGTGAAGATGGCACAGATGCCTGTGGTGGATACAGCGCAACTGGGCACGCCTGAGAAACAGCAGACATATGCCGCAGGGGTGATGATGGGCAGGGATATTTTGTCCCTGCAGGCGGCAAATGCGTTGTCAGGTATTAAGACTGATAACCGTGTTCTCCTGGCCGGTGTACGGGATGCCCTGAACCGTCAGGAACTGCTGAATGAAAATGTTCTGCAGGCGGCTCTGTCAGAGGCCGAGCAGAGTATTCGTAAGGCCCGCCTTGAGACTGCGGCCAGGTGGAAGAAAGCCGGGGCCACGTGGCTGGAAACGTTCAAAAAGCAGAAAGGTGTACAGAAAGACAGTAGCGGATTCTGGTACCGGATTGAGCATATCGGCGATGGTGAACTGATTAGCAGTGACGATACAGTTGTTGATGTGGTTGTGGTGGAAAAGCTGACGGACGGTACAGTCATCGAGGATATGGATGCGCGGGGAACGGTGATATCCCAGCCGCTGGGTGAATATCCTCCTGTGTTCCGGTCGGCACTGTTATTACTGAAGAATCACGGCTCGGTGACGGTGGCAGCGCCGCCGGAACTGGCTTACGGGGATGAGGGATACCCACCCAAAGTGCCGCCGGGAGCGACGATGGTGTACACCATCCGGGTTGAAGATGTGAAGGCAGAGAATACTTCACCGGATAAACAGAAAGACAGAAATACGGTTGCGTCAGAGAAAACAAAAGGAGCGAAAAAATCATGATGCTGAAAAGATGCAGACTCGCGGGACTGATGGCTGCCGGCCTGTTGCTGACATCCGCTCAGGCACTGGCGGTGGATGTGCCGATTAAAATTACCGGGACAATACAAATTCCGCCCTGCGAGGTGAATGAGGGAAGAGAGATTGTGGTGGATTTTAAGGATGTCTCCGTAACGGATGTAGCTAATGAACGAAACCGCCGTAAGGTGGATGTTCCGTTCAGGTGCAGCTATTCCCAGGGGACAGCTTATGTGAAGGTGACGGGGACCCAGCTGGGCAGCAATACAAATGTTCTGAAAACGGATGTTGATAATTTTGGTATTGCTCTCTACCAGGGGGACGGAACTGCAACAAAACTTGTTCTGGGAGACGGAAAGCATAACGGACAGGATTCGATCGGTTATCCGATACAGAGTGGTCTTTCCGGAAAAGATAGCGGAACATTTACGTTTACAGCCATTCCTTTTAAAGAGGGGAATAAAGAGTTGACAGCTGGGGTATTCACTGCTTCAGCTAATATGAGTATCAGTTATTTTTAATAAAAATTTGGTTTTGTCGGAGGTGGAAGAATGTGCCATAACATAATGAGTATTGATGCAGAATATGTGACGAAACATATTTAAAGCTCTATTTTGAAGTGTGTGGTGAGTTAAAAATAAAAGTGACAATGATAGTTTTGTTGTTAATATTTTTCTTAATAGCTGTTCGGGGGGGCACAGATGTGATATGGATATGAAGTTATAAAAGGTAAATTGTCAGTTTGCATTCAGTGCTGTGTCTTGTAAACATGGAAGTACAGGACTCTGAATCCCGGAATCTTTAGGGTGTCAGTCGCAATGAGAATTATTTGCCTGTAACAGTTAAATACAGCCATAAGGTAGAGGAATATATGCGACGCAGTGCGCTAAATCCTGATTCAGTTCATGCTGCGCTTAAAGGGTTTTCTTGTTAACGGAAAAATCGGAAGGGAGTATTTTGTATCTATGGTATCAGTCCGGGATATTTTTCTCATTAACTTAACCAGTTAAGGCATTGTAGTCGAATTATTATGGATTTACTTCCTTACTACGTGTGTGATGATACGGATAATATTCAAAATGAAAAAATACATTAAACCGGCGTTCCTGGTTCTGCTTACCGGCATGTTACTTGGTGGATGCGAAAGCAAACCTGGTATCAAACCTTTACAGCAGACGACAGAAATAAAATCAGCTAGTAGTTCAGGAGATCGTTTGGATGATGTTGAAAAGATGGAACGCTGTCGGCGTGAACTAGAGGCGCTGAAGAAAATAGATTCGGCGGTATATAACAAACGTAAAGCGGAATTTGACAAGCTGGTTTCAGGGGCATCGCTTTATAACGGCGTAAGAAGTGATGTCGGAAATTATACCCAGAGTGCAGTGGATGCATTGTACCGGTTTAGATCAGATAAGCTTTGTGCCGATATAGCAAGTGAAGTATTGTTGGGACTGACTAAGTGATGCCATTAAATTATACATTGGGTAACAATTATGTTAAAATATAAGTTATATCTTTTTGTTTTAATCTTTAGTTGGGGTGAGGCTAAAGCTGAGGCTTTCAGAAATTACTTTTGGGTATTAAACACATTACCATCTGTTGAGGTCGTTCATTCAGAAGTTGTTGACTCTAAGAATGTGGCGACAGTTAGAGTGAAGGGGTTATCTGGCTTTTTTAACGCTCGAATAATGTATGGAAGATGTAAAGATGATGGTTCAGATAAATATACAGAGGTTCAAGGGAATAAGACGCAGTGGGTGTTGTTGCCAAAAGAATATGAGTATGGAAAGCTGAAGTTTTCACTTAAGGATATTAATCATCCGTGGATACCTCCTACAATAAATGTTTCCGCTCCTTCTGGATATGATGCATTTATAAATCAGCCGCAGAGAAGGAAATGGGTTTTAGGTGATTGCTGGCCTGAAGGGTTTATTCATAATGCTGTTGAAACGAATTGGCAAGATTTGGTTTTCTCTTTAGAAATTGACAGAAGAACGGCTGTTCCGGGACATTATGATTTATCTATTCCATTTTACTATGGATTTGAAGAATTCAAAACAACAACTGGCATGACAGATTCATCTGAACTACCTTATAAAATACCAGGGATATTGATAAATACTGCTCCTTTATTTATACCCGTATCTCTCGATGTAAAGTCTGCGTGTCAATTTGATGTGTCCTCAATAAATCTTTCCCATGGCATAATGGCTGGACGAAATGCTGATGGTAATCAGACAAAGCCTTACAACCTCAATGTGACTTGTACGCCAGGAACGTCGTTGTCAGTGAAACTTCTTGGTACGCAAAAAGTATCTGGCAAAACAGATAACTATACACAGTGTGGAACCGGTGGGGTGTGTGAGCTGACATTTGATAATGGTAAATATGATGAAACCATGACAATTGATAACAGCAAGACGCTATCCATTAAATCCACTTACAGACTGAATGATATTACCAAGCCGGTGGCTGGAGATTTTGAAGGAAGTGGTGTGTTGCAGGTGCTGGTAAATTAAAAATTTATTGTTCCCTTTGTTTCTGTTTTGTCATTAGTTCTGAGTTAATTGGGGCGAAGTGAGTATATGGGCTGGGTTTCCATAACTGGTGTAAATATGCGTTCACAACCTGACTGTTATGAAAAAATCATCCGTTTTATGGAAGAGCAAAATGCGTCCGTATCACCACTGAAAACGCGTGAAATTGCGGATGGTTGCGAAATGTCTGTTTATCTGGCGCTTTATTATCTCCGAGAGCTGAATCGGCAACATATCGTGGAACCCGACCGCAGTGGTAAGGGAAGTGCTATATACTGGCATCTGGTGAATTGATTATCTGAATCTGGTAACTGAATCATGAAGGTTGTGAAATACCTAAAAGCAGATTGGTATCTTTTTGTGCCTAACCTATCTGAAACAAACAGTGATTATAAAATAGTGCTGTATATATGATGACGATAGATGTTCATAGCCATGAAGCGAAAGGAGAACTATTCTTTGATTTCAAAAATATTTTATTGCGGCCTTTTAGGACTTCTTTTTATCAATAAGTGCTTTGCATATGGATGGCAGTCATGGGTTAAAATAAGTAGTGTTGTGCAGCCAAATGTTGTCAGCGTGAATCTTCCCTCTGTCGTAAAACAAGGAGATTTGGTTCATGTAACTTATAATATTCCATCAGGGGTATCATACAGAGGTGAGTTAAAACGAACTTATGGACCTCTGACCTGCACAGAGCCATATTATAATATGGAGTTGGGTGGTGTACTAAAATTTCCTGATAATATTTCAGCTAATTTAATGGATCTGGAGTTTGTATCTGTTGATTCTTCTGTAAAGCAAATTTTTAAATTTATAGATGGCTCTGTCGGTGTGTATGATGTCTCAGGAAAAACACCTCAGAGTTGCCAGTATTATGAAGGGTTATTGGATAAAGCAAACAATATATGGTATGGAACAGGAAGAAGCATTACTGTCACGTATCGGGTTGTAAAATTAAAGGGAACGGGTAATGATATTCTGACTGTCAATACCGCATTTACACCTACCCGCAGGCAGGAAAGTGCAGAGCCATGGATTAATGGTGCGAGTATTACTGATAATCTGGGGAGTACAGCTTCAGTGTCATACCAGATAGTGGACTTTTGTTCTCTGGATGTTAATAGTACAGAGGGAATTACGTTAAAGCATGGGGTATTAACTCCAGACGCAGTTCAGGGGCACAGAGTTTCGAAAAATATTAACTTTAGTTGTACAAATGGTACAAGTGGTAGTGCCAGATTATATCTTTCAAATCAGAAGAATGAACACGATATAAAACTTTCCAATGGATATAATTCAATATTACGCTTAAGTAAAAACAGTGTGTCAATTCCGCGAGGAGGGAAAGAAACGGTAGAGCTTACCTCAACTTTAAATGCATCAGAAATTGTTGCTGGTGAATTTGAGGGGCACGATGTGTTAACAGTGCTTTTCGATTGATAAGTTTTCTCATTTGGCTTTGTCTCACTAGTGTCTGTGCAGTATAAGTAGTTTATTTATACTCCTTATACTGTGGTTTTTATTATTCATAAAACAGGTTCAACAGATGTATAAAAATAAACTTCTTTCTCTTTTTTTATGCCTGACATTGTCCGGCACAGCATATGCACAGAAATATGCAACATATTCGGTGCTGGATAAACCAGTGGTGAGCACCGTTCAGGACAATGAAACTGTGGTTGAGTTTTTTTCTTTTTATTGTCCTCCCTGTTATGCCTTTTCTCAGGATTACGGCATTGATAAAGCCATCCGCGAAAGTCTTCCTCCGGGGAAAAAACTGGTCAAGTATCATGCCGGTTTTCTGGGAGAGTTAGGAGAGGAGCTGACCCGGGCGTGGTCAGTAGCTATGGTACTGGGCGTGGAAGATAAGGTTGAGCCGCTGTTATTTGATGCCGTGCAGAAAACGCGGAGACTGAAATCAGCAGAGGATATTCCGGGGATTTTTATCCGTGCGGGTGTTTATCCGGGAGAATATATGCGGACGCTTGCCAGTAAGGAAGTGGCTGATATGACAGAGAAGCAGAAACGTCTGTTCAGAGAGTATGGCGTGACCGGCACCCCGTCCGTGTATGTCAACGGCAGATACCGTATTGAGAACAGTGCATTTCAGGCAGACAGTGTGGAGGCTTTCCGTAAAAGCTACATTGCTGCGGTGAACGCACTGACTGACCGGACAGATAAATAAGTTGCTGTAATCATGGAGGCCGTATGGGTTGCCGGATGCAGCAGTTATGAAACAACCGGCGTAATACATCTGTTAAGGGAGGGCGGTATCAGTGCGGAGCTTTTCAGACCGGGAGAGCGACTCCGGACCAGAGACACGCTGATACTCTGTTTCAGCAGTGCGCCTTTGCTGGGGTGGTGGCGGTATCTGAAGATAACACAATGGGTGATGCATCGTTATGATATCAGGTTGATTGTTCTGTGCCCTGATGAGGTATATCGGGCTGGTATTGTATGTGGCAGAAATACAGTGGCAGTGAAAGGAGAACGCAGTTGTATTCATTTGTCCCGGTCATTACAGCAGGCAGTACAGCGTCGTCTGCCGGAGGAGATACTGACTCCTTATCAGGAATGTGTCAGGTTGTTTTTTCTGGAAAGGGCTGTTCAGGCCCTGCAGATTTATCCCGCTGGGGAGTCTGTGTACCCGGCGGCAAGAAGGGCATACTACCGGCGTGAGCAGATGGTTCTGCGTCTGGGGTTTACGTCGCTGCTGAAGCTGAAAGTATTCATGGCTGGTTTTATCAGGTAACAGAGCTCATTCATATCTGAAGAAGGACGCGTTTCCCGACGTGGAGGGCCGGACGGAGAAGGTAATTATGTGTTGTCGGTGCAGAAGAGGACAGTTCGGGATATATGACTGCCGTGAGCGACCTGTCGGGGGAAGGTTGCTGCTTGCGTTTCTGGCGGGTTTTGTTTCCGGGGCGTCTGTGGTTATTTATGCGCTGAGCTATATATAAGTGTGTCGTATTATTTCAGAGGAACAGGAATGAAGTCTGGTATTTCGGTAATGCTATCATTTATAAGTTTTGTTGCGATGATGGGGCTCTGGTTTATTGTATGGTTTGGTGCAGACTGGTTGCATCACTATTACTGAGTATATTTCAATGAGTATTTTATAACATAATGCACCCTAGTTCTTTTGGTGACGTGTTATATCTTTTCCAGAGTCTGAAGAAAAGAATCTGAAAATATCTCGGGTTTGTTGGGGGGCGAAAAGGGGGGGGGGTTACAGATGAGGTAAATCATGCAATTTGCGGATTTTTTTAAACTATACAAAGAGTTTGGTATAGAAATTGTGTTTTTGGGAGGTGTGTTGTTTTTTTTATATAGGCTGATGCTTCCTGATAATATAGAGGTCGTTTCTTCTTTGTTGTCCAGATTCAGGAAAAAAAGCAGACTCAGAAATCTTCTGGAGAATGATTTCTTGTCTCCTGAGGGGCGAACGAGAGTTAAGTTGGAGTTGAATCAGCTTAATAATATGTGGTTGACAGGAATGTTAAAACCGGGAATTGCAGAAGCGGCAGTTATCCTGACGATTGAAAATAATCTTCGCGCACGTTATCTGTATGGTTGGCGTGTATGGTTATATGAAAAAAATGGACGAATTGTTTTTGATGGACAGAAGTATAAGAAATTTCTTTTCATTAATTATTCGGTAGGTGTTCTTGTTGGGCTGTTAACGACGTTGTTTATTATTGCTGTATATTATCAGGGGTTTTATCCGGAATTTAGTCGAGGTGCTTTTCCTGCAGCGATAAACTTAATTGTATTATGGGTGATAATATACATGGCATTCCGGGTTCCTGGTAAGAAAGCGACATTACAAATGAAACGATATATTGAGCGTTATAATAATAACAGAGAAGTAGAATGTAAAAGAAGAGTAGGGTTGCATTGATTTACGGGTTTGGGTAATGAAGAGATAGTTCCGTAAGTTACGGGTAATAACAATTAGCCATATTGATTTCATTCAGGATGTTAATAAGGCTTAGTGTTTCAGATATTTATAGATCTTGCCGTGATGATGGGGCTAGTCTCTTGTGTGGTTGGGTACTTACTGGTTACGCCATTATTACTGAACGTATTGTAGACTGAATATTTCACACCAGAATATATGTCGGGAACCATAATTAAAATCAAAACGGGTGAAGATGTTCTGTCCGCAGCCATTCACCGTATTGAATGGCTGTTTGATACATTCTCTTCTGTTTGCCTGTCTTTTTCCGGAGGAAAGGATTCCACCGTACTCTTCCATCTTGTGGCCGATGTAGCCTGCAGGAAGAAGCGTCGTTTCTCTGTACTGTTCATTGACTGGGAAGCCCAGTATCAGTGCACCATTGAACATATTCAGAAAATGCGGGAAATGTACCGGCATGTGACGGACACCTTTTACTGGGTGGCTCTTCCCCTGACCACGGTAAATGGTGTCTCGCAGTTTCAGCCTGAGTGGATATGCTGGGAGCCAGGAGTGACCTGGGTTCGCCAGCCACCGGAATACGCCATTACAGATATGGCGTATTTTCCCTTTTACCGGTATGCCATGACTTTTGAAGAATTTGTTCCGGCATTTTCTTCCTGGTTTGCCGGTAACCGGTGTGGAGTGGCAGTACTGACCGGTGTCAGGGCGGATGAATCCCTCAACCGCTTTATGGGACTGGTGTCCCGGCGAAAACTGAGATATGCCGATGATAAACCCTGGACTACGGCGTCGCCGGAAGGTTTTTACTACACCATGTATCCGCTGTATGACTGGAAAGCCCGCGATATCTGGATATATAACGCCAGAACCCGTGCCATCTACAATCCCCTGTATGACCTGATGTACCGTGCCGGCGTGTCGTTACGCAACATGCGTGTCTGTGAGCCTTTTGGCCCGGAACAGCGTAAGGGACTATGGCTTTATCATGTTCTGGAGCCAGAAAACTGGGCCAGGATGTGTGAGCGGGTGTCAGGAGCTGCCAGTGGAGCGCTTTATGCCAATGAAAGCGGTGCCTATTTTGCCCTGCATAAACGGATATCAAAACCTGCTCATCATACCTGGCGCAGTTACGCGATGTTCCTGCTGGATGTGATGCCGGAAAGAACAGCAGAACATTATCGTAATAAAATTGCTGTCTATCTGCGCTGGTATCAGACGAGGGGCTTCCCGGATGATATCCCGGATGAACAGGAGAATGACTTGGGATGCCGGGATATCCCGTCGTGGCGACGTATCTGTAAGACACTCATAAAGAATGATTTTTGGTGCCGGACCCTCTCCTTCAGTCCGAACAAACCCCGGCACTATGAACGGTACCTGCAGCGTATGAAGGAAAGGAGGAAGGAATGGGGGATTCTGTAACAGCGGAGATACTGGGCAACATGATTCGTCAGTATTTCAGTCAGGTACGAACTGAAAAAGAGACCATACAGGCCCTGAATCACCTGCGTAGGGTGCTTCATGAGGCCAGCCCTTTTGCACAGGAGCCTGTGGACTGTGTGCTGTGGGTGAAAGCGGATGAAGTGGTGGCCAACGATTATAATCCCAATGTCATGGCACCGGGTGAGAAGAAACTGCTGAAGCAGTCACTGGAGAAAGATGGCTTCACACAACCGGTGGTGGTGTCTGAGGAAAAGAACCGTTACCTGGTAGTGGATGGTTTTCATCGCCAGGTGCTGGGCAGGGAGGCGGGCACAGGTAAACGCCTCAAGGGCTGGTTGCCTGTAGTCTGTATTAATCCGGAAAGGAAGGGACAAGCTGAACGTATTGCCGCGACCATACGACATAACCGGGCCAGAGGAAAACATCAGATAAACTCAATGTCTGATATTGTCAGAGATCTTTCACGTTTGGGCTGGTCGGATGAACGCATTGGTACAGAGCTGGGGATGGACCAGGATGAAGTGCTGCGGCTGAAACAGATTAGCGGACTGACGGAGCTGTTTCTGGAAGAAAATTTCAGCCCCGCGTGGATAGTTGATTGACCAGTTTTAAGTTATGTCAATGACCAGAATTTGTGAGGCCGAAAAAGGACCGGGATCAATATTAATATTGTTGTTGGTTTTTAATATAGATCTTATATCCAGTCTTACTGGCGTATTTACGGGAACAAATACCTTTCCGTCTTCCGGAATGCCTTCGATACTTAACTCCGACTGTAGCCCTGCCTTTATATCAATGATTTTTTTTGTGCCTGCAGTTTGTCCTTCAAACCATTTCAGTTGGAAGTAGGCTCCTTCACCTGTACAGGATAACTGTACTGGAGAACTGACCTGGTGGTTATTGACTTTACTGGCACTGAGTTCGCCATGATTTAATAAAATATCACGCCCCGGACCTACAGATGCGGAACACCAGTTCTTTACATTTGTGGTCAGGGTAATGTTAACAGGTTGAAAATAGTGTTGAAGATTTTTTATTTTGTTAATGATTTCTCCAGGTGAATATTCTGAACGACCAGATATGACTTTCACATTGGTATTAATGGTGGAGCTTCCTGCGCTATATATTTGGGACACCCGATATGTCGCAGTCATGCCATTCCCTACAAAAACCCAGTTTGTTCTGTATCCGGACGCATCTCCGCCAGGTTGATAATCAGAACATATTCTGGGTGCTGTACCTGTTGTAATACCCAGATTTTCTGGCTCAACGAGAGATAGTCTTAAATTATCCATATCAATAGTTTCAGGCCATTTATAGGCTTCATATTTGTATGGTCTCACTGATGGTGATACACACCACCCATCGCCACTGGTATGAACTGCAGTTCCGGTGTATCTGGCAGAACCTGGAGGGGTTTGTGTCAGGATTCTTACGATATCTCCCTGTTTCAGAAACGCTGGAACTTCAGTGACAGAGGAGAAAGATGCTGTCAGAGTTGAGCTATGTATATAGTTATTCATTTGTGCGGTGCCGTTTAACGGGATAATTCCGGACAGCATAAAAAAATATAGTTGAACTGCTTTCATGTAGTTATCCTCATTTCTTCTGAAATTTAGTATTTTTTCTTTTCAGAGTGATATTTTGTAGTTTTAAAACAGATGTGTGTGTATGATTTATGATAGGGGCTTATAAGCTTTTCATGTGTGTTAGTTTTTTCTCTTAGTGGGTTGAGGATTCTGTCTGGTTGTAGATTGTATATACAGGGTGATAATTTTGTTTTATACCGTGAACGCATGAGAATTACTTTCAGTAATATTGGCTGAGTGAATTGAATGGCATAATTTCGGAAATGCTTTTGGAGTGAATTCTACTGGAGGCAGGTTGAGAGTAATTATCTGTGAATGGGGAAAGTCCAGAAATATTCGGGTTGAGTATCTCTGACCAGTAACTGGTTGTACAGCAGCCTCACTGCAATACTGAGCAACGGCAGAACTTCCTATCAGGCATTTCATCAGCTAAAGGACGTGGTCAGTGAACCGTCCGGGAAGAATATACATCTGTCGCTAATCAGTCCGCTGATTGCCACTCACCGGACAGAATAATTTCCCAACACCGGTAATGAGTTAATGGTGGTGTGCACGTTCTGTAGTGATGCAGAGTGGGCGCACCATTTTTCTTCACAGGGGCCTGTATGTCACTGATACCCACTGATGAACAGTCTGCCATTATCCACTGGCAGGGGCAGACGCTGGTTGTGAACGCCTTTGCCGGTACAGGAAAGGCCAGTACCCTGGTTCAGTATGCACTGGCAAACCCCGACAGCAGGATGCTGTATCTGGTTTATAACCGTTCTGTACGCGATGAGGCTGAGCGTAAATTTCCGTTTAATGTGGAGTGCAAAACCTCTCACCAACTGGCCTGGTCGCGCTTCGGCAGACATTACCGGAATCGTCTGGTTGCCAGCCTGCGTATTACGGATGTGGCCAGAAAGCTGAACACCCGTCACTGGCTGCTGGTTCATCTGGCACTCAGCAGTCTGAATCAGTTCCTGTGCAGTGCAGACAAGGAATCGGGGCTGCAACATCTGCCGGATGAGGATGCCCGGGCCGGCACGGATGTCTCAGCCATTCTGCAGGCAGTACAGGTGCTCTGGCATGAGATGAGTCGCCCTGATGGCACATTTCCCGTCACGCATGATACCTGCCTGAAGCTGTTCCAGTTGTCATCCCCGGACCTGTCCCGACGCTGGGACACCATTCTGTTTGATGAGGCACAGGGCGCCAATCCAGTGACGTCTGCACTGGTGCTCTGTCAGTCCTGCAGGGTGATTCTGGTGGGCGATCGTTACCAGCAAATTTACCGTTTTCGTGGTGCCGATAATGCGCTTTCTCATCCTGCCCTGAACGATGCAGACCGTCTTTGGCTGACGCAGAGCTTCCGTTTTGGCCCTTCAGTGGCTCGGATGGCGAATCTGCTTTTGCAGCGTGCTGGTGAGACACGGCTGGTGACCAGCAGCGGTGGGGAAGATGAAATATTGATGAGCTGTATCGGCGCGGATAAATCGGAAGGGCACCAGGCGGTACTGAGCCGGGCGGTGGCAGGTGTTATATGCACGGCACTGATGGCCAGCCTGAGTGGCAGGAATGTGTACAGGATGGGAGGTATTGAAGGCTACCGGACAGAGGCACGGGAGGACCTGTACTGGTTTTCTGTTGAGATGCCGGAAAAAATGCAGTCTGATGTTCTGCGGCGGGATTACCGCGATTTTGATGCATACTGCCGGATAGCCAAATCCACCTGGGATGTGGAGCTGAATCAGGCCATTCGCCTGCTGGATATCTGTTTTCCGTTACCGTTGAAACTGAAGCTTATACGGGAGCACACCGTCACTAGTGAGAAGGAGGCGGATATTACCGTGTCAATGACCCACCGCAGTAAGGGACTGGAGTGGCCGGTGGTGAAACGATTCCGTATACAGGCAGGAGGATGAAAATGCTTAATCGCCTGAAAAAACTGCTTCTCGGTAACAGCAATATCAGTGGTACTGAGACAGCCGCCCCAGAAAACGCACGTCAATCGGAACACCTGCCGGAAGGGTTTTATATGCCCCGGACTGCGGAGGAGCTGATGTCCACACCGCGCAGGAAATACTGTCTGAAACAGTTGTGGGAAAACAGCAGTATGCCACCTGACGTGTATCAGCAGTTATGTCTTACTCCGGTACAAAAACTCCTGATGGCGGCGCAGAATGTTCCCGCAGCCAGAAACTCCCGGTGGGCAGATGCCGGCGGTTTTGGTGACCTGACGCTGCAGTTCACCACATATGCCGTTCGTCTGGCCAGAGGGTATATGTTCCCACCGGGTGCCACACCGGAAGAGCAGGCTGCACAGTCCGGTGTATGGAATGCGGTGGTATTCTGGTCAGCCCTGTTTTATCACCTGCCACTTCTTGCACACATTGAGGGTGAACTGGTCAGCGGAAAGTTATGGCAGCCGGGGATGTCATCACCGGATGAGGCATTTCGTTTTCGCTACAGACAGCAACGTCTGCAGGACACAGGGGCGCAGCAACTGGCAGCGCTGATGGCCGGGCAACTGTTACAGGAGGGGGCGATAGCATGGCTAGCCACTGTGCCAGGGGCATTACAGAATCTGGCGGGAGCGCTCTGGCATCAGCATCCGGAGATGGCATTGATTCGTTCAGTCCTGAAAACAGCGGCAGAAGAGGTGGAGAGTCCGATTCTTGCGTCGCCAGTAACGGAACCCATAACGGCACCTTTGCCCTCAGAAACCACTGTGCAGTCTGAAGACAATGCGCCGGAAACGCCGACAGCTGCTACGGAGGTGGAAGGATTTGCTCTGCAGCCATCTGTTTCAGGAATCGATGAGGCAGAAGCGGAAGTACTGGATACGTTGCAGTCTGCAGCAGGAGCGGAGGAAAAAGCACCGAAGGAGCAGAGTGTCCATGATGAGACCGATATGCTGCTGAGTCTGTTTTCAGCCGTCAGTGATGACACTGAGCTCACGGAGGCTGATGTGGTGGAATCTATTGAAAATAAAGATACAGTTTCTGATGAAACAGATTGTGCAAACAGTGAACAGGCTGTCGCGGAAAGTGGACCTGCGCAAGACACTGGTATTTTGGATTCTGTTTTATGTGTCAGTGAGCCAGTTCAGGAGATAAAAAAGTCGCCTGAGCGTTCGCGGGGCTGGAACAATGCGGAAAGAGTCAGGCCTCTAGGCAATGGTGGTGAATTTATCGAATGGTTGAAACATGGGCTGAATTCGGGAGATATTCCGGTGAACCAGCCTGGTGCCAGGGTTCATCTAATTGCCGGATATGTATTTCTGTGTGTGCCGGATGTGTTTTACCTGTATCTGAAACAGACTGAGAGTAGTCATGAGCGCAGGTCTGTTCAGTCTGCATTTGAACGTGTGGGGCTTCACCGGGTTCGCTCGGGAGAGCGTTTTGTTCAGGCCCGGTTGTATGATTCGGCAGAACGAACAGGGCGTTATCAACCTGTCAGTGGCTATCTGGTAAAAAGCCACAATCTGTTCAGAGGGAATGAGAGCCCCGGAGATAGTCCGTTTATCGCATTTCCGTGACGGAATGCTGTAGAGAAGGAATGATTTGTTATGGAGCTTTTATGGGATCAAAGAAGGCCGGGAAACTGACTTGGGATGAACTGCTTGATGAGTATTTTTTCTCGAGAAACCTACGTCCAGATACGGAATGGAGTTACCGCAAGGTTGTCCGGGGATTTGTTGATTTTATGGGAGAGGAGGTATTTCCGGCGGATGTGACCCAGTTTGATATTCAGCGCTGGCGACGTCAGGTTCTGAAAACGCAGTTACTTTCAACATACACGTGGAATAACAAAGTAGCGCATCTCCGGGCGATTTTTGGTTTCGGGATCAAAAAAGGGCTGCTGCCTCATACAGAAAACCCGTTATGTGAGGCATCGGTGGCAAAGGAGGCGAAAAAGAAGAAGACGCTGAACAAAGATCAGATGATTCAGATTTATCTGGTTGTTCAGAAGTTTGCTGAGTATGAAACACAGCAGAGGGTGCCCTGCGATCGGCGACGTAATGCCCTGTATCCGGCAAGATACTGGCTGACGGTTCTGGATGTGTTGCGATATACCGGAATGCGTTTTAATCAACTGCAGCATATCAGACTGAAGGATGTTCGTCCCGGAGAAGGGGTGATTGAACTGCAACTGGAGGGAAGTAAAACACACCGGGAGTGGGGGGTGCCGATAGTGACGCCACTGAAAGCGCCCTTGGAACTTCTCCTGTCACGGGCCCGGTGTCTGGGAGCAGGTCCTGATGATTTTTTGTTTGATGTCTGCCGGTTTACAGACTGCATTGAGCCTGATAAGTATGAGTATTGCCCCGCACGTGCCCATCAGGCAGTCAAGGGATTTTTCAGACGACTGTCACGGGAGTGTGGTTTTCTTGTTTCTGCTCACCGTTTCAGGCACACATTGGCAACGGTTCTGATGGAATCACCCGAGCGGAACATGCATCTGGTTAAATCTTTACTGGGGCATCAGAGTATTGTAACGACTATGGAGTATGTGGATGTCAGTGTTGCATCTACAGCCGAAATACTGGAGGTTGCGCTGGGTCTGTATACCGATACACGAACGGTCAGTGAAGTTTGTAAAGAGGGAGAAAACAAGGAAGAAGAAACGGAAAATTAACGTAACTTGACAGGGAATTTTCTGGTTGTAAGAATATGCGGCAACGAGAGCAGGGTGCCTGCTGGAACAGACACCCTGTTTGAGGATGCGATTCTGAATTCAACCAGTGTAACCTAACTACGCTGATGGAGATTCCGTAATGACCGAATCCTGTATTAAACGCCCGTTAAGGATCTCATCCCTTAACCAACGTGCTTTGATGCGGTGGTGCCCGGACTCGGAATCGAACCAAGGACACGGGGATTTTCAATCCCCTGCTCTACCGACTGAGCTATCCGGGCAACGGGGCGCATTAAACCGTAATCTGCACATCTCGTCAACCTAATTTCAGTAAAAGCGATTCAACTGCTTAAGATTGCGGCAAATCGCTTCTTTTCTGTGTTTCTGTCAGGTCAGTGCGCCACCCTGGCGGCAGCGAGCGAAGCGCAGGATATCTTCCGCCAGCCGATGTGCGGTGTCGACATCCGCCTGGCTACGATTCACCAGCATTCGGCTTAAACAACCTTCCAGCACCAGTTCCATCTGCTTTGCTACCATCGCCGGATCGTCCACTTCCAGCGTGGTTAACAGTTCGTGGGTAAAGTCGTAGGCCGCGCTTTTTTGCTGATCGGCCAATTGATGAATAGGGTGGCCAGGATCGGGATAAAACGTACAGGCAGCGATAAACAGACAGCCCGGATAGCGGTTGTTTTTAACGCACTCCGATAGCGCCTGATAACGTGCCAGCAGCTTTTGTTCGGCGGTTTGCGTTTCGTCCAGCATCAGCTGACGACGCCAGACATCTATCTGTTGGCTAAGATAGCGCAGGGCATCGTAGAGGATCGCCTCTTTGTCTGGCCAGAAGCGGCGCAGCTCGTCCAGTGGATAATCCACACGTTCAGCAACCATCTCCAGCGTGGTGTTGGCAATCCCTTGTAATTCTAATAATTTCAGGGCTTCTCCCAGTACATCTTCACGTTGCACGCTATTTTCCTCCGTCTTTCCCACTGAAGTGTCGTTCACGGTTGGCGATCGCGCAAATGTGCGCTGAAGGTTTCAGCATCCATAAAGCCCGTGACGCGCGCTTGTGGATGCTCCTGGCCTTGTCCGTCAAAAAAGAGAATTGTCGGTAGGCCAAGGACATTTAGATGCTTTAACAGCGCCACATCTTGTGCGTCGTTGGCAGTGACGTTGGCCTGAAGTAAGACCGTGTCTGCTAACGCTTTTTGCACCTGCGGGTCGCTGAAGGTGTATTTCTCAAACTCTTTACAGGCGACGCACCAGTCGGCATAGAGATCTAACATCACCGGTTTGCCTTTGGCTTCAGCGAGTGCCTGATTTAACTCATCTACCGTTTTGATTTGTGTAAAGTTGAGATGCGCCTGAGTTTGCGCGGTATGCGTCGCGCCAAATGCCCAATCCTGGAGTGGGCGCACACTAACCAATGCTGCCGCCAGCAGGATAATTTGCACAATACGCATCCAGCCGCGTTTGGCCTGTAAGCTGGTGATAAAGGCCCAGCCAAAGAACGCGACACCAAGCGCCGACCACAAGCGTAATCCCCAGACATCACCAACTACTCGCTCCAGCAGGAAGACCGGCAGTGCGAGGATCACAAAACCAAATGCGGTTTTGACCTGTTCCATCCACGGACCGCTTTTCGGTAGCAGACGGTTGCCAAAGATGGTAATTAGCATCAGCGGCAGGCCCATGCCCAGCGCATAGAGATAAAGCGTGCCGCCGCCCAGCCACATGTTCCCGCTTTGGGCGATATACAGCAGAATCGCGCTAAGCGGTGCGGTGGTGCATGGTGAACAGATCAGTCCGGCAATCGCCCCCATAACAAACACACCGCCGGGCGAGCCACCTTGTTGGCGATTGCTCATTAGCGTGAGGCGCGTTTGCAGCGAAGAGGGGAGTTGCAGAGTAAACAAGCCAAACATTGACATCGCCAGCAAGGTAAAGACGATAGCGAGGCCAATGAGCACGTATGGGTGCTGTAGCGCCGCCTGGAACTGTAACCCTGCGGCGGCAACCACCAGACCCAGTGCCGTGTAAGTCAGCGCCATCCCCTGCACATAAATAAAGGTCAGCAACAATGCTCTGGCAGTGGAGAGCCGCTGTTTACCGCCCAGCACGATGCCAGAAATCAGTGGGTACATTGGCAGCACGCATGGCGTAAAGGCGATACCAATACCGATCAACAACGCCCAGAGCGCGGAAAAGGGCAATTGCGCGGTGGGCTGCTCTTGCTGCGGAACTGATGCAGACGGTGGCGTCGCGTTGTTAGTAACCACTTCGCTTAACGGAACGGTTTTGGTTTCTGGCGGATAACAAAAACCGGCGTCAGCACAGCCCTGGTAGGTGACAGTCAATGTCGCACCCGCACTTGCCTGGTTGATGGTCACAGGAAGCGTCAGCCGCTCGCGGTAAATCTCGCTTTTGCCGTAAAACTCATCTTCATGCCAGACGCCCTGGGGCAGCTGCACGTCGGCAATTTTCGCTTGTTCCGGCGTAATGCGGATCTGTTTACGGTAAAGATAGTAACCGTCTTTGATCTGCCAGCTCAGATTAAGCTCATGTTGGTTTTGCTGAAAATCAAAAGCAAAGGCTTGATCCGCGGGGACAAATTGTGAGCGTCCCGGCGCGTCGAATAATCCGGCAAAAACGGAAGTGCTGCAAAGTAGCAGGATCAGCGTAAAGATGCGTTGAGCCATGAGAGGTAATCTGTGTCTCCGTGTGTAACAGGTAAAACCAGAAGCTCCGGGGTTTGATACGGATGATGAGACTTCAGGCATTCCAGCAGTGCCTGCTGGTGAGATACGGTGGTTTTTAAAATCATCTGCACTTCGTATTCCTGTTCCAGTTTACCTTCCCAGTAATAGAGAGAGGTAGCGCCAGGAATCAAGGTTGCGCAGGCCGCCAGTTTTTCCGCCAACACTTTGGCGGCTAATTCCTGGGCCGTCGCTTCATCCGGCGCGGTGCACAACACCACGACGGACGCGGTATTCGAACTTTTTTCATCAAGCATAAACACCTCGCAAGAACAGATGGAACCGCAAGAGAGAGGTCACTATACAACGGACGGGGAAAGGATGTTAGTCGGCGGGAAAGAAAGCGGGGCGTGAACGCCCCGCGATTTGTCATTACAGCATGAAGCTACCCAGCACGAAGCCGAAGCAAACGGCCAGAGCAACACCCAGAGTACCTGGGATAAAGAACGGATGGTTGAAGACGAATTTACCGATACGAGTGGTACCCGTGTCATCCATCTGTACCGCAGCAACCAGCGTCGGGTAGGTCGGCAGAATGAACAGACCAGACACGGCTGCGAAAGAGGCTACAGCGGTCAGTGGAGAAACGTTCAGCGCCAGAGCCATCGGCATCAGTGCTTTTGCAGTTGCAGCCTGAGAGTACAGCAGAGCAGAAGCAAAGAAGAAGATAACAGCCAGTAGCCACGGATGGCCCTGAATAACTTCACCAGCGGTATCTTTGATCCAGTCGATGTTGTTGGAAACGAAAGTATCGCCCAGCCATGCAACACCCAGGATACAAATACAGGCGCTCATACCTGCTTTGAAGGTGCTGGAGTTGAGGATGTTGTCGGTGTCCACTTTACAAAGAACAGTGGTCAGGGTTGCAACGCTCAACATGATAATCAGGATCGCGTTAGTGGTGTTCATCAGCGGTTTTTCAACCAGGCCCATGCTCGGGCTGTTGATAATCGCATAGATAACCACGCCAACTACGCCCAGCAGGAACAGCCAGACGGATGCTTTCGCGCCTTGTTTGATTTCAATCTGTTTCTCACCGCGCAGTTCAACCAGACCTTCTTCCAGACGCTTGCGATAAATCGGATCGTCAGACAGTTTGGAGTTGAAAAGCATGGTTACCAGGAAGGACATCACCAGAACTGCCAGCAGGGTAGACGGGATGACCACAGAGAGCAGATGCAGGTAGCTGATGCCATGACCTTCCATCACGGAAGACATGTAAACCACCGCCGCAGAGATTGGCGATGCGGTGATTGCAATCTGCGCGGATACCACTGCAGTAGACAGCGGACGGCAAGGTTTAACGCCTTGTTCCTTCGCAACTTCAGCGATAACTGGCAGTGTCGCCAGAGAGATGTTGCCGGTACCAGCAAAGATGGTCAGGAAATAGGTTACGATCGGTGCAAGGATCGTGATGTATTTCGGGTTACGGCGCAGCAGCTTTTCTGTCTGGTGAACCAGATAGTCCAGACCGCCAGCAACCTGCATAGCAGAAATAGCAGCGATAACCGCCATGATAATGGAAATGACATCGAATGGGATGTTACCAGGCTTGACGCCGATAGCGGCAAGAACCAGCACCCCCAATCCACCTGCAAAACCAATACCAATTCCCCCTAATCTGGCGCCCAAGAAGATCGCCAGCAAAACGATGATGAGTTCTACAACTAGCATATTAGCCTTCCTTGTTTTTTAACAAGTTGATATCAGGTTGTTGTTTTTAAGTTACTACTCACAAGAAAAAAGGCACGTCGTCTGACGTGCCTCTTTTATTTGTACTACCCTGTACGATTACTGTTCGCTTTCATCAGTATAGCGTTTTGCTTTGTAAGCCGGATGCATCAGGTTCTGTACGGAGAAAATATCGTCTAGTTCTGCTTCAGTCAACAGACCGCGCTCCAGAACGACTTCACGTACGCTCTTGCCAGTTTCGGCACAGATTTTACCCACGATGTCACCGTTGTGGTGGCCGATGAATGGGTTCAGATAAGTGACGATACCGATAGAGTTGTAAACGTAACCTTCGCACACTTCTTTGTTAGCAGTGATGCCGTTAACGCATTTTTCCAGCAGGTTGTAGCAAGCGTTGGTCAGAATGTGAACGGATTCAAACATGGCCTGGCCAATGACCGGCTCCATAACGTTCAGCTGCAGCTGACCCGCTTCTGCTGCCATGGTAACAGTGATGTCGTTACCGATGACTTTGAAGCAAACCTGGTTAACCACTTCCGGAACAACTGGGTTTACTTTAGCTGGCATGATGGAAGAGCCCGCCTGCAGTTCCGGCAGGTTGATCTCGTTCAGGCCGGCACGTGGGCCAGAAGAGAGCAAGCGCAGGTCGTTACAGATTTTGGACATCTTCACAGCCATGCGTTTCAGCGCGCCATGAACCATAACGTAAGCGCCGCAGTCAGAGGTCGCTTCGATCAGGTCTTCAGCAGGTACGCATGGGAAGCCAGTGACTTCAGCCAGTTTTTTCACTGCCAGCGGAGAGTACTCTTTCGGCGTGTTCAGGCCAGTACCGATTGCAGTTGCGCCGAGGTTAACTTCCAGCAGCAGTTCAGCGGTACGTTCGATGTTTTTCACTTCTTCTTTCAGCAGGATGCTGAAAGCGCGGAATTCCTGACCGAGGGTCATCGGTACTGCGTCCTGCAGCTGGGTACGACCCATTTTCAGGATGTCCTGGAATTCGACAGCTTTACGTTCAAAGCCTTCACGCAGTTGGTTAATAGCATCTACCAGTTTAATCAGAGAAGAGTAAACTGCGATGCGGAAACCGGTCGGGTAGGCGTCGTTAGTGGACTGACATTTGTTAACGTGGTCGTTCGGGTTCAGATACTGATATTCACCTTTCTGGTGACCCATCAGTTCCAGACCGATATTGGCCAGCACTTCGTTGGTGTTCATGTTTACGGAAGTACCTGCGCCGCCCTGGTAGACGTCTACCGGGAACTGATCCATGCATTTTCCGTTGTTCAGGACTTCATCACATGCGGCAATGATTGCATTCGCTACACTTTTAGGAATGGTTTGCAGCTCTTTGTTTGCCATAGCTGCAGCTTTTTTAACCATTACCATACCGCGAACAAATTCAGGAATATCGCTGATTTTGTTGTTGCTGATATAGAAGTTTTCAATCGCTCTCAGAGTGTGAACACCATAGTAGGCATCAGCTGGAACTTCCCTGGTACCCAACAGATCTTCTTCGATACGAATGTTGTTTGACATGTGAACCTTCTTTTTCAAGCTGCCAATGATTTGCTTTAAACACACAGAATATATGTGGTTTCGAATGTTTTTCGACCGACGATTATCCCCTGCATCAGTCGAATACTCGGGATCATATGCTGCTTGAGGATTTCTACCGTAATCTGGATCACTTTAAGTGTTGGTTTTTACCCCTTAATTATTAATTTGTGAAATAGATCACCGCTTTGGGATTACTACCAAAAATAGTTGCGCAAACATCTTGAAATTTTGCTAATGACCACAATATAAGCTGAACGCGATTCGCAACCCATTCAGGCGACCTGATTTAACTGGTTGCTATTACAGGAGAAACCTTTGCGCTGGTTACCTTTTATTGCCGTTTTCCTTTATGTCTATATTGAGATTTCAATCTTTATTCAGGTTGCTCATGTCCTTGGGGTATTGCTGACCCTCGTGCTGGTTATATTCACCTCAATTATTGGTATGTCACTGGTACGTAATCAGGGCTTTAAGAATTTTGTGCTGATGCAACAAAAAATGGCGGCGGGAGAAAACCCAGCGGCGGAAATGATTAAAAGTGTTTCGTTGATCATTGCCGGTTTGCTGCTTTTATTACCGGGCTTTTTCACCGATTTCCTCGGTCTTCTACTTTTATTACCGCCAGTGCAAAAGCACCTGACGGTGAAGCTGATGCCGCATTTGCGCTTTTCCCGTATGCCGGGCGGTGGTTTTAGTGCCGGAACCGGTGGCGGTAATACTTTTGATGGTGAGTATCAGCGTAAGGATGATGACCGCGACCGCCTTGATCATAAAGACGATCGCCAGGATTAATGACGAAACGCCGGATTATGTGGTTATGCCATTTTCCGGCGTTTTTCGTTTTGGCAGAAATAGCCATAACCCCGCCAGCATGATCAGGGCATATAAACTTTTCCAGCCGACCATCGCCAGTAACAGAACACATAACAGCCCGCCAATTACCGCCAGTAGTCGATAACGTCCTTGCAATAATTTACAGCCTGCCAGCATGCATAACAGGTAAATCATAATAAAGATGCCATTGGCATAGATGATAAGTGCGTCCAGATTGATCTCTAACATATGGATCGCCAACGTGCTCACCACGCAACAGCCGAGCACGGCATTAAGGGCATTAGTCGGGATATGGCGAGAAGAGAGGCGTGCCAGGTAGTGGTCAGGATTGTGTTGCGCCTGCGACCAGACTAATCGGGCGAAGCTCTGTATATAAATGTTGAGACTGGCAAAGCAGGCCAGATAGCCGATCACGCAGGCAATCCACAATGCTCCTACACCGAACAGCTGCACCACAATTTTTGGAAGCGATGCTGCCGCCGCCATTTTTTCACCATAGGCGTCGAAGCGTAATACCACCACCGTACAGCTCCAATAGACTAATCCTGCCAGCAACAGACCAATCATCAGAGCGCGGGGAAAATCACGCTCTGGATTTTTAAATTCCGAGGCGAGATGGGCAAATGCCTCCAGACCGACAAAGCACCAGAACATCACCGATAACGCAGCAAACAACCCGGAAAGTTCGATATCACCAGGCGCAGGGAAGGGGATATTCGCAGGTTTGATATCGCCCGCCCACCAGATAGCGACAATCAGCGCGACGATAAGCCCGGCAATAACCGTTTGTAGATTAGCACTGGAACTGGCACCGCGAGTACCGATGTACCACACCAGCGCCAGCGTACCAAGTTCTGCCAACAACAGTTGCCAACTATGCCAGCCAAACATTGCCTGGCCAAAGCCGGCGGCAATTTGTAGTGCAGCGGGCAGGCCCACGGGAATGACCGATAAAAATAGCCAGCCAGTGACTCGCTCAAGCCGCGAGCCAAACGCCATACCAACGAAGTGCGCGACGCCGCCCGCGCTGGGATAGTGGCGTCCCAGCAGCGCAAAGACGATTGCAATCGGGAACACCAAGATAATCAAAACGGGCCAGGCCCACAGGCTGGTATTGCCCGCTAGCAGGGCGGCTAATGCGGGAACGGCAAACACACCCGTGCCTAATAATGAGGTTGATAACAGGCCGATCCCCTGGGCTAATCCCAGTTCTTGTTTGAGTCCACTCATGGGTTAATGTCCAATTGTGCCCAAATTTTGGGCAACTGCGCAGGATTTCGATGGTAGCACAATCAGATTCGCGTATGGCGGCGATGGAGAAATTGCGATGAAATGTGATGTGAATCAGGATTTTTACCCGATTTTGTACTGATCAGAATTTTTTTTCATTTGCCCCCTTGAAGGGGGAGAAGCCCATCCCCATTTCACTGGTCACCAGCCGGGAAACCACGTAAGGTCCGGCGTCACCCATAACAGATACGGACTTTCTCAAAGGAGAGTTATCAATGAATATTCGTCCATTGCATGATCGCGTGATCGTCAAGCGTAAAGAAGTTGAAACTAAATCTGCTGGCGGCATCGTTCTGACCGGCTCTGCAGCGGCTAAATCTACCCGTGGCGAAGTGCTGGCTGTTGGCAATGGCCGTATCCTTGAAAATGGCGAAGTGAAGCCGCTGGACGTGAAAGTTGGCGACATCGTAATTTTCAATGATGGCTACGGTGTGAAGTCTGAGAAGATCGACAATGAAGAAGTGTTGATCATGTCCGAAAGCGACATTCTGGCAATTGTTGAAGCGTAATCCGCGCACGACACTGAACATACGAATTTAAGGAATAAAGATAATGGCAGCTAAAGACGTAAAATTCGGTAACGACGCTCGTGTGAAAATGCTGCGCGGCGTAAACGTACTGGCAGATGCAGTGAAAGTTACCCTCGGTCCGAAAGGCCGTAACGTAGTTCTGGATAAATCTTTCGGTGCACCGACCATCACCAAAGATGGTGTTTCCGTTGCTCGTGAAATCGAACTGGAAGACAAGTTCGAAAACATGGGTGCGCAGATGGTGAAAGAAGTTGCCTCTAAAGCGAACGACACTGCAGGCGACGGTACCACCACCGCAACCGTACTGGCTCAGGCTATCATCACTGAAGGTCTGAAAGCTGTTGCTGCGGGCATGAACCCGATGGACCTGAAACGTGGTATCGACAAAGCCGTTACTGCTGCAGTTGAAGAACTGAAAGCGCTGTCCGTACCGTGCTCCGACTCTAAAGCGATTGCTCAGGTTGGTACTATCTCCGCTAACTCCGACGAAACCGTAGGTAAACTGATCGCTGAAGCGATGGACAAAGTCGGTAAAGAAGGCGTTATCACCGTTGAAGACGGTACTGGTCTGCAGGACGAACTGGACGTGGTTGAAGGTATGCAGTTCGACCGTGGCTACCTGTCTCCTTACTTCATCAACAAGCCGGAAACTGGCGCAGTAGAACTGGAAAGCCCGTTCATCCTGCTGGCTGACAAGAAAATCTCCAACATCCGCGAAATGCTGCCGGTTCTGGAAGCCGTTGCAAAAGCAGGCAAACCGCTGCTGATCATCGCTGAAGATGTTGAAGGCGAAGCGCTGGCAACTCTGGTTGTTAACACCATGCGTGGCATTGTGAAAGTCGCTGCGGTTAAAGCTCCGGGCTTCGGCGATCGCCGTAAAGCTATGCTGCAGGATATCGCAACCCTGACTGGCGGTACCGTAATCTCTGAAGAGATTGGTATGGAGCTGGAAAAAGCAACCCTGGAAGACCTGGGCCAGGCTAAACGTGTTGTGATCAACAAAGACACCACCACCATCATCGATGGCGTGGGTGAAGAAGCTGCGATTCAGGGCCGTGTTGCTCAGATCCGTCAGCAGATTGAAGAAGCAACTTCTGACTACGACCGTGAAAAACTGCAGGAGCGCGTAGCGAAACTGGCAGGCGGCGTTGCAGTTATCAAAGTTGGTGCTGCTACCGAAGTTGAAATGAAAGAGAAAAAAGCACGCGTTGAAGACGCCCTGCACGCGACCCGTGCTGCGGTAGAAGAAGGCGTGGTTGCTGGTGGTGGTGTTGCGCTGATCCGCGTAGCGTCTAAACTGGCTGACCTGCGTGGTCAGAACGAAGAGCAGAACGTGGGTATCAAAGTTGCACTGCGTGCAATGGAAGCTCCGCTGCGTCAGATCGTACTGAACTGCGGTGAAGAACCGTCTGTTGTTGCTAACACCGTTAAAGCTGGCGACGGCAACTACGGCTACAACGCAGCAACCGAAGAATACGGCAACATGATCGACATGGGTATCCTGGATCCAACCAAAGTAACTCGTTCTGCTCTGCAGTACGCAGCTTCTGTGGCTGGCCTGATGATCACCACTGAGTGCATGGTTACCGACCTGCCGAAAAACGATGCAGCTGACTTAGGCGCTGCTGGCGGTATGGGCGGCATGGGTGGCATGGGCGGCATGATGTAATTGCCCTGCACCTCGCAGAAATAAAGAAACCCCCGGGCAGAAATGTCTGGGGGTTTTTCTTTTGGTCATCTTTCTAGTATAAGATTCAGACACGGACGACGCGAGTTGCGTCCAGCTCATTGATTATGGGGAATAACATGCACGTAAAATACTTAGCAGGGATTGTCGGTGCCGCGCTACTGATGGCGGGTTGTAGCTCCAGCAACGAATTGAGCGCTGCCGGACAGAGCGTTCGCATCGTGGACGAGCAACCAGGTGCAGAGTGCCAGCTGATTGGTACTGCTACCGGTAAGCAAAGTAACTGGCTTTCCGGGCAACACGGTGAAGAGGGCGGTTCTATGCGTGGTGCGGCAAACGATCTGCGCAACCAGGCGGCAGCAATGGGCGGTAACGTGATTTATGGTATCAGCAGCCCGTCGCAGGGCATGTTGTCCAGCTTTGTCCCGACTGACAGCCAGATTATCGGTCAGGTATATAAGTGCCCGAACTGATGGGATCCTGAGGCTGGGTGACAAACGTATAATTGCCAGATGCGCTTCGCTTATCAGGCCCACATCAGGCATTGCAACTGATTGAATGCTCGAGAATTTGTAGGCCGGATAAGGCGTTTACGCCGCATCCGGCATGATCAACGATCACATTATCAGTCATTTCAGGCTGTATGGCTCCAGCCTCGCATTAGCAAAGATGGGATTATTTCGCCTGTGGTGCAGTTTTGCTGATGGATTGAACGCGTAGGTGATGCAGTGCGCGTAGGCATTGATCCTGGGTCAGTGGTTGGGCGTTATTGGCTGCCATAGTCCGAACGTAGACCTGACACGGCACACCCGCGAGTTTTTTCAGTCGAGGACTGAAATCAAGCATCCGGCGAGTGATAGCCTCCACTTCTTTACCCGCTGTTGCTTCACGCGTTTTTACTACTGCTCCGCTAAATTGCTCTTTGCCACCTTCATCTTTAAAGCGATAAAGTACGGCCAGATAATGACTAAACAGATTATGTTTCCATTCTGGTTGGGAATAGGTGTCGTATTCCAGATTGCCATTGTCCTGGCAGTCGACGTCATATAACGGCAGGAAATCTAACAACGATGTAATACGTAACGCCAGTTCACGCATTTCTGCATTATTAATTGCATGAATGATTGCTCGCGCCAGCATTTCAATCTGCAACTCATTGACCACTAATTCGCATTTGCTGCCATCATGTAGCGTTAATGCGAAATTAAGATTTTCGCCCTGATTATCGGTAAGTTCCAGCGCGTTAACCCGGCGATTAATATCGGCATTTTTAAGCTCATCAACCAGAATTTCCGGGATATTTTCTGCCATTTTCTTAATGACTTTATCGCGAGCTTGCTCATACAGAAGGCGTGCATCAGCATCCAGTTTATGCTTTTGATGCAGACGACTTTCCAGCGCAATCAGAAGGTCGCGCAGTTCCATCACAGACATGAAGAACAACGATTCTTTATTGCGAGGCTCTTTAATTTTCAGCGCCAGTGCAATGAAATTATTACTCTTGCGAATAACACCGGTATTAACACCCTTGATGCTTATGGCCATGTAGGTTCTCCCTAACCATTTCTCAATTAAATAATTAATTTTAATTTATAAGCCAGATAAATGGGCTTGGTAGTAATAGTTGTTAAAATAACATAAATAGCCGTGCTCACTCTATATAAACAGAAAAGAAAGGTTAATTATTGGTGTTGGCTATATAAAGAGTAAAAATAGCAATGTATATGAATAATTAAAGGTTATGCAACGGGCAAAGATTAAACTTCCCTGTAAAATGACAGGTCGCTGTACTGCGTTTGTTGCTCTTGCCGGATGCGGCGTAAACGCCTTATCCGGCCTATAGTTCATTGAAAATTCATTCAATTTCAATGCACGATGTAGGCCTGATAAGCGTAGCGCATCAGGCAATTTTAATGTTTAACTTCCCTGTTTAATCAGTTACTGCTGGCGTAGCTGGAGATCCAGCGGCGTTTTGCTGGGTTCGCCACCAATCTCGCGCGCCAGTTTTGGCACCAGATATCCCGATACTAACGTCAGCAACTCACGCATAATCTGCCGCGCTTCATCATCGCTCACCATGAAATGCGCCGCGCCCTGCACTTTATCGAGCACATGCAGGTAATAGGGCATCACACCGGCGTCAAACAGTGCATTACTCAGATTTGCCAGCGTTTGCGCGTTATCGTTCACGCCACGTAACAGAACGCTTTGGTTAAGCAGGGTGACGCCGACACGGCGCAATTTAGCCATCGCCTGACGAAACGTTTCATCTACCTCATTGGCATGGTTGATGTGATTCACCAGCAAGATTTGCAGCGTAGAACGGGCAAAGCGTTCAACCAGCGCCTCGGTGATGCGTGCCGGGATCACAATCGGCAGACGGCTGTGAATCCGCAGACGTTTGATATGTGGGATGGCTTCCAGTTGCGTTAATAACCAGTCCAGTTCGTGATCTTTCGCCATCAGCGGATCGCCGCCGGAGAAAATAATCTCGTCCAGTTCCGGATGCGCAGCAACATACTCAAGTGCCGTCTTCCAGTTTCGCTTGTTGCCCTGATTTTCGGCATACGGGAAGTGGCGACGGAAGCAATAGCGGCAATTTACCGCGCAGCCGCCTTTGACCAGCAATAGCGCCCGGTTGTGGTATTTATGCAACAAACCAGGCACTACGCTGTGCTGTTCTTCCAGCGGGTCGGTGGAGAATCCGGGCGCGACGACAAACTCATCTTGCGAGGTAAGTACCTGACGCAAAAGTGGATCGTTTGGATTGCCTTTCTCCATGCGATCGATAAATGAGCGGGGCACGCGCAGGGCAAACAGCTTTTTGGCGCTGCGTCCGGCCAACAGTTTTTCGTCCGCGTCTATATTCAAAAGACGCAGAAGTTCATCAGGATCGGTCACAACATCGGCAAGTTGCGCTAACCAATCTTCTCTGGATGGGGTATTTAGGGTTACAATATGCGCCATTTTGTGGCTTAGCTACCAATTAATAAATTTCAGAGGGCCTTATGGCAACGTACTATAGCAACGATTTTCGTGCTGGTCTTAAAATCATGTTAGATGGCGAACCTTACGCGGTTGAAGCCAGTGAATTCGTGAAACCGGGTAAAGGTCAGGCATTCGCTCGCGTTAAACTGCGCCGTCTGCTGACTGGCACTCGCGTAGAAAAAACCTTCAAATCTACCGATTCCGCTGAAGGCGCTGATGTTGTCGATATGAACCTGACTTACCTGTACAACGACGGTGAGTTCTGGCACTTCATGAACAACGAAACTTTCGAGCAGCTGTCTGCTGATGCAAAAGCAATTGGCGACAACGCTAAATGGCTGCTGGATCAGGCAGAGTGCATCGTAACTCTGTGGAATGGTCAGCCGATCTCCGTTACTCCGCCGAACTTCGTTGAACTGGAAATCGTTGATACCGATCCGGGTCTGAAAGGTGATACCGCAGGTACTGGTGGCAAACCGGCTACCCTGTCTACTGGCGCTGTGGTTAAAGTTCCGCTGTTTGTACAGATCGGCGAAGTCATTAAAGTGGATACCCGCTCTGGTGAATACGTATCTCGCGTGAAGTAATGCGGTTGTGGTGCGGCCTGTGGGCTGCACCATCACTTTCTCAGGTCAGAGATGATGAAACGCCTTATCCTTCTTGTTTTGCTTGCCAGTGCGCTGCTCACGGGCTGTAACACCGCTCGCGGTTTTGGTGAAGACATTAAACATCTCGGTAATTCCATCTCCCGCGCAGCCAGCTAATTTTTCTTCTCTTCCTAAAAATCATCAGATTTCCGTCATTTTCGGTGGTGTTGTCTATTATTAATTTGCTATAGGCAAACACAAATAACATTACCTAAAAGGAAGACATTATGGTGAAGAAGACAATTGCAGCGATCTTTTCTGTTCTGGTGCTTTCAACAGTATTGACTGCCTGCAACACCACGCGTGGCGTTGGTGAAGATATCTCCGACGGCGGTAACGCGATTTCTGGCGCAGCAACGAAAGCGCAGCAATAAGCAATAACGGTACGGCAGTTTTGTCGTGCCGTTGATACTGATGACAAAGGCAAAATTGCCTGATGCGCTACGCTTATCAGACCTACATATCCCATGCAATATATTGAATTTGCACGATTTTGTAGGCTGGGTAAGGCATTAACGCCGCATCTGGCATAAACAACTGACACTTTGTCAACAATCTGTAACGGTACGACAAGTTTGTCGTACCGTTTATTTTTTCAGCGATAGTCACTAAGGTAATAGTTGAAATTCCCCTGCCACCTGGCAAAATATCCGTTCAACCATCAGCTTTGCAGGACGACCTGCAAACGCTTCTTTTCACCGGGGACGGCCCCATTTCTCCGGAGTTTTATATGTCCTGGATTATTTTATTTATTGCTGGGTTGCTGGAAGTCGTCTGGGCTGTTGGCCTGAAATATACCCACGGCTTTAGTCGTTTGACGCCAAGTGTTATTACCGTGACGGCAATGATTGTCAGTATGGCGCTGCTCGCCTGGGCGATGAAGTCATTACCTGTAGGGACGGCTTATGCTGTCTGGACGGGGATTGGCGCAGTCGGCGCGGCTATCACCGGCATTGTGCTGCTCGGCGAGTCCGCTAACCCGATGCGCCTGGCAAGTCTGGCGTTAATTGTGGTGGGAATTATTGGTCTGAAGCTCAGTACTCACTAACTACCGGGCTGCTGTACCCAAATAAACTTACTAACATCAAACCCTTCCCGGGTTGCGACTGCCAGCATCTCCTGTTTAACTTCGTCAGAAATGGTTGGTGTGCGAGAGAGTATCCACAGGTAGTCGCGGTCCGGGCCGCAAACCAGCGCGTGGCGGTACTCCCGGTCGAGCGCGATGACATTATAACCGCCGTAGAATGGCCCAAAGAACGACACTTTCAGGGCTGCGCGACGCGGATCTCCAGTAAAGTAGGCTTTTCCTTCACTCTGCTGCCACATCTCTCTGTCTGGGTTATAGCCTTTATTAATGACATTCAGGCCGCCGTCATCCCGCAGGCTGTACGTCGCGGTCACTTTCTCCAGCCCGCGTTCAAAGCGGTGATCAAAACGGGCAATCTCATACCATGTACCCAGATAGCGTTTGGTATCGAAATTATTTACCACGGTCACGCCACGCGGTGGTGTGGGAGAACTACAGGCAACCACCAGAAATGCAGCCGTCGCTGCGGCAACGAGAGGGAGCAGGCGCATAAATGTTTCCTTACTGGTTTTTTCTAAGTGTAGATGACAGCAAGGAAATGCGAAGAAAAGGTCCGAAAATTCGGACCCGATGAAATTTTACTGCAGAGCGTTGAAAATCTGCCAGGCGGCGGTAACTCTCGCTGGATTGGGATAATTTTTGTTAGCCAGCATCACAATACCCAGCTCTTTTTCTGGGATAAACGCGACATAGCTACCAAATCCGCCGGTCGCACCTGTTTTATGCACCCATGATGACCGCACAGCAGGAGCAGGGGGCGTAATCGCTTTTACTGGGCTTGTCGCCAGCGCAATTTTACTGTCGCTGCCATTGATGATGCTGTCAGGATTTACCGGCCAGTCCAGCATTTCCCAGCCCAGGCCCTGATACATATCGCCGGTTTGCCAGTAGCGAGATTGCGCCAGTTGTATCCCTTGCTGAAGTGTTTTGTCGTTGATATCACGGGGATTCATATTGCTTCGTACCCAGCGGGCCATATCTTCAATCGTCGATTTTACACCGTAAGCCTCAGCATCCAGCGCCCCTGACGAAACATGCACTGCCTTGCCTTCGCGATATCCCCAGGCGTAATTCTTTTCTTCCGCTGATGGCACATTAATCCACGTATGGGTGAGTTTGAGTGGCTGGAAAACACGAGTTTGCATCGCCTGCTCAAAACTCAAACCGGATGGCTTCACAGCCAGTGCGCCGAACAAACCGATACTGGAGTTTGCATACAGACGTTGTGTTCCTGGCGCCCATGCAGGCTGCCAGTTTTGATAGAAGCGCAGCAAGTCGCTTGAGGATTTCACCTCATCCGGCACCTGTAACGGCAGGCCGCCAGCGGTGTAGGTTGCGAGATGTAATAGCGTGATCCCATTCCACTGTTTAGCGGTAAGTTCAGGCCAGTATTTTGTGACGGGATCGTTTAGATTGATTTCCCCTCGAGCAATAGCGTCACCACCAAGCACGCCCGTAAATGTTTTACTGACCGAGCCTAACTCAAACAACGTTTGCTGCGTGACGGGCCGCTTTTTTGCCACATCCGCGTAGCCCCAGGTAAAGTAATAAGGCTTACCCTGATAAATCACTGCAACGGCCATGCCGGGGATGTTTTGTTGCTCAACAAGTGGGGTAATTGTGTGATGCACAATATCGTTGATTTGTTGTTCGCTATGGGGCGCGGCAAGAGTGGAGCAAGAGACGGTAATCAGTAAGGCGCAAAGCGTCGTTTTGAGCATAAGGTCTGGTTTCCATACAAAACGGCCCGCCATAGGCGGGCCGGATTTACATTGGCGATACGTTAGATTGTAACGATACCAATCAGCGTGACAACTGTCAGGATAGCAGCCAGACCGTAGAAAACCCATTTGCCCGCAGGCACGTGAATTTTCAGATCGTGCATCGCGTGGTGCATACGGTGTAAACCACACCACAGCGGCAGGACGATCATCAGGAACAGGAATACGCGACCAATGAAGCTTTGCGCGAACGCCAGAACGCGTTCGTAGCTCAGTGCGTCACCCGGGAACAGACCCAGCGGCAACAGAATGCCAACCAGCAGGATCACTACCGGCGCAATGATCGCACTCCACATACCACCGGCCCCGAAGAGGCCCCAGAATACCGGTTCGTCAGAACGCTTTGGATTTGGATTAATCATCTCAGGCTCCTTACCAGTACAGGGCAACAAACAGGATTACGATGGTGGCAACCACGGTTACCGCCCAGAGACTTTTGATAATTGGCTCTGGTCCCATTTTTTCGTCTTTTACAATGATATTGGCCGCTTTCGGTGCCAGTTCAAACCAGGTTTTGGTGTGCAGCAGGGCTGCCGCCAGAGTAATCAGGTTAATGATCACGATAACCGGGTTTTGTAAAAAGTCGACGAATCCCGCCCAGGTTTCCGGGCCATTTTTCAGGGCAAACAGCCCGAAAATCAGTTCAATGCTGAACCACACAGCCGGAACCGCTGTGCCTTCGCGCAGCATGTAAAAGCGATAAAACGGCAATTTTTTCCACCAGGTGGACGTCATTGGCCGTACATACGGTTTACGTTTAGTCGTCATGTTGCACTCCTTAGCGTGGTTTCAGGGTCGCGATAAGAAAGTCTTTTGAACTTTCTACTTTGCCCTGCTGAATGGCCGCAGCCGGATCGACGTGTTTCGGGCAGACTTCGGAGCAGTAGCCCACGAAAGTACAGCTCCATACGCCGTTCTGGCTGTTTAACTGCGCCATACGCTCCTTCTTACCGTGGTCGCGGCTATCTTCGTTATAACGATGTGCCAGCGTAATGGCAGCCGGACCGATGAACTCTGGGTTCAGGCCGAACTGCGGGCATGCGGCATAGCACAGACCACAGTTGATGCAACCGGAGAACTGGTGATACTTCGCCATCTGCGCCGGGGTCTGGATGTTAGTACCCTGATCCGCGGTGCGGGAGTTGCCGATGATGTACGGTTTGATCGCTTCCAGACTTTCGATGAAGTGGGTCATATCGACCACCAGATCGCGTTCAATCGGGAAGTTAGCTAACGCTTCAACCTTCATGCCGTTGGTGTAGTCACGCAGGAAGGTTTTACATGCCAGTTTCGGCACGTTGTTAACCATCATGCCGCAGGAGCCACAAATCGCCATACGGCAGGACCAGCGGTAGCTCAGGTCCGGCGCAAGGTTGTCTTTGATATAGCCCAGCGCATCCAGCAATGAGGTGGTTTCATCATAAGGCACTTCATAGAATGCGCTATGTGGTGCGGTATCGACTTCCGGGTTATAACGCACCACCTCAATTTTCAGGTTTTTCATCTCAGCCATTCGCCTTCTCCTTCTTATTGGCTGCTTCCGCCTTATCGGCTGCATCCGCTTCGCCACCGTACATGCGTTTGGCCGGCGGCAGCTTAGTAATTTTCACGTCGCTGTACTCCAGGCGAGTAGTGCCATCAGCATCGCGGAAGGCGAGGGTGTGTTTGAGGAAGTTGATGTCGTCACGTTCAGTGCAACCTTCGTCCAGACGCTGGTGCGCGCCGCGGGACTCTTTACGTGCCATTGCAGAGTGCGCCATACATTCGGCAACGTTCAGACCGTGGCCCAACTCAATGGTGTAAAGCAGGTCGGTGTTGAACACGCTGGAAGTGTCGGTGATGCGAACGCGCTTGAAGCGTTCCTGCAGTTCCGCCAGCTTGTCGATGGTTTTCTGCATCAGTTCCGGCGTACGGTAGATACCGCAGCCTTCTTCCATGGCCAGGCCCATTTCGTCGCGGATCTTCGCCCAGTTTTCGCCGCCGTCCTGGTTAACCAGATCTTTCAGACGCTGTTCAACGCCAGCAACCTGGGCATTGATCGCTGCATCGTTGCCATTACCGGCAGTAGATGCGCGCTCCATTGCTTGCTCACCAGCCAGACGACCAAAGACCACCAGTTCCGCCAGGGAGTTGGAGCCCAGACGGTTTGCGCCGTGCAGACCTACAGAGGAACATTCGCCCACGGCGAACAGGCCCTTAATGCGGGTTTCGCAGTTCTGATCGGTTTCGATACCACCCATGGTGTAGTGTGCGGTCGGACGTACCGGAATCGGCTCTTTAACCGGATCGACGCCAACATAAGCTTTCGCCAGTTCACAGATGAACGGCAGACGTTCGTGCAGTTTTTTCTCGCCCAGGTGACGCAGGTCAAGGTAAACCACATCGCCACGCGGCGTGGAAATGGTGTTGCCTTTACGCCATTCGTGCCAGAAGGCCTGAGAAACTTTGTCGCGTGGACCCAGTTCCATGTATTTGTTTTTCGGCTCGCCCAGCGGAGTTTCTGGACCCATGCCGTAGTCTTGCAGATAACGGTAGCCATTTTTGTTGACCAGAATACCGCCTTCGCCACGGCAACCTTCGGTCATCAGGATACCGGAACCTGGCAGACCGGTTGGGTGATACTGAACGAATTCCATGTCACGCAGCGGAACACCGTGGCTCAGCGCCATACCCATACCGTCGCCAGTAACGATGCCGCCGTTGGTGTTGTAACGATAAACACGGCCAGCGCCACCGGTTGCCATCACCACTGCGTTAGCACGGATCTGAACCAGCGTGCCTTCCATCATGTTCATTGCTACCAGGCCGCGAACATGACCATCATCAACCAGAATATCCAGCACGAAGTGTTCGTCAAAACGCTGGATCTGCGGGAATTGCAGAGAGGTCTGGAACAGCGTATGCAGCATATGGAAGCCGGTCTTATCGGCGGCGAACCAGGTACGCTCGATTTTCATGCCGCCGAAGCGACGTACGTTCACGCTACCATCCGGGCGACGGCTCCATGGGCATCCCCACAGTTCCAGTTGGGTCATTTCGGTTGGGCAGTGGTGGACGAAATAATCCACAACATCCTGCTCACATAACCAGTCGCCACCCGCTACTGTATCGTTAAAGTGATAATCGAAGCTGTCATGATCCTGCGCGACAGCGGCGGAGCCCCCTTCTGCAGCAACGGTATGGCTGCGCATTGGGTATACTTTTGAGATTAGTGCGATTTTTGCATTCGGATTTGCCTGCGCGGCAGCAATTGCAGCACGTAATCCCGCGCCACCGGCACCTACAATGGCAAGATCGGCTTGAAAGGTTTGCACGACATTCCTCCAGATTGTTTTTATCCCACATCCACGTACTTCAGGGTAAGTGCCTGAAAGTTACGGTCTGCGAACGCTATTCCACTGCTCCTTTATAGGTACAACAGTATAGTCTGATGGATAAGTCTGAAATTTGACGAGATCGATTTTTTTAGTGCGCAAGCGGGCTAAATTATCACTGAAGATGATTAATTTAATTACTAAACCATCAGATTGTGGTTTTTTTAGTCACCCCCCCCTTGCTGAATGATTCCTGCGTAAAATTTGTCTCGCCGTCGCGTTGCGAGTAGACTTCGTGCCCTTGTTAAAAACTGGAGATTTCACTATGAGCGAAACGGCATCCTGGCAGCCGAGCGCATCCATTCCTAACTTATTAAAACGCGCGGCGATTATGGCGGAGATCCGTCGTTTCTTTGCCGATCGTGGAGTGCTGGAGGTGGAGACGCCTTGTATGAGCCAGGCGACGGTAACCGATATTCATTTGGTCCCGTTTGAGACACGTTTCGTTGGCCCCGGACACTCTCAGGGGATGAATCTTTGGTTAATGACCAGCCCTGAATATCACATGAAACGCCTGCTGGTTGCCGGTTGTGGCCCAGTATTCCAGCTGTGCCGCAGCTTCCGTAATGAAGAGATGGGGCGTTATCACAACCCTGAGTTCACGATGCTGGAGTGGTATCGGCCGCATTATGATATGTACCGGTTGATGAACGAAGTTGACGATCTTCTGCAGCAAGTACTGGATTGCCCGGCTGCAGAAAGCCTTTCTTATCAGCAAGCCTTCTTACGTTATCTGGAAATTGATCCGCTCTCAGCTGATAAAACGCAGCTGCGGGAAGTGGCGGCGAAACTGGATCTGAGCAACGTTGCTGATACCGAAGAAGACCGCGATACGTTGTTGCAGTTGCTGTTTACCTTTGGTGTGGAACCGAACATTGGTAAAGAAAAACCGACCTTTGTTTATCATTTCCCTGCCAGTCAGGCATCACTGGCGCAAATCAGTACCGAAGATCATCGGGTCGCAGAGCGCTTCGAGGTCTACTACAAAGGTATTGAGCTGGCGAATGGTTTCCATGAATTAACGGACGCCCGTGAACAGCAACAACGCTTTGAGCAGGATAACCGTAAGCGTGCGGCGCGTGGTTTACCGCAGCATCCAATCGACCAAAACCTCATCGAAGCTCTGAAAGTCGGTATGCCTGACTGCTCCGGCGTAGCTCTGGGCGTTGATCGTCTGGTGATGCTGGCGTTGGGCGCGGAGACGCTTGCGGAAGTGATTGCCTTTAGCGTTGACCGGGCATAATTCTGAAAAATCATCTAATTAACCACACAGAATGGCGCTGTAACGCCATTCTGTAGCAGATGTTTTCATTTTTCTGCTAAAGGCCACAATTTAAGACTGGATATTTGCTATCATCCAGGTATCAATTCTGTATGTTTTTTTATTGCGGCCCGTCAATCGATGGGTAGTGCAGTTCAGTGCGCGCGTTTTATACATGTGCTAAAACGAAGGATAATTTCATGCCTCACACGATAAAAAAGATGAGTCTGATAGGACTCATATTGATGATCTTTACCTCAGTATTTGGGTTTGCCAATAGTCCGGCAGCTTATTATTTAATGGGGTATAGTGCGATTCCCTTTTATATATTTTCTGCATTATTATTTTTTATACCATTTGCCTTAATGATGGCAGAAATGGGCGCGGCCTATCGCAAAGAAGAAGGCGGCATCTATTCCTGGATGAATAATAGTGTCGGACCACGTTTCGCCTTTATCGGCACATTTATGTGGTTTTCCTCTTATATCATCTGGATGGTGAGTACCTCAGCTAAAGTCTGGGTACCATTTTCTACGTTCCTCTACGGTACCGACATGACTCAGCACTGGCGCATTGCTGGCCTGGAGCCAACGCAGGTAGTGGGTCTGCTGGCGGTGGCATGGATGCTCCTGGTTACCGTGGTTGCTTCAAAAGGGATTAATAAAATTGCTCGTATTACTGCAGTAGGTGGTATTGCAGTAATGTGTCTTAATTTAGTATTACTGTTAGTGAGCATTGCCATTTTGTTATTAAATGGTGGCCATTTTGCACAGGATATTAATTTCGTGGTATCGCCGAATCCAGGATATCAATCCGGTCTGGCGATGTTATCGTTTGTGGTATTTGCCATTTTTGCTTACGGCGGAATTGAAGCGGTTGGTGGTCTGGTAGATAAAACAGAAAACCCAGAAAAGAACTTTGCCAAAGGTATTGTTTTTGCCGCTATTGTTATTTCAATCGGTTATTCGCTGGCGATATTTTTATGGGGCGTCAGCACTAACTGGCAGCAGGTATTAAGTAATGGTTCCGTTAACCTCGGCAATATCACCTATGTGTTGATGAAAAGTCTGGGGATGACGCTGGGTAACGTGCTGCATTTGTCACCTGAAGCGTCATTGTCGCTGGGCGTATGGTTTGCGCGTATTACCGGGCTTTCGATGTTCCTCGCCTATACCGGTGCGTTCTTTACGCTTTGCTATTCACCGCTGAAAGCGATCATCCAGGGTACGCCGAAAGCGTTATGGCCGGAACCGATGACGCGCCTGAACGCCATGGGCATGCCGTCTATCGCCATGTGGATGCAGTGTGGGCTGGTTACTGTCTTCATCCTGCTGGTTTCGTTTGGCGGTGGTACTGCATCAGCGTTCTTTAACAAGCTGACGCTGATGGCGAACGTTTCCATGACGCTTCCCTATCTGTTCCTCGCGCTGGCTTTCCCATTCTTTAAAGCTCGTCAGGATCTCGACAGACCATTTGTGATTTTCAAAACACACATGTCAGCAACGATCGCGACAGTGGTGGTGGTACTGGTGGTGACGTTTGCGAACGTTTTCACCATCATCCAGCCAGTGGTTGAAGCCGGAGACTGGGATAGCACATTGTGGATGGTTGGCGGCCCTGTCTTCTTCTCGCTGTTAGCGATGGCGATTTACCAGAACTATTGCAGCAGAGTGGCAAAAAATCCGCAGTGGGCGGCTGAGTAATCAGATGCCCTATCGTCGGCCTGACGATAGGGCGTAATGACAGGGAATTAGTGGGATTTCGTATGCGCTATAGCGAAATTAAACTACGGGTTACCTCATGAGTGCGCGCATGTTTGTCTTGTGCTGCATCTGGTTTGTTGTGGCGATCCCCTGGATACTCATCACTTCCACGCTGGACAAAGAGTGGATGATTGATGGACGCGGGATTAACAACGTCTGTGATGTGCTGGAGTATCTGGAAAATGACGATACTCGCGATGTCGGTGTGATATTGACGTTGCCGCTCTTTTTCCCTTTTCTCTGGTTCGCGCTGCGGCGAAAAAAAGGCGGCTGGTTTATGTACGTCACCGCACTTGCGATCTTCGGCTACTGGCTGTGGCAGTTTTTTCTGCGCTATCAGTTTTGCTTGTGAGCCGGATGGGGTCATCCGGCCACAAAGACCTTACAAACTTCCCACCTGACGACCTTTACCCGCAGAAGTCAACGTTCTCCCCGTTTGTTTACCATTCAGGCTTTCCAGACGCATCTGGAAGGGCGGGAATGGCATATCAATACCGTGGGCGTGGAAGCCCGCCAGAATCAGTTGATGGATTTCATGGCGCAGCGGCATGCGGTGACCCATTTCTGCGGCGTAAATACGCAGCTCGAAAATCTGGATCCCTTGCTGTAGATCCACCAGGAAGACTTCCGGCGCCGGGTTATCGATCACCAGCGAGCAGCGGCGCGCAGCGTTGAGCAAGATTTCTGTCACTTCTTCACTGTTGGCATCGGCAGGGGCCGGAATCGTCAGCACCACGCGCGTGACCGAGTCAGAGAGCGACCAGTTGATAAACTGCTCAGTAATAAACGCCTTGTTTGGCACGATAATCTCTTTGCGGTCCCAGTCGCTGATAGTTGTGGCGCGGGTGTTAATTTTCGTCACGCTACCGGTAAGATCGCGGATCGTTACCGTATCGCCAATGCGAATCGGTTTTTCGAATAGGATAATCAGGCCAGAGATAAAGTTGGCGAAAATTTCCTGCAAACCAAAGCCCAGACCAACACCGAGCGCGGCGACCAGCCACTGTAATTTCGACCACTCAATACCAATCATCGAGAAGCCGACCAGCCCGCCAATCAGCATCAGCAGATATTTGGTGATGGTGGTGATGGCGTAGCCCGTACCCGGCGTTAAATCGAGATGCTGCAAGATTGCCAGTTCCAGCAGCGCGGGCAGATTGCGCACCAGTTGCGTGGTGATGATGAACACCAGAATAGCTATCAGCACCGCACCGAGGGTGATCGGCTCCAGGCTTTCTACGCCCTGTACCGTGGAAGTGACATCCCACAGCGAAATATTTTCGAGGAAGCCGAAAGCGGAATGGATTTCTGACCACAGCACAATGACCGAAAGCAGGGCGATCAACATCAGGATTGAGCGCACCAGCCGCAAGGACTGCGCACTGATGGCATCGAGATCGACTTCGCTTTCATCGACTTCAATCGCCCCTTCCGGGCTACTGTGATGATGCGCTTCCTCTTCGCCACGCGCGCGCTGCGCTAACATCTCGGCCCGGCGATGTTTCGCCCGGTCAAAAGCCAGTCTGCGCCGCTGGATTAGCATCCAGCGGCGGATAACGTGGTAAACCACCAACAGCAGGAACCAGATGGCGACCGAGGTTTCAAGCCTTGCTAACAGCGCCTGTGCCGTTGCCAGGTAACCGACTGCCGCTGCCAGAATAGCGACCAGCGGCGCGCCAATCATCATGTTCCATAACATATGGTTGGTAATGTTATCGCCGCTTCCCTCTTTGTTGAGGTACAGCGGGATCCCCGCTTTTTTCAAACTGAGGGTGACCACCGCCAGCGCACCACATATGAGAATAAAGCAAAGCCGTCCCAGCGAACCGGAAAACTCGCGGTCGTCGAGATTATCGAACATCATCAGCGCCATAATCAGCGGCACGATAAGCCCGATGCTCATCAGGTAGTAGCGCATCCCGCGGGAAACACGTTCGCGCGGCCAGCCAAAATGAGCGATAAACAAGCCGTTCGGGCGGGCAAATGTGGCGCAAATCATCACTACCCACAGCAGCGGCACGGTGGCTGTTACGCCATCACCAATCGCTACCGCCAGCGGATAAGGCCACGCCTCGCGCAAGCCGTAACCCAGCGTCATCCACAGCACCGGTAACGGTGACGCGACGAGAATCGACCAGAAAAGGGTGCGTAATGTCAGCCAGAAGTGATCCTGAGTCACCTTGCCGACTTTCGCTGCCGAACGTTCGAGAAAACGGGTGAAATAGCGGCGCGAGTAAATACTGCAACCGACCAGAATCAACGCGCCAAACAGCGGCAAAATCGTTTCTTTGCTGGTCAGCATCATGATACTGGCTTTACCTAACTGGCTGAAGGTGTCCAGCGAAATGAGACGGCGCAGGTCCTGGGCGATTTCCAGTGGCCAGGCGATGGTCATCGGGCGCACGTCAGAGGTCCAGAACAGATAGCGGTGCGTCGCTTCGTTCACCTCTTTCAGCGCATCTTCCAGTTGCCCGTTGGAGACTTTCAGCTTGGTCAGTTCCAGCAGTAGCGTGTCACCACCCTGCAACAATGAGTTCAGCAACTCACGCTGAGTACGCAGTTGTGCTTCGAGAATACGGTTTTGCTCGGCGGTCAGCGGCTGACCGTCAGTCTGAAGGATTTGTCGCAGTTGCGGTTGTTTATTGAGTAGATCCTCATAGTGCAACCGTTGCACGCGCAACTGCGCCATTTCGGTATCAAGTTGTTGCGGTTTCGGCATTTCCGGCAGTCGTGCCACCTGCGCTCGCAATGCTTCGCCGAGCAGGTTGGACGCTCCCAGCCATTGTGACTGCTCGCGCAGGGTATTCAGCGCCTGCCGGACCTGTAATGTCTGGCTGGCAGCCTGACGCTGTTGCGAAGCGACGAGATCCATTCGCTGCGCCTGCTGATTCAGCGCCGCCGAAAGCTCGCGGTTAATTTTGAATTGCGCGACGATATCTTTCGGTAAATTGGCACTACTTTCAGCCAACAACTCGGTGCTTTCCAGCGCCCGCTCCGCCTCAAGCTGGCGTTGGCTGTTCAACTGATTACGTAAGGCCTGCAAATACGCATCCAGCTGCTGGCTCTCTTTTTCCGCCAGCTCAGAGCGCAAGCGCGCTAATTCCTGGCGGTTATTGGCAGACAGCTGCGCCAGCTCCAGTTCATCAACGAGGGCTTTCAGACGTGCGGAGTCAGACTGCAACGCGAAATTTTGTGCCTGATTAAGCGGGGTATTGCCGGTAAGTGTTCCCAGGCGGCGCTCAATTTCATTTAACTGACGACGGGCATCAGTTTGCTGTTGCGGCAGTTGATTCAATGAATCCGCTATCTCGCGGGCGCGTTCCTGCTCTTGCTGGGCCTGACGGCTCTTATCCAGCAACTGACTGCTGACCTGGAGAATTTCCTGATTCAGCGCGTCGGTAGACATTCCCGGCGACACGCTGCGCGGCTCGTCACGCATGTTGTTTAATTGTGCGCGCAGAGTAGCGGAGAGTTTCGGATAATTATCAATGACTTCTTGGTATTGCTTGATACGCTCAAGGGAACTTTTTCGTTCCTCAAGCGCGTTTAAGGCAGACTGGAGCGCCTCTACGACTTCCGGCTGCGCGGGTTTTGCCGCTTTTGCCTGCTCCAGTTCCTGGGTGATTTGTTTGCTATCGGGGGCCGTCGCGGCGTACGCCCCCCAACTGAGGCACCAGGCCATCAGAAAAGTGATAATCAGGCGCACGTCAGCGTTTCCTTTGATGGATTAGACCTGGTCTTTTTTGTCGTCAACCAATGGGCTGGCGTCGTGTTCTGCTTCGATCTCTTCAGCAGGAAGCGGGGCTGGTTCAGCGTCTGGCGTAACAAAGGTTTCGGTAGATACTGCCAGCGGCTGGCCAATTTTCGTGACAGACAGGCTTTCCAGTTGCTCAACCAGGTTCACTTTACCCGGTGCAAACAGGTTGATAACGGTAGAGCCAAGTTTAAAGCGACCCATTTCCTGGCCTTTCAGTAGCGCCACAGAACCGTCGTTTTCCCCGGCAGGCCAGGTCCAGCGTTTGATGATGCCTTCGCGCGGTGGTGTAATGGTACCCGCCCAGACAGTCTCAATGCTGCCAACAATCGTCGCACCAACCAGAATCTGCGCCATCGGGCCAAATTCGGTATCGAACAGGCAGATAACACGCTCGTTACGGGCAAACAGATTTGGCACGTTCTGAGCAGTGAGATGGTTAACGGAGAAGAGATCGCCCGGCACGTAGATCATCTCACGCAAAATACCGTTGCACGGCATGTGTACGCGGTGATAGTCACGCGGGGAGAGGTAAGTGGTCACAAACGTACCATTGCGGAAAAGATCCGCCATCAGATAGTTGCCCGCCAGCAGGGCTTCGAGGCTGTAATTGTGGCCTTTGGCTTGCAGGATTTTATCTTCTTCGATTTTACCTAACTGGCTGATAACGCCATCGGCAGGCATGACCAGTACATTCGGATCGGTATTGATTGGGCGTACTTCGTCACGCAGCGGACGGACAAAAAATTCGTTAAAGGTGCGGTAGCTGGCAGTATCCGGCTTCTGCGCCTCTTGCATGTCGACTTTGTAGTATTTAACGAACAGATCGATAACCAGTTTTGTCAGCCATCCTGCTCGCTTGCTTGCGCCCCAACCCGCCAGGCGAGTAAGCCATAGTTTCGGCAGAATGTACTGTAGCGAAAGTTTAAATGAATTTAACAAAGTAGCCTCCAGGCCATTGTTTTGTCGTTCCTGATCCGGCGTATATGCCGGATCCTGAAAAAAAGGGGACGATTCTAACGACGGTTAGCTTAATTGTCAGTCATCCGTATCAGAAAAGTTTTTACGCGTTTTTACCTGCGCCATGCTTTCCAGAATACGGTGATAGTTTTCGAAACGGGTTTCCGCGATTTTCCCTTCGTCAACGGCTTCACGGATAGCGCAGCCCGGATCGGTATCGTGTTTGCAATCGCGGTATTTGCACAGACCTAAGTAGTCATGGAATTCGACAAAACCGTGAGTGATTTGTTCCGGCTCGAGATGCCAGAGTCCGAATTCGCGTACCCCAGGAGAATCAATCACATCGCCGCCGTGCGGGAAGTGATACAACCGAGCGGCAGTCGTGGTGTGCTGGCCCAGACCTGAGTTGTCAGAGACATCGTTGGTCAGGATCTCTTTTTGCAGCCCCAGCAACGCATTCAGCAGGCTGGATTTGCCGACGCCAGATTGCCCGGCAAAAATGCTGATGCGTCCGGTCAATGCCTCTTCCAGCGGTTTCAGCCCATCCTGAGTATGGCTGGAAACCATCAATACGCGATAACCGATGTTGCGGTAGATATCCATCTGTTCGTTGACGAACGCCATGCCTTCGTCGTCCAACAGGTCAATCTTGTTGAGCACAATAATCGGCTCAATCTGCAAGGTTTCGCAGGCTACCAGGTAACGGTCGATGATATTGAGCGACAGCTCCGGCAAAATGGCGGAGACAATAACAATCTGATCGATGTTGGCGGCGATGGGTTTCACGCCGTCGTAGAAATCCGGGCGCGTTAACACCGAGGTGCGCTCATGTACCGCTTCCACGATCCCTTTGACATTTACGCCTTCCGCCGCCGGTTTACCCGGACGCCAGACTACGCGGTCGCCGGTCACCAGCGAACGGATGGTACGGCGAATATTGCAGCGGTGAACGTCGCCATCGGCGGATTCCACATCAGCGTGCATACCAAAGCGGCTGATGACGATACCTTCATCAGGCTCGCCAAACAGATTGTCGTCGTAGTCGGGCTTCTCCTTAGACGTTTTAAGACGACGCTGGTGATTGGCGTTCACGCGGCGCTGCTGGCCTTTGGAGAGTTTATTTTTACTCAATCGTACAGACTCCTGGTCGCCCCTGATGGGCAAAACATCTATGATACACGCAATTGTGGATCAATATAGTCACTGTGAATGGGTGGAAAATAGCATGAGTGCCAATGAAAACAACCTGATTTGGATCGATCTTGAGATGACCGGTCTGGATCCCGAGCGCGATCGCATTATTGAGATTGCCACGCTGGTGACCGATGCCAACCTGAATATTCTGGCAGAAGGGCCGACCATTGCAGTACATCAGTCCGATGAACAGCTGGCGCTGATGGATGACTGGAACGTGCGCACCCATACCGCCAGCGGGCTGGTGGAGCGTGTGAAAGCGAGCACGATGGGCGATCGGGAAGCAGAACTGGCGACGCTCGAATTTTTAAAACAGTGGGTGCCTGCGGGGAAATCGCCTATCTGCGGTAACAGCATCGGTCAGGATCGCCGCTTCCTGTTCAAATACATGCCGGAACTGGAATCGTACTTCCACTACCGCTATCTCGATGTCAGCACGCTGAAAGAGCTGGCGCGCCGCTGGAAGCCGGAAATTCTCGACGGTTTTACCAAGCAGGGGACGCATCAGGCGATGGATGATATCCGCGAATCAGTTGCGGAACTGGCTTACTACCGCGAGCATTTCATCAAGCTGTAACATTTTTCCTGGTCACGTAACCGCCGGAATCCACTTGCGGCGGCGTGATTTTGACGCTAAATTGAACGTCTTGCTGATAATTTCAGCACTTGAGATAAAAATTCGAAAAATTTTTTTTAGGGGGGTTGCAGAGGGAAAGATTTCTCGTATAATGCGCCTCCCGTAACGACGCAGAAATGCGAAATTACGAAAGCAAAAATTAAGTAGTACGCGGGAATAGCTCAGTTGGTAGAGCACGACCTTGCCAAGGTCGGGGTCGCGAGTTCGAGTCTCGTTTCCCGCTCCAAAATTTGAAAAGTGCTGTAAAGCACAGACCACCCAATCGCAGTATTTCGAATTGCGACAAGGCGGCAACTGAACGAATCCTTGGGGACTTACAAAAGTAAGTGACTAAGGTGAGTGAAGGCAGCCAAGGCAGTAGCAGTTCGAAAGACGAAGATTAAGCGGGAATAGCTCAGTTGG
>NZ_VATN01000023.1:0-106312 GCF_005781105.1 Escherichia sp. E2586
AGATGGTGCATCCGGGAGGATTCGAACCTCCGACCGCTCGGTTCGTAGCCGAGTACTCTATCCAGCTGAGCTACGGATGCATCGGGAAATTTATTTTACTGCTGATATTGATACCGCTACTAAAGCCGTATCAAGTAAGAGATGGTGCATCCGGGAGGATTCGAACCTCCGACCGCTCGGTTCGTAGCCGAGTACTCTATCCAGCTGAGCTACGGATGCAAATGGCGGTGAGGCGGGGATTCGAACCCCGGATGCAGCTTTTGACCGCATACTCCCTTAGCAGGGGAGCGCCTTCAGCCTCTCGGCCACCTCACCACACGCCTCTTACGAGTGCTTCGAAGAACTTGTTTATCGCTCATCGTCGCTGCGTGGCGCACATATTACTTTCTGAGACTTATAAGTCAAACAATTTTTCCCACACTTTTATCGTTTGCACACTTCGCGCTCAATTAGTCTGTAAAAACGTCAAAAAGAGTGTTTTATCAACAGAAAAACAGACCTCTGACAGGTAGCAGTGATAGAGAAAAATGAAGGCAAAAGTTAAATGAACGGGAGTAACGCGAAAAAAATGAAGTGAAAGAGAAATTTTGAGGGTGCGTCTCACCGTTAAAGATGAGACGCGGAAAGATTAGTAACTGGACTGCTGGGATTTTTCAGCCTGGATACGCTGGTAGATCTCTTCACGGTGAACAGAAACTTCCTTCGGGGCGTTTACGCCAATACGTACTTGGTTGCCCTTTACCCCTAAAACTGTCACGGTGACCTCATCCCCAATCATGAGGGTCTCACCAACTCGACGAGTCAGAATCAGCATTCTTTGCTCCTTGAAAGATTAAAAGAGTCGGGTCTCTCTGTATCCCGGCATTATCCATCATATAACGCCAAAAAGTAAGCAATGACAAACACATTACATCTAAGCAGTCATGGCATTACATTCTGTTAAACCTAAGTTTAGCCGATATACACAACTTCAACCTGACTTTATCATTGTCGATAGCGTCGATGCGAATGCCGTGAAGCAAGTCCACGGCATTGCCTGACACTTATATTATTGCAATTTCGCGCTGACCCAGCCTTTCACACTGGCTAACGCTGCAGGTAAGGCCGCAGCATCCGTACCACCGGCTTGCGCCATGTCAGGACGTCCACCACCCTTGCCGCCCACCTGCTGAGCGACCATACCAATCAGTTCCCCTGCTTTCACGCGATCTGTGACGTCCTTAGATACGCCTGCAATCAGAGAAACCTTACCTTCGGCTACCGTTGCCAGCACGATAATTGTCGACCCCAGCTGATTTTTTAAATCGTCAACCATGGTGCGCAACATTTTCGGCTCAACACCGCTAAGCTCACTAACCAACAGCTTAACACCATTAACATCAATTGCCTTACTGGAAAGATTTGCGCTCTCCTGTGCGGCAGCCTGTTCTTTAAGCTGTTGTAACTCTTTTTCCAGCTGACGCGTACGTTCCAGTACTGAGCGCACTTTATCAGCCAGATTATTGCTATCGCCTTTCAGCAGATGCGCGACTTCGCTTAAGCGATCGCTGTCTGCATGAACGGTGGCGATAGCACCTTCTCCGGTTACCGCTTCGATACGACGAACGCCTGCAGCAGTACCCGATTCAGAAATGATACGGAACAGACCAATATCACCGGTGCGGCTGGCGTGAGTACCACCACACAGCTCGGTGGAGAAATCGCCCATGCTCAGCACACGTACACGTTCATCATACTTCTCGCCGAACAGCGCCATCGCACCTTTCGCTTTCGCCGCTTCGAGATCCATGATGTTGGTTTCGATAGGCAAGTTACGACGAATCTGCGCGTTCACCAGATCTTCGACAGCACGAATCTCTTCTGGTTTCATCGCTTCGTTATGCGAGAAGTCAAAACGCAGCACCTTGTCATTAACCAGCGAACCTTTCTGGGAGACATGAGTGCCCAGAACCTGACGCAGCGCAGCGTGCATCAGGTGCGTTGCGGAGTGATTCAGACGAATACGAGCGCGACGAGCTTCATCTACATCCGCCTGTACTGCGTCGCCCACTTTCAGAGAACCCGCAGCAAGTTTACCGATGTGACCAATCGCCTGGCCATATTTCTGCGTATCTTCCACCGCAAAGGAGAAGTTAGCGCCTTTCAGTTCGCCTTTATCGCCAACCTGACCGCCGGATTCTGCATAGAATGGCGTTTGATCCAGCACGACCACAGCTTCCTGGCCTGCATTGATGGCATCAACCGCTTTACCATCAACAAACAGCGCGGTCACTTTGCCGTTCAGTTCCAGATGGTCATAGCCTTTAAATTCAGATGCACTATCAACACGGATCATTGCGTTGTAATCGGCACCAAAGCCGCTGGCTTCGCGCGCACGACGACGCTGCTCTTCCATTGCTGCTTCAAATCCAGCTTCGTCAACTTTGATGTTGCGCTCACGGCAAACGTCAGCCGTCAGGTCAACCGGGAAGCCGTAGGTGTCGTACAGGCGGAAAGCAGTTTCGCCATCCAGCGTATCACCAGAAAGTTTTGCCAGCTCTTCATCCAGCAGTGCCAGACCGCGCTCCAGAGTACGGGCAAACTGCTCTTCTTCAGTCTTCAGCACCTGCTCAACCTGCGCCTGCTGGCGTTTCAGGTCTTCACCCGCAGAGCCCATAACGTCGATCAGCGGACCAACCAGTTTGTAGAAGAAGGTTTCTTTCGCGCCCAGCATATTGCCGTGACGCACTGCGCGACGAATGATACGACGCAGCACATAACCACGGTTTTCGTTGGACGGCATTACGCCATCCGCGATCAGGAACGCACAAGAACGAATGTGGTCAGCGATAACGCGCAGCGATTTATTGCTCAGATCGGTCGCGCCAGTCACCTTAGCCACCGCCTGAATCAGCGTACGGAACAGGTCGATATCATAGTTGGAGTTTACGTGTTGCAGCACGGCGGCAATACGCTCCAGCCCCATACCGGTATCTACAGACGGCTTCGGCAGCGGTTCCATCGTGCCATCTGCCTGGCGGTTGAACTGCATGAAGACGATGTTCCAGATCTCAATGTAGCGGTCACCGTCTTCTTCCGGGCTTCCCGGAGGGCCACCCCAAATGTGGTCGCCGTGATCGTAGAAGATTTCGGTGCACGGGCCGCACGGACCAGTGTCACCCATCTGCCAGAAGTTGTCAGATGCGTATGGCGCACCTTTGTTATCGCCGATGCGAATAATACGTTCGCGCGGGATCCCTACTTCTTTTTCCCAGATTTCGTAGGCTTCGTCGTCGCTTTCATAGACGGTAACCCACAGACGCTCTTTCGGCAGGGCAAACCATTTTTCGCTGGTCAGCAGTTCCCATGCAAACTGAATGGCATCGTGTTTGAAATAGTCGCCGAAGCTGAAGTTGCCCAGCATTTCGAAGAAGGTATGGTGACGCGCGGTGTAACCGACGTTTTCCAGGTCGTTGTGTTTACCACCCGCACGCACGCAGCGTTGGGAAGTGGTAGCGCGGGAATAATTACGCTTGTCGAGCCCAAGGAAGACATCCTTGAACTGGTTCATCCCGGCGTTGGTAAACAACAAAGTTGGGTCGTTATGGGGTACCAGGGAGCTGCTGGCAACTACCTGATGTCCCTTACTATGGAAAAAGTCGAGAAACGCCTGACGGATCTCAGCGGTGCTCTTGCTCATAATTATCCTGAAATCAAGCTAACGAAATATCGCCACCAGCTACAGCGTGTCTTAACCGCCGGGCTGGTAACTGAAAAGTGGGAATAAGATAAGTTTTCTTGACTGGGAAGTAAAATACCGTATGCGTTCAGTCGGCAAAATTTCGCCAAATCTCCTGGATATCTTCCATCAGATAGCCACGATAAAGCAGAAAACGCTGGATCTTAACTTTTTCTGAAAAGACAGTTGGCAAAGGTTCGCCATATTTTCGCTTCGCCTGATCACGCGCCAGCGCGCACCAGTCAATGTCACATTCACGCATCGCTTTTTCTGTCGCTTCGCGGGAAATACCTTTCTGATTCAGTTCCTGACGAATACGCGCCGGACCATAGCCTTTGCGGCTACGGCTGGCAATAAAGCGCGCAACAAATCGGCTGTCATCGAGATAGCCATGTTCATGGCACCAGGCAATAACGCGCGCGTAATCTTCTGCCGTGGCATCAATCTCTTCCGGGCCATTTTTGCCCATAATCGGTGCCGCGAGTTTACGTCGCAATTCTTGCTCACTGTGATCGCGCACCGCCAGAATGCGTACCGCTCGATCCAACAGACGAGCATATGCCGGGCGACGGGATGTTGAGTCTGTCATGGCATATCCTTAAAACTTAAAAAGCAAAAGGGCCGCAGATGCGACCCAGGTTTTGCTGACAAAGTGGCGTTGTTCATGCCGGATGCGGCGTGAGCGCCTTATCCGTCCTACAAACCGTGCAACTTCAATACATTGCAGAGAACATGTAGGCCTGATAAGCGTAGCGCATCAGGCAATTTTGCGTTTGTCATCCGTCTCAGAGTCGCAGATGCGCCCCTTGAGTATCAAACAAGACGATTAAAAATCTTCGTTAGTTTCTGCTACGCCTTCGCTGTCATCTACAGAGAAATCCGGCGTTGAGTTCGGGTTGCTCAGCAGCAGCTCACGTACTTTCTTCTCGATCTCTTTCGCGGTTTCCGGGTTATCTTTCAGCCAGGCAGTCGCATTCGCTTTACCCTGACCGATCTTCTCACCTTTGTAGCTGTACCACGCGCCTGCTTTCTCGATCAGCTTCTCTTTCACGCCCAGGTCAACCAACTCGCCGTAGAAGTTGATGCCTTCACCGTAGAGGATCTGGAATTCAGCCTGTTTAAACGGCGCTGCAATTTTGTTCTTAACCACTTTCACGCGGGTTTCGCTACCCACTACGTTTTCGCCCTCTTTCACCGCGCCGATACGACGGATGTCGAGACGAACAGAGGCGTAGAATTTCAGCGCGTTACCACCGGTAGTGGTTTCCGGGTTACCGAACATCACACCAATTTTCATACGGATCTGGTTGATGAAGATCAGCAGCGTGTTGGACTGCTTCAGGTTACCCGCCAGCTTACGCATCGCCTGGCTCATCATACGTGCTGCAAGGCCCATGTGAGAGTCGCCGATTTCGCCTTCGATTTCCGCTTTCGGCGTCAGTGCCGCCACGGAGTCAACGACGATAACGTCTACTGCGCCAGAACGCGCCAGAGCGTCACAGATTTCCAGTGCCTGCTCGCCGGTGTCCGGCTGGGAGCACAGCAGGTTGTCGATATCGACACCCAGTTTACGTGCATAGACTGGGTCCAGCGCGTGTTCAGCATCGATAAACGCACAGGTTTTACCTTCGCGCTGGGCAGCGGCAATCACCTGCAGCGTCAGCGTGGTTTTACCGGAAGATTCCGGTCCGTAGATTTCGACGATACGGCCCATCGGCAGACCACCTGCTCCGAGCGCGATATCCAGTGAAAGCGAACCAGTAGAGATGGTTTCCACATCCATGGAACGGTCTTCACCCAGGCGCATGATGGAGCCTTTACCAAATTGTTTCTCAATCTGGCCCAGTGCTGCCGCCAACGCTTTCTGTTTGTTTTCGTCGATAGCCATTTTTACTCCTGTCATGCCGGGTAATACCGGATAGTCAATATGTTCTGTTGAAGCAATTATACTGTATAGTCATACAGTATCAAGTATTTTGTAGAAATTGTTGCCGCAGCGTATTTAAGGCATAAGCCGTCGCCTTACGACGCACGGCATCGCGGTCGCCGCTAAAGCATTCCCGGCGGGTAATGCCTTCGCCGCGGGCTGTGGCAAAAGCAAACCAGACGGTGCCGACAGGCTTCTCTTCGCTGCCGCCATCCGGTCCGGCGATGCCACTGATAGCAACCGCATAATCAGCACGAGCCGCTTTCAGTGCGCCTATCGCCATTTCCACCACAACAGGTTCACTCACCGCACCATGCTGCGCCAGCGTCTCTTCGCGTACGCCGATCATCTGCGCTTTGGCTTCGTTACTGTAGGTGACAAATCCGCGTTCAAACCAGGCGGAACTGCCGGCAATATCGGTAATCACTTTCGCTACCCAACCGCCAGTACAGGATTCAGCGGTTGTTACGGTTGCGCCACGGGATTTCAGCGCCAGCCCTACCTGCTCGCTTAACTGCATCAGTTCACTGTCAGTCATCACAACCTCTGTCAGTCAAAAATTTATGCCGGACAAGATAGCACTTTCCCGCAGAAGATGGGGACCAGCGATTCATTTTACGAGTCGCATTCCGAAATAAGACTGTTGCGGCCAACCGGTAAAGAAAAACGCTACCATGCAGCGTTCATATTGCCAGGTATTCACAAGGAGAGAAAAATAATGACAACAAAGAAAACGGATAACCCCCCCCAAAACGTGCTTAAACAGACCACGCAAATGCGTATGTGGGTCATCATTGGTGGCATCAGCGCACTGGTTTCAGTGATATGTAAGATTTTATCTTCTGGCTATCTTGAACCTTTCGACTTCGGTCAGGCTGCGTTAGGCGTTGTCTGTCTGGGATATGCGATATCGCTGTCAAAAAAAATCAGGCAATTACGTCATTCGAATAAACAGTAAGAAAGCAGAGGGAAGTTTAACCTCCCTCTTGCAGATAGTTACTGTACGCGCGCCAACGCCACGGCTTGTCCTAACTGCCAGACCGCCATTGCGTAATGTGTGCTGTGGTTATAACGGGTAATGGTGTAGAAGTTCGGCAGACCGTACCAGTACTGATAACCTGTTCCAACATCCAAACGCAGCAGGCTGGCCTGTTGATGGTTGCCCAGCGACTGCTGTGGCGTTAAACCTGCCGCGGCAAGCTGCGAAATGCTGTACTTGGTTTTGAAGCCATTTGGCAAGCCTGGAGCCTGACCGTTTGCCATTACCGCGACCTGATCGCCTTTTACCCAGCCGTGCGCTTTGAAATAGTTCGCCACGCTACCGATCGCATCAACCGGATCCCAAAGGTTGATATGCCCGTCGCCGCTGAAATCTACCGCATATTGTTTGTAAGACGACGGCATAAACTGTCCGTAGCCCATCGCCCCGGCAAAGGAACCTTTCAGATTGAGCGGATCGTCCTGCTCATCGCGCGCCATCAGCAGGAAGGTTTCCAGCTCGCCAGAGAAATACTCCGCGCGGCGTGGGTAGTTAAATGACAGCGTTGCCAGCGCATCGAGGATGCGGGTTTTCCCCATCACGCGCCCCCAGCGGGTTTCGACGCCGATAATCCCGACGATAATTTCCGGCGGTACGCCATACACCTGCCACGCGCGATTCAGCGCATCTTCATACTGATTCCAGAAAACCACGCCGTTCTGCACGTTATCCGGCGTAATAAATTTTTTGCGATAACGCAGCCATGCGCCGTTCGGACCAGATGGCGGTTTCACCGATGTGGTTGGTGCCTGGTTATCCATCAGCCGCAGTACCGAATCCAGACGTTTCGCCTGAGAGAGAATTTCCTGCAATTGCTGACGATCGAAACCATGTTTGTTCACCATTTTTTCGATGAACTGCTGGGCATTGGGGTTATTGGCAAAATCTCCGCCCATCTGCATCACATTGTGCTGCGGCTCAAGCAGGAAGCCGCCGGACGGCGTTCCGGTGGTTGTTTCAGTCTCAGTCGGTTTTGGCTTGCTGCTACAGGCGGCAAGTAACACAAAAAGGGGAAGCAATGTTACATAACGATGCTTGAACATGAGGGGTCCATTTAACAAATTCAACCAGGGGCAAGTATGGTAAAGCATCCCGCCCAGCACAAGGAAGCGGTAGTCTGTTTTCGGCACTCCATTTCTCTTTAGTCTCTTCTTTCAGTTCATATTTTTTCTTAAAGTATGTTGTAACTAAATTCACATATGTTGTTTCCCTTCCCATAGCGCTGGATAATGAGCGCTCATTCCGGCCATCAATCCCTGGCTGGAATAAATAAATGGACCTTAACCGGAGAGAGCAATGAGTGAAGCACTACTGAACGCGGGACGTCAGACGTTAATGCTGGAGTTGCAGGAAGCAAGCCGTTTACCGGAACGTCTGGGCGATGATTTTGTTCGCGCCGCCAATATCATCCTGCACTGCGAAGGCAAAGTGGTAGTTTCGGGAATTGGCAAATCGGGCCACATTGGTAAGAAAATCGCCGCAACACTTGCCAGCACCGGCACACCGGCTTTTTTTGTCCATCCGGCAGAAGCACTGCACGGCGATCTGGGGATGATTGAAAGCCGCGATGTGATGTTGTTTATCTCTTACTCCGGTGGAGCGAAGGAACTGGATCTGATTATTCCGCGTCTGGAAGACAAATCTATCGCGCTGCTGGCGATGACCGGCAAACCGACGTCACCGCTGGGACTGGCGGCGAAAGCGGTGCTGGATATCTCCGTAGAACGCGAAGCCTGTCCGATGCACCTTGCGCCGACCTCCAGCACCGTCAATACCCTGATGATGGGTGATACGCTGGCGATGGCGGTCATGCAGGCACGCGGATTTAATGAAGAAGATTTTGCCCGCTCCCACCCAGCTTGGGCACTGGGCGCTCGCTTGCTGAATAAAGTGCATCATCTGATGCGCCGTGATGACGCTATCCCACAGGTAGCGTTAACCGCAAGCGTGATGGATGCGATGCTGGAACTCAGCCGCACCGGTCTGGGGCTGGTGGCGGTATGTGACGCTCAACAACAGGTACAAGGCGTCTTTACCGACGGTGATTTACGTCGCTGGCTGGTTGGCGGCGGCGCACTCACCACGCCAGTTAATGAAGCGATGACGACAGGCGGCACGACATTACAGGCACAAAGTCGCGCCATCGACGCCAAAGAAGTTCTGATGAAGCGCAAAATCACCGCCGCACCGGTGGTGGATGAAAACGGCAAACTCACCGGTGCGATTAACCTGCAGGATTTCTATCAGGCCGGGATTATTTAATCCTTCAATCCCAGACGTTTCGCCAGCCGATGCAGGTTGGCGACGTCGGTTTCCAGCATCCGCGCGCAGGCAGCCCAGTTGTTATGATTTTGTGCCAGAGCCTGGCGAATGGTTTCACGCTGGAACGCTTCTGTCGCTTCACGCAGATTTTGCTTAACAACGGGCATTGTCATCGCTTCTGGCGGCGGCAACGCCTCCTCAGGAAAAGCAAAATGTTGCGCCTCAAGAATCACTTCATCGCCGCTGCGAGTGGCTCTCGCCAGCACTACCGCCCGATGAATAGCATGTTCCAGTTCGCGCACATTTCCCGGAAAATTATAGTGTTGCAGTAATTTTCGCGCTCCGGCACTTAATACCACGCGGGAAAGCCCCAGCCGCAAACGACACTGCTCACAGAAATACCCTGCCAGCAGAATGACGTCATCGCCCCGCTCACGCAGTGGCGGCACCGAAAGTGGAAACACGCTCAGGCGATGAAACAAGTCGGCGCGAAATCGCCCTGCCAGCACCTCTTCGCGTAAATCGCGGTTAGTCGCAGCCAGCACGCGCACATCGACCCGCAAACTGCGGTCATCGCCAACGCGCTGAATATCGCCATACTGCAACACCCTCAGCAGCTTGGCCTGCAATGCCAACGACAACTCGCCGATCTCATCCAGAAACAGTGTGCCGTTATCCGCCATTTCAAACTTCCCGCTGCGGTTACTGATAGCGCCAGTAAACGCTCCTTTCACATGCCCGAACAACTCACTTTCCGCCACACTTTCCGGCAGTGCGGCACAGTTGAGATAGACCAGCGGATTCACCGCCCTTGGCGAGGCTTCATGAATCGCTTTCGCCACCAGCTCCTTACCGGTTCCCGTCTCACCGCTGATCAGGACGTTGAGATCGGACGCCGCCACAATCTCAATCTCTTTTTTCAATTGCGTCATACCTGGCGACAGACCGATCATCTGCGTCTGTTTCACCGCTTCAAACGGCGCGGCATCACCTGGCAGCATATTCTGGCTTTCCAGTTGTTCAATCAGCAACGCATTGCTTAACGCTCCCGCCGCCAGCGCAGCAATCAGCCGTAACTCTTCGTCGCTGAAAACATCGAACTGATCGGGCTGCATCCCGTCGAGCGTCAGTGCGCCGATCAAGTTTTGTCCGGCAAACAACGGCAGGCCAACGCAGGCGTGAACCTTCAGACTCTCCTGCCCGGGAATCAAACCGTCATAGGGATCGGGCAATTCGCTGTCTGCGGGAAAACGCACCACGTCCCCAGCGCGGGCAATCGCTTCCAGCCGCGGATGACCTTCCAGCGCAAAGCGTCTACCGAGTACATCCTTCGCCAGCCCGTCGATGGCAAGCGGAATAAACTGCCGCGAGTCGTAACGTAGCAACGCAGACGCATCGCACTCCAGCACCTGACGCAGCGTGGTGATCAGGCGCTGAAAACGATCCTGATGACCAATCCCACGCTGCAATTCGATGGCGATATTCGCCAGCACATCAACGGAAAAACTCATCTTTGCCTCACTGTCAATTTGACTATAGATATTGTCATATCGACCATTTGATTGATAGTCATTTTGACTACTCATTAATGAGCATGATTTCATTTATATTGTAAAAACAATTAGATAAAAACTGGCACGCAATCTGCAATTAGCAAGACATCTTTTTAGAACACGCTGAATAAATTGAGGTTGCTATGTCTATTGTGGTGAAAAATAACATTCATTGGGTTGGTCAACGTGACTGGGAAGTGCGTGATTTTCACGGTACAGAATATAAAACGCTGCGCGGCAGCAGCTACAACAGCTACCTCATCCGCGAAGAAAAAAACGTGCTGATCGACACCGTCGACCATAAATTCAGCCGCGAATTTGTGCAGAACCTGCGTAATGAAATCGATCTGGCGGATATCGACTACATCGTTATTAACCATGCAGAAGAGGACCACGCCGGGGCGCTGACCGAACTGATGGCGCAAATTCCCGATACGCCGATTTACTGTACTGCCAACGCTATCGACTCGATAAATGGTCATCACCATCATCCGGAGTGGAATTTTAATGTGGTGAAAACTGGCGACACGCTGGATATCGGCAACGGCAAACAGCTCATTTTTGTCGAAACGCCAATGCTGCACTGGCCGGACAGCATGATGACTTACCTGACAGGCGACGCGGTGCTGTTCAGTAACGATGCTTTCGGTCAGCACTACTGCGACGAGCATCTGTTCAACGATGAAGTGGATCAGACGGAGCTTTTCGAGCAGTGCCAGCGTTACTACGCCAATATCCTGACGCCGTTCAGCCGCCTGGTAACGCCGAAAATTACCGAGATCCTGGGCTTTAACTTACCAGTCGATATGATAGCGACCTCTCACGGCGTGGTATGGCGCGATAACCCGACGCAAATTGTCGAGCTGTACCTGAAATGGGCGGCGGATTATCAGGAAGACAGAATCACCATTTTCTACGACACCATGTCGAATAATACCCGCATGATGGCTGACGCTATCGCCCAGGGGATTGCGGAAACCGACCCGCGCGTAGCGGTGAAAATTTTCAACGTCGCCCGAAGCGATAAAAACGAAATCCTGACCAATGTCTTCCGCTCAAAAGGCGTACTGGTTGGGACTTCGACGATGAATAACGTGATGATGCCGAAAATCGCCGGGCTGGTGGAGGAGATGACCGGATTACGCTTCCGTAACAAACGCGCCAGTGCTTTCGGCTCTCACGGCTGGAGCGGCGGTGCGGTGGATCGTCTTTCCACGCGCTTGCAGGATGCAGGTTTCGAAATGTCACTTAGCCTGAAAGCCAAATGGCGACCGGACCAGGATGCACTGGAATTATGCCGTGAACACGGTCGCGAAATCGCCCGTCAGTGGGCGCTCGCGCCGCTGCCACAAATCACAGTGAATACGGTAGTTAAAGAAGAAACCTGTGCCACCACGACGGCTGATCTCGGTCCGCGGATGCAGTGCAGCGTCTGCCAGTGGATTTACGATCCGGCAAAAGGCGAGCCAATGCAGGACGTCGCGCCGGGAACGCCGTGGAGTGAAGTTCCGGACAACTTCCTCTGCCCGGAATGTTCCCTCGGCAAAGATGTCTTCGACGAACTGGCATCGGAGGCAAAATGAGTTACGGCATTGTGATCATTGGTTCGGGCTTCGCCGCCCGCCAACTGGTGAAAAATATCCGCAAACAGGACGCTACTATTCCATTAACCCTGATTGCCGCCGACAGCATGGATGAGTACAACAAACCTGACCTCAGCCATGTTATCAGCCAGAGGCAACGTGCCGACGACCTAACCCGCCAGACGGCAGGTGAATTTGCCGAGCAGTTTAATCTGCGCCTGTTTCCGCACACCTGGGTGACGGATATCGATGCCGAAGCCCATGTGGTGAAAAGTCAGAATAATCAGTGGCAATACGACAAGTTAGTGCTGGCAACCGGTGCCAGTGCCTTTGTCCCGCCAGTGCCTGGGCGTGAGTTAATGCTGACGTTAAATAGTCAGCAAGAGTATCGCGCCTGTGAAACACAACTGCAGGATGCCCAACGCGTGTTGATTGTCGGCGGTGGTTTGATTGGTAGCGAACTGGCGATGGATTTTTGTCGGGCAAGCAAAGCGGTCACGCTGATTGATAACGCCGCCAGCATTCTGGCGTCGTTAATGCCGCCGGAAGTAAGCAGCCGCTTGCAGCATCGGTTGACGGAGATGGGCGTTCATCTGCTGTTAAAATCTCAGTTGCAGGGGCTGGAAAAAACGGATTCTGGCATTCTGGCAACGCTGGACCGCCAGCGTAGCATCGAAGTGGATGCGGTAATTGCCGCCACCGGACTGCGCCCGGAAACCGCCCTGGCACGACGCGCCGGGCTGACGATTAATCGCGGCGTTTGCGTCGACAGTTATCTGCAAACCAGTAATGCCGATATTTATGCGCTGGGCGATTGCGCGGAAATTAACGGTCAGGTATTGCCGTTCCTCCAGCCGATTCAACTTAGCGCGATGGTGCTGGCAAAAAATCTTCTCGGCAATAACACGCCGCTGAAACTACCGGCGATGCTGGTGAAAATCAAAACGCCGGAATTACCGCTGCATCTGGCAGGCGAAACCCAGCGTCAGGATTTACGCTGGCAGATTAATACCGAACGCCAGGGAATGGTGGCGCGCGGCGTTGACGATGCAGACCAGCTTCGCGCCTTTGTGGTCAGTGAGGATCGGATGAAAGAGGCATTTGGATTGTTGAAAACGTTGCCGGTGTAAGCGGGCTACTGTGCCTAAAATGTCGGATGCGACCTACGGGGAGCGCATGTGTTGGTCACATAATGCGTTCATGTCGCATCCAGCTACTGTACCCAAAATGTCGGATGCGACGCTCGCGCGTCTTATCCGACCTACGGGGAGCGCATCCGGCAATGGTGGCCAAATGCAACACGTTTTATCCGTTCTGGACTTCACCCGCTAACCAACAAGCCGCAGCAATAACCCCCTGCCCCAGAGACAAGCCGCCATCACCCGCCGGTAAACTCTGCGGAAAGAGCAACGTGAAATCAGCGAGATAATGCGCCAGACGCGCACGCAGCAAACGGTTATGAATAACCCCACCGCTAAATACCAGCGTAGTGATACCGCGCATCGTGGCCTGTTCACGCATCAACGCGGCAAAACCCTGCGCCAGCGCATCATGAAACGCCCACGCGCGTTGATTAACCGGTGCCTGCCAGTTCAGCCACTGCTGCCAGAAAGTGGCGAGATCCAGTTGATTGTCCACCAGCGGCATCGTCACCGGATGCGTCACTCCGTGGCACGAAGCTGCGAGTGCCTCCAGGGCACAAGCCGCTTCACCTTCATAACTTAACGTGGCTGGCGCACAGCCCAGTGCCGCCGCTACGGCATCGAACAAACGCCCACACGATGACGCCAGCGGCGCGTTAATTCCACGCTCAATGGCCCGCGCCAGCACGCTCCAGTTTTGCTGTTGCACACTTGCCGTTTCAGGATAATTCTGCCACTCCGGCACAAAGCGCAGGCACTGCGCCAACAGGTTTCGCCACGGCTGCTTTGCAGCCAAATCGCCCCCCGGAAGCGCCACTGCAGGCAAGCCGCCCAAGTGCTGGCATTCGCGATAGTTCACCCGCAGACACTCGCCGCCCCACAAAGCGCCGTTCTCCCCCATACCGATACCGTCGAGCGTCAAAGCAATGACATCCCCGCCCTCCAGCGGCCAGTGATGTTCTGCCAGACACGCCGCCGCGTGGGCATGATGATGCAGCACCGTTTGCGTCGGCAGATTCATTTCGCTCGCCCACTGGCTGGAGACATAGCCCGGATGCACGTCATGCACAACGTATTGCGGGGTAAAATCGTAGATGTTTTGCATCAGGCGTAACGCTTCGCGCCACTGCATCTGGATGCCATCGTCACTTAAATCGCCCAGATGCTGACTCAACACCGCTTGTTCACCGCGCACCAGGCAGAAGGTATTTTTCAGATCCGCGCCGAGACACAGCACAGGCGGAACATTTTTAAAGCCCGGAGGCAAAGCCAGCGCATCCGGCACATACCCCCGCGAACGGCGCAGCATTTCGCCGCTTTCGCGCACCACTGAATCATCCATCCGCTGCACGATGTCGCGGTTATGTATCAAGAATCCGTCGGCAATGCCCTGCAAATCCGCCTGCGCCTGTTCGTTGCTGATAGCCGGTGGTTTACCGCTCAGGTTGCCGGAGGTCATCACCAGCGGGCATTGCAGTTCCTGTAACAGCAAATGCTGGAGCGGATTCGCAGGCAACATCACCCCGACTTCGTTAAGGCCAGGGGCGATATCATCACAAAGCTCAGGAACGTATTTTTTATCCACCAGCACAATCGGCGCGGCGGGCGTGGTGAGCAACTGGCGGGCAGCGTCTGGTAAACCGTCTGCCGCTGGCAACATAACCGCCAGCGGTTTCGCTGGGCGATGTTTGCGCGCCCGAAGTGTCGCCACCGCGTTACTGTTACGTGCATCGCAGGCGAGATGAAATCCGCCAATCCCTTTGATGGCGACAATGTTGCCCATTTTTAACTGTGCGATAGCTGCCTGTAATGCCGCCTCTTGTTCCTCATGTTCACCATGACTTACCCATTCAAGATGCGGGCCACACTCCGGGCAGGCCACCGGCTGGGCGTGGAAGCGACGATCGAGCGGGTCACGGTACTCTTTGTCACAGGCCGGACACAGCGGAAACGCCGCCATCACAGTAAACGGGCGGTCGTAAGGCATGGCGCGAATAATGGTGAAACGCGGGCCGCAGTGGGTACAGTTGATAAACGGATAACGATAACGCCGTTCGCCTGGGGTATTCATTTCGGCAAGACAGGCAGGGCAAGTAGCGGCATCGGGAACAATTTGCGTATTCATGACGCCGCCCGCGCTCTGGCGGATGGTGAACTCGGTGGGCAGTTGTGACCAGATAAACGGCTCACGCTCGACGCTATCAATACGCGCCAGCGGCGGGCAGTGCTGATGCAATTGAACAAGAAACATTTCCGGGTCTTCCAGCAGCCGGACTTCTACGCCATCGCCATCATTACAGACATCGCCGTGAAGATTTAATTGCTGTGCCAGCTGCCAGACAAACGGACGAAAACCGACGCCCTGCACTTTGCCACGAATACGCAGTTGGACACCGCAAGATGTGTTTTTTGCCATTGAGTTATTCCCGCCATCATGAATTGCGTAACCCGCCCAGCCGGACACGACAGCGTCGCATCCGGCAGCCACAGGTCGGCGATACCGCCCGCTCCGTATTCTACGAATATTTCCGGGAATTCCTTTGATGCCAGAACAGTTCTGTAAGATTTTTAGAACATCAGCGCCGTACGGCGACGTTTTTCTGCGCTCAGTTGTTCAAGTTTATTACGATCGACACAAATCAGCGCATGAGTCGGGCAAGCAGCCATACACGCCGGGCCGTCTTCACGATGGTTGCACAGGTCGCATTTATTGGCTTCGGCTTTGTCAGCACGTACATTCAGCCCCGCACCGCTGTTGCGAATCACCGGACGTACCACCACTTCCATCGCGCCATACGGGCAAGCCACAACGCAGGTTTTGCAACCAATGCAACGTTCCTGCATCACATGAACAAACCCTTTATCACGGCTGATAGCACCATTCGGGCAGACGTTAGCGCACGGTGCATCTTCACACTGACGGCAGACTGTTGCCGTGGAAATATTCACACCTTTAATGACATGGATTCGCGGTAAAAAAGTTTCCGGGGTCAGCGATGCACAGTCCTGATTTTCCTGATGAGAAACCACGCACGCCACTTCACAGGTACGGCAACCAATACATTTACTCGCGTCAGCAATGATGAAACGGTTCATCAAATTCTCCAGCAATGACAGTTAATGCGCCGATACATTCACAAATCATGCCAGTTTTTAATTTGCTGTTATTTAAGGAAATTAATTTCTGCGATACAGGAAAAACGATGTCATCGACACTAGTGACGATGACATGTGATGACAGTGTTTATTGCGAAAGAGCAATGAGTGAGTCGCGGCGGATCAGTTTTCCGCTGAAGGTTTTCGGCGGTGAGAAATCCCCACCATCGAGCATAAAAATCAGCCGTCCAATAATTTCCTGAATCATCTCAGTCACCGGAATTTTTACGCTGGAGAGCGCCGGAACGGTGTAGGGGGCAATTGCGATATCATCGAATCCGATAACTGACACCTGCTCTGGCACCGCTATGCCGCGCTCGTGTAACGCTTTCATCGCACCAATCGCCATATCGTCGTTACTGGCAACTAACGCGCTAAATTTAGCCCCACGTTCGAGTAACGTTTCTACCCCTTCGGCCCCGCTGGCGGGCGTCCATTTACCGTTAACGATAAGTTTTTCATTGAGCGCAATACCATACTGCGCCAGCGCGTCTTTATATCCGGCAAGACGTTCAATGCTGGTGGGGGAATCCATCGAACCGGTAAGGAAAGCAATCTCCTGATGTCCGGCGTTTATCAACTCTGCCACGGCGTTAAAGCTGGTCTGTTTATGATCGCACCAGACGCTATGGCTGCTGTTTTTGCGCAGGCGGCGATTAAGCACCATTATCGGCTGACTGTGCGCGTCAATGATGTCATCGATCTCATCCACGCTTAAAAAACGCGGGTAAATCATGATGGCATCGCAGCGCAGATCCAGCAGATACTGAATCGCCTGGCGCTCTTCTTCGGCGCTATGTTTGCCATCTGCCAATAGCAACTGTCGCCCTTTCTCTTCCGCCATTCGCGCGGCATGAAACAGTAATTCACTAAAATAAATGCCGTGGTAAAGCGTGTTGGTCACTATCAGCCCCAGCGTCTGAGTACTCTTCGCCGACAGATTACGCGCCAGCAAGTTTGGGCGGTAACCGCTCTCTTCTACCGCCTGAAACACGCGATCTTTAGTCTCCTGGCTGACGTAGCCATTACCTGAAAGCACACGGGAAACGGTCGCTTTTGAAACCCCGGCGCGCTTCGCCACTTCCAGCATCGTCGTCATCATTTTCATCCCTTTACACGCAATCAACGGAGTGTACTGCACCGTTTGCCGATTGTCCTTGCGCAATCGGCGGGAAAAATATTCAGGTGACCGGTTTCACAAATATAAAAAATGAACAATTAACTTTCTTGCTTATTTTTTGACAACTATTCATGATTTTGTGAAACCGGTTTCTTAATTCCGTTTCAGCATCGGCATTTTTCCGTCCCGTCGACTGATAACAACTACATCTACCCTACTGATAACAGGATAAAATCCGATGGCCAAAAATTATGCGGCGCTGGCACGCTCGGTGATAGCGGCACTGGGCGGCGTTGATAACATCTCGGCAGTCACGCACTGTATGACGCGTTTGCGCTTTGTTATCAAAGATGACCAGCTTATCGACAGCCCGACGTTAAAAACCATCCCCGGCGTGCTCGGCGTGGTACGTAGTGACAACCAGTGTCAGGTAATTATCGGCAATACCGTTTCGCAAGCCTTTCAGGAAGTCGTCAGTCTGCTGCCGGGAGATATGCAGCCCGCACAGCCCGTGGGTAAACCTAAACTCACGCTACGTCGCATTGGTGCGGGGATCCTTGATGCGCTGATCGGCACCATGTCACCGCTGATCCCGGCGATTATCGGCGGATCGATGGTCAAACTACTGGCGATGATCCTCGAGATGAGCGGCGTGTTGACAAAAGGATCGCCGACCTTAACCATTCTGAATGTGATTGGTGACGGTGCTTTCTTCTTCCTGCCGCTAATGGTCGCGGCATCTGCCGCCATCAAATTTAAAACCAATATGTCGCTGGCGATTGCCATCGCGGGTGTGCTGGTACATCCGAGTTTTATTGAACTGATGGCGAAAGCGGCCCAGGGTGAACATGTCGAATTTGCCCTGATTCCGGTCACCGCGGTGAAATATACCTACACGGTGATCCCGGCGCTGGTGATGACCTGGTGCCTGTCATATATCGAACGCTGGGTGGACAGCATTACACCGGCGGTGACCAAAAACTTCCTCAAGCCGATGCTGATTGTGTTGATTGCCGCACCGCTGGCAATCCTGCTAATTGGCCCGATTGGTATCTGGATCGGTAGCGCCATTTCGGCGCTGGTTTACACCATCCATGGTTATCTGGGCTGGCTTTCAGTCGCCATTATGGGCGCACTGTGGCCTCTGCTGGTAATGACCGGGATGCACCGCGTCTTTACGCCAACCATCATTCAGACCATTGCCGAAACCGGCAAAGAAGGGATGGTCATGCCGTCCGAGATCGGCGCTAACCTGTCGCTGGGCGGTTCATCACTGGCGGTGGCGTGGAAAACGAAAAACCCGGAACTGCGCCAGACGGCGCTGGCTGCGGCGGCATCAGCCATTATGGCGGGGATTTCCGAACCGGCGTTATACGGCGTGGCGATCCGCCTGAAACGTCCGCTTATCGCCAGTCTTATCAGCGGTTTTATTTGCGGGGCGGTTGCCGGTATGGCGGGGCTTGCCAGCCACTCAATGGCAGCGCCGGGGTTATTTACCAGCGTGCAGTTCTTCGATCCGGCGAATCCAATGAGCATCGTCTGGGTGTTCGCCGTCATGGCGCTGGCGGTTGTGCTGTCGTTTATCCTCACACTGTTGCTCGGCTTTGAGGATATTCCTGTTGAGGAAGCGGCTGCCGAGGCGCGAAAACATCAGGGCGCACAACCGACCGTCGCCAAAGAAGTAAGTCTTAATTGAGGATGAAAATGTCAGTATTTCCGCAAGGTTTTTTATGGGGCGGCGCGCTTGCCGCCAACCAGTCCGAAGGTGCGTACCGTGAAGGTGGCAAAGGGCTGACCACGGTCGATATGATCCCACACGGCGAGCATCGAATGGCGGTAAAACTGGGGCTGGAAAAACGTTTTCAGTTACGCAATGACGAGTTTTATCCCAGCCATGAGGCGACGGATTTTTATCATCGTTATAAAGAAGATATCGCCCTGATGGCAGAGATGGGATTCAAGGTTCTCCGTACCTCGATTGCCTGGAGCCGCCTCTTTCCGCAGGGCGATGAACTGACGCCCAACCCGCAGGGCATTGCTTTTTATCGTTCGGTCTTTGAAGAGTGTAAAAAGTACGGCATCGAACCGCTGGTCACGTTGTGCCACTTCGATGTGCCGATGCATCTGGTCACCGAATATGGCTCCTGGCGTAACCGCAAGCTGGTGGAGTTTTTCAGCCGCTACGCCAGAACCTGCTTTGAAGCCTTTGATGGTCTGGTGAAATACTGGCTCACCTTCAATGAAATCAACATTATGTTGCATAGCCCGTTTTCCGGCGCGGGTCTGGTGTTTGAAGAAGGTGAAAATCAGGATCAGGTGAAATATCAGGCCGCGCATCACCAACTGATTGCCAGTGCATTAGCCACCAAAATCGCCCATGAGGTTAACCCGCAAAATCAGGTGGGCTGTATGCTGGCAGGCGGTAACTTCTACCCTTACAGCTGCAAGCCGGAGGATGTCTGGGCGGCGCTGGAGAAAGACAGGGAAAACCTGTTTTTTATCGATGTGCAGGCGCGGGGCGCGTATCCGGCTTACTCTGCCCGCGTATTCCGCGAAAAAGGGGTAACCATCGACAAAGCACCGGGCGATGATGAAATCCTGAAAAATACCGTCGATTTTGTCTCTTTCAGCTATTACGCCTCGCGCTGCGCCTCGGCGGAGATGAACGCCAACAACAGCAGTGCGGCGAACGTGGTGAAATCGCTGCGTAACCCGTATCTACAGGTAAGCGACTGGGGCTGGGGTATTGATCCACTCGGTCTGCGTATCACCATGAATATGATGTACGACCGTTATCAGAAGCCGCTGTTTCTGGTGGAAAACGGCCTGGGCGCAAAAGATGAATTTGCTGCTAATGGTGAGATTAACGATGACTATCGCATCAGCTATTTACGCGAACATATCCGCGCAATGGGCGAAGCGATTGCAGACGGCATTCCGCTGATGGGCTATACCACCTGGGGCTGTATTGATTTGGTTTCCGCCTCTACGGGTGAAATGAGCAAACGCTACGGTTTTGTCTACGTAGACCGTGACGACGCAGGCAACGGTACGCTGGCGCGCACGCGTAAGAAATCGTTCTGGTGGTATAAAAAAGTGATTGCCAGTAACGGTGAAGATTTAGAGTAAGTAACAGTGCCGGATGCGGCGTGAACGCCTTATCCGGCCTACGTGTCGCACGAACCAGGAAGGCCCGATAAGCACAGCGCATCGGGCAATCTGGCGTTTGCTATCAGTTCTGATTCCCTCATCAAAAACATCCCTGTCCTGATTCCTTACTGAAAAACTACTCTTCTTCCACCGCTAACTGCGTAAATCCGCCGTTCCCTTCCCAGCCTTCCAGTCGTTGATAAACGGTTTCAACCGCATCTTTAATCGGCTGGGTCATCGGGTAGTAAAAGCCGACGATATCCGGCTGGATGCCGAGGAAAATCACTTCGCCAATGTCTTCTTTCAACTGGTCGATAAGATAGTTCAGCGGCATATTATGGGTAGTCATCATAAACATCTCGGCGATATCATCCGGGTCGATGATGCGGATTTCGCCGGGGTTTAGCCCCATATCAGTAGCGTCAACAATCAGTAACCGCGTAGGGCGCAGTTCACGGATGGCGACGATGTCGTTTTCCGGTGCACTACCGCCATCAATCACCACCCAGTTACCTTTCGGCGCGGCGGCGCACTTTTCCGCCAGCAGCGGACCTGCGCCATCATCGCCCATCATGCTATTGCCAACACAGAGTAAAACGTCAGTCACGCAATCTCCTCACCATCAAATAGATGGCGTTTTCCTGATGAATATCATGCAGCATACTTAACAGCATTGTACTCCATTCCTGCTGCTGCGAAGTTTGCGCTGACCGGGCTTTATCGAATGCATTGGCCAGCATCGGCACATGGTTAATGTCGATGACGATCTCGCCATATTTCGGCACGCCTTCCATTTTGCGGCGGGCTTCGCTGCCCGCCTCCAGAGTGGCAATCCATGCCAGATATTCATCCCACGGGCAGGTGAGCGCCGCTTCCAGGCAATCGATAACCCCAAGGTGGTGACCAATCGCCAGGCTGTAATAGACCACCTGCTGCGCCTCTGCGGGCGTGGCATCGTTCTCATCAATAAATTTACGGCTCAGTTGACTGAACACCACCTTTTCACTCATCGGATACGCGCCTCTTCAACAACATGATTCAGATGGCTGACAATCTCGTTCAGACGCGGATCGTTTTCCGCTTCCAGCCAGCGTGCAACCTGTTCTTCGCCCTGCCCTAACTGTGTCAGGAAGTCATCGGCAATCTGACGACCGTAGCGGTAACCCGCCAGGCGGCGTGCTTCGCGATCCACTTTCACGCGCAGCGGCTGCACCATATCGCCATGCAGGATCTCAGCCGGTTGTTCATCCTGCTCACCCGGGCCACGGGCGTGAATTTTCTGCTCCAGCAGGCCGAGTGCCATTGCAAAGCCGTACAGCGTGGCGGCTGGTGTTGGCGGGCAGCCAGGGATATAAACATCCACCGGGACGATTTTATCCGTACCGCCCCACACGCAGTAAAGATCGTGGAAAATGCCGCCGCTGTTGCCGCAGGCACCGTAGGAGATACAGATTTTCGGGTCCGGCGCGGACTGCCACGCACGTAGCGCAGGGGATCGCATTGCACGGGTGACCGCGCCGGTAAACAGTAAAATATCCGCATGACGCGGTGACGGAACGACTTTAATGCCGAAGCGTTCTGCATCGAAAAGTGGCGAAAGCGTGGCGAAAATTTCGATTTCGCAGCCGTTGCAGCCGCCGCAGTCCACGCGGTAAACGTAGGCAGAACGTTTGATTTTTTTCAGTAACGACGCCTTCATGCTGGCGATGGACTCATCCACCGTCATCGGGACCGGAATGCCGTTGGCGTCACGGGGGCCTAATAAATTGCTCATCAGATGGCCTCTTTCATATGGCGAGTCAGTTCAATACGGTCGGACGGCACCAGGCATTTCTGGCGCTTACATTCCGGGCAAGTCTCAAAGTTTTCACGGTGGTTTTCCGCGCGGCTGTCGCCATTGTGCTTAAGCAGCGCAATGGCGTAGTCGATCTCTTTCTGAACGGCGAAAGGACGATTGCAGACGCGACAGTTGCACAGCGCAAAGCGGGACTGTTGCAGGAAATCTTCTTTCTTCCACACCGCCAGTTCGTACTCTTGCGACAGTTTGATCGCCGCCGTCGGGCAGACTTCTTCGCAGCGTCCACAGAAGATGCAGCGGCCAAGATTGAACTCCCAGGCCAGCTCACCGGTGGCGAGGTCAGTTTCAACCGTTAAGGCGTTTGACGGGCAGGCATTGACGCAGGCCGCGCAGCCGATGCACTGCTGCGGGTTCTGCTCTGGCTTACCACGGAAGTTTTTATCAACCGCAATCGGCTCCAGCGGATAAGACGAGGTCGCCGTGCCGGTTTTGATGACTTTTTTGATAAAGGTAAACATGGCGATTCCTTATTTCAGCGGCGAGTTTTTACGCTCAATGCTGTAGCGCTCGAGTTCTTTGTACGGCACCACTTTGCTCTTCTTCTTACGCACATCGACTACGGTCATGCGGTCGGTACAGGAGTAGCAAGGGTCCAGGCTACCGATAATCAGCGGCGCATCGGAAACGGTGTTGCCGCGCAGCATGTAGCGCAGGGTCGGCCAGTTCGCGTAGGTCGCGGCACGGCAGCGCCAGCGGTACAGCTTCTGGTTGTCGCCGGTCATGCTCCAGTGGATATCATCGCCGCGCGGCGCTTCGGCAAAGCCCAGCGCGAAACGGTGCGGAATGTAGGTAAAGCCTTCCACCATCAGCGGGCCGCCCGGTAGGTTATCCAGACCGTAGTCGATCATGTTCAGCGCGGTATAGACTTCGTTGATACGCACCTTCAGACGGGAAATAACGTCGCAGCCCTGCTCGCTGTGGACTTCCATTGGCAGCAGGCCATAACCAACAAACGGGTGATCGGCACGGGTATCGCGGGCGTGACCGCTGGCGCGGACCATCGGGCCAACGTTACTGAAATCGCGGGCAATTTCCGGGTCCAGACGACCAATGCCAACGGTGCGCTGTTCCATGTTCGGAGTGCTCAGCAGCACATCCACCAGCTCCTGCACTTCACGACGCATCTGCTGTGCCAGTTGACGGGTCTGGATCATGTCATCTTTCAGCAGATCGCGACGAATCCCGCCGATCAGGTTCAGGCCGTAAGTTTTACGCGCACCGGTAAGGATCTCCGCCATTTTCATGGAGGTTTCACGCACGCGGAAGAACTGCATAAAGCCGGAGTCAAACCCGGTGAAGTGGCAGGCCAGTCCGAGGTTGAGCAGATGCGAGTGCAGGCGCTCCACCTCCAGCAGAATGGCGCGGATCATCTGCGCGCGTTCTGGCACCTGAATACCCATCGCGTTTTCCACCGATGTGGTGTAGGCGGTGCTGTGGGCGAAGCCGCAGATCCCGCACACACGGTCAGAGAGGAAGGTCACTTCGTTGTAACCCATGCGGGTTTCCGCCAGTTTTTCCATGCCGCGATGGACATAGAACAGGCGGTAGTCGGCGTCGATAATGTTTTCGCCATCGACGAACAGACGGAAGTGGCCCGGTTCGTCGGAAGTGACGTGCAGCGGACCAATCGGCACGACGTTGTTTTTCTTGTCGCCCAGTTCGTTGATGAACTCGTAGGTTTCAGCATCAGTAGTCGGTGCCGGACGCTGACGATAATCCATGCTGTCTTTACGCAGCGGGTAGAGTTCATCCGGCCAATCATCCGGCAGCACCAGACGACGTTCATCCGGCAAACCAACCGGAATCAAACCGTACATATCGCGCACTTCGCGCTCGCCCCACACCGCCGCCGGAACGCGTGGCGTCACGGACGGATACTCCGGTTTGTTGGCGTCAACTTCGACGCGAGCCGTAATCCAACATTTGGTGCCCTTCTCCATCGACAGCACGTAGTAAACGGCGTAATGACCGTTCAGTTTGCGTTCGTCGTTACCAAACAGCACCGACAGCCAGCCGCCCTGTTTGTAGTAGAGGAACTCCACCACTTCCGGCAGATAGTTCACCTTCACGGTGACAGTCAGCTGATCTTTGGTCTGCCAGGCGTGGTCCAGCACGACGCCCGGAAATGCCTCATTCAGCGCGGCGAGATAATGTTGACCTAATTTTTCTTCAGACATGCTCAAACTCTCTTTAATCACGCCGCCAGCAAGGAGACGAACGCTAAAAATGCAAAACCAAAACCAGCCCAGGTAATGCGCGGAGTAATATCAAGACGCAGACGGGCCATGCTGTTTTCGAATAGCGCGATAACCAGTACGCCGACCACCAGTTTGACGATGGCAATCACCAGCGCCAGCAGCAGCCCACCAGCGGTGAAGGTTTCCATTTGTCCCCACGGAATAAACACCCCGACGAACATCTGCAACACCACCAGCTGTTTCAGGCTGATACCCCATTTCATTACGCCAAAACCGCTACCGCTGTATTCAGAGAGCGGGCCTTCCTGCAACTCCTGCTCGGCTTCCGCCAGGTCGAACGGCAGTTTGCCCATTTCGATAAAGGTGGCGAATGCACAGGCACAAAGCGCCAGCACCAGCGGGATGCTCTGGCTCAGCGGCCAGTGATAAACGGTGTCGGTGATGTTGCTGATATTGGTGGAACCAGCAACCTGCGCGGCGACCCACAGACCAAGCAACAACATCGGTTCGACCAGCACGCCAAGCATCGCTTCACGGCTCGCGCCGATGGCGGTAAACGGGCTGCCGGTATCCAGACCAGAAATGGCAAAGAAGAAACGCGCGATGGCGAAGAGATACAGTAAGGTGATCAAATCAGCCAGTTGCGGCAGCGGAGAACCAACGGTTACTACCGGCAGCGCAGTAGCGATAGTCAGCATGACACCCACCATCACATACGGCGTCAGGCGGAACACCCAGCCGGAGGCATCCGGGCCAACGCTCTGGCGGCCCAGCAGTTTGATAATGTCGCGATACTCCTGCAACACGCCCGGCCCGCGACGATTATGCAGACGGGCGCGCGCCACGCGGGTTATACCGGAGAGCAGCGGCGCAACGGCAAATAACACCAGCGCCTGAATTAACGGATATAAAACACTCATTCTCAGGCTCCTCGTGAAACAATAATCACCACCAGTACCGCCAGTTCAACCAGCGCCATCCGGCGGAACAGCAACGCACTACCTTCGCACTGCCAGCCCGGCACCAGCGACACCGGATTCAGCCATTTGCGCAGTTTCAGCACTGGCGCAAACGCCTGTTTAACCGGCATGGCAAAACCGTGAGCGGTAATCACCATTGATTTTTCGTGGTCGTAGCCGCACACCCAGGCCGCGCCACGGGAACGTGACGGCAGACGGTCGCCTTTGCAAATCGCCATGATGATGAATGGCAGCAGCGGGCAGGCAATCAGCAGCAGTGTGATCATCGGTTGAGAAACGGTGGTGTTGGCGGGTTCCAGCGGCAGAGGTACAGCAGCCGACAGCATCGGCAGCAGCCACGGCGCAGCAACACCGCCAATTACGCAGCAAATCGCCAGTGCCACCACGCTGACGCTCATCAGGAGCGGCGCACAAGTGGCGTTTTCGGCTTCTTTGGTACGCGGCGCACCGAGGAACGTGACGCCATAGACTTTCGCCATACACATCACCGCCAGCGCACCGGTAATTGCCAGCCCCACAGCGAGCAGCGGCCCCAGCAGACGGGCAACAAACGCGCCACTATTGCTCAGTTTGAAGAAGGATTGATAGATAACCCATTCCCCGGCAAAACCGTTCAGCGGCGGCAGCGCAGCCATTGCCATCAGCCCGACTAACATAGCGATGGAGATAACCGGCATTTTCTTGCCAATACCACCGAGTTTTTCGATATCGCGATGACCGGTACGGAACCAGACGCTCCCCGCCCCGAGGAACAGTACGCTTTTGAACAGGCTGTGGTTAAGCAGATGGTACAGACCACCGACCAGGCCAAGAGCAATCAGCGCCGGTTGTTCAAGCGCGATACCCGTTACGCCAGCGCCCAGCCCCAGCAGGATAATGCCGATATTTTCCAGGGTGTGGTAAGCCAGCAGACGCTGGATGTTGTGCTCCATCAACGCATACAGACCGCCGACGAACGCGGTGATCATGCCGAGCACCAGCAGCGCGATCCCCCACCACAGCGGCGCGTTACCACCCAGCAGCGACAGGGTTAAAATGCCCAGCAGGCCAATTTTCATCACCACCGTAGAAAACAGCGCGGCAGCTGGCGCAGAGGCGTTAGCATGTGCCTGCGGCACCCAGCCGTGCAGAGGAATAATCCCGGCCAACAGGCCAAAGCCAATCACACCGAGCAGCCAGATATCGGAACCGAGCGGCAGTTGCTGCACACGCATATCCAGCAGGCGCAGATCCAGCGTGCCGTAACGCTGCCAGACCAGCCAGCAGGCAATCGCCAGCAGCAAAGTACCAAGACGCCCCAGCGCAAACCACAGTTTGCCCTCTTTACTGTTGCTGGTGAGGAACACCGCGCACAGGGCCATGATTTCTGCCATCACGACTAACATGCCCAGGTTGCTGGCGATGACGGCACAGACGGCCGCAGCCATCAACATATTGATCTGCAAGCCGTTGCACTTCACCTGCGCGTGGCGATGCCAGTCAATGTTGTAGAGGCTGACAAACAGACCGCACAGGCCGAGCGTAATCAGCCAAATCGCGTTAAGCGGAGAGATTTGCACATCGTAGCTTATCAGTGACAGCGCACCGCTCACGCCAACCGCGCCAGTCAGCACGGTGAAACCTGCCGCTGCGGTGTACAGGCTACCAACCGCGCCGCCAATTCCGGCAATCCAGCCGCTTAGTGCCTTATGAAAAGAAAAGAGAAATGCCAGAACAGCGGCGGCGGCAAACCACGCCACGCCGCTATTGATCAGGGAAATTGCGCTCATTTAGCCTCTCCACTTTGAGCCTGCTGAAACAAGGTGAGATCGCCAAAGTCCGTGTTAAAGGTCAGCTCACGCTTACGTTTGCTAACGCGGGCGATATCGGTGTTATCCACCAGGTGCAGGGCTTTGGTCGGGCACATCCGCACGCAGGCCGGACCTTGTTCATCAAAGCTACAAAGGTCACATTTGACGGCGATCGCGCGAATACCTGGCACCCAGTCAAGCAGCGTGCTGACACGCGCCGGAGCAGGCGGTGCCGGTGGCGCTTTCGGGGTATTGGCATTTGCAGGAATATCCAGCGGACGGCTGCCGGAAAATTCGATTGCGCCGAACGGACAGGCGATGCCGCACAGTTTGCAGCTTACGCACAGGCTTTCATTCAGCTGCACGGCCCCATCAACACGAGTGATAGCATTAACCGGGCAGACCACCGCACAGGGCGCATCTTCACAGTGGTGACAGAGCTGCGGCGCAGATTCTTTTTCATTTAGCATCACTCTCAGGCGCGGCATTGATTGCAGGCCGTGCTGGCGATGCGTCTCTGAACAGGCGGCCTCACAGGTGTGGCAGCCGATACAGAGCGTGGAGTCAGCAATTACAAAACGATTCACCGGGCATTCCTCAGGTGATTGTCATTTTTGACGAAAACATGCCGATGAAATGTCATTTTCGACACTCATCGACACGCCCATCCCCAAACAGGCATGATGCCTGCAAACCGGACAAAGCCTCAGCTCATGCTGCTGAGCTTTGTCCCTTTACCAGTTGGCTTAAATTCACCGGCGTATTGTTCTCAATGGCGGTGTATAAGTTGTCGTAAACACCAGCGATTTTTTCGAGATAGTGTTCCAGAACCTGTTCGCGATTGCGGATGTTGACCTTGCCATCAATCATGCCGTCAATGCTTAACTGAGCCTGTGCAATCAGCTGCTTGTCGTCGCCGTCTTTCGTTTCGACGTAGTACTCGATGGTGTGGCTGTTAAAACCATCCGCCAGGGTGACGTAAATGCGAAAATGTTCAAAAAGTACGAAACAGAGTTCTTTATCTGGCGCGCAACTCATGGCGTGGTGCAGACGCGCTTTTGATAACGTGATCCCCTGAACCAGCGAATTGCAGTAGATATGCCACTGGTCCTGTAGGCGACGATGCCGCTGTGCGATGTAATCGGCTTTCTCGCTTATTTCCCAAATAGTCATTGTCAGGTTACCCGTTTAACAGAGATGCCAGCCTTAAGCATTTTTTGTGCCAATTTTTATCTCATTGTTATTTATATACTTTTCATAAGGCAGCCGACTTTCGACGCCATGACGACGTGTCATTTCGACATCATCGACATTGTTCACATCAGGGATAATCAACACTGGCATAATTATTGCTTGTCACGGGCAACAGTTAATGGGAGGCGATATGCACGAAATAACCCTCTGCCAGCGGGCACTGGAATTGATCGAACAGCAGGCCATACAACACGGCGCAAAACGCGTAACTGCGGTCTGGCTCAAAATTGGCGCATTTTCTTGTGTCGAAACCAGCTCTCTTGCCTTTTGTTTTGATCTGGTTTGCCGCGGCAGCGTGGCAGAAGGTTGTAAACTGCACCTCGAAGAACAAGAGGCCGAGTGCTGGTGTGAAACATGCCAGCAGTATGTAACGCTACTGACCCAGCGCGTCCGCCGCTGTCCACAGTGTCATGGCGACATGCTGCGCATTGTGGCAGACGACGGTTTACAGATTCGGCGGATAGAAATAGACCAGGAGTGAGCGATGTGTACAACATGCGGTTGCGGTGAAGGCAACCTGTATATCGAGGGTGATGAACATAACCCTCATTCCGCGTTTCGTAGCGCGCCATTTGCCCCGGCGGCACGGCCGAAGATGAAAATCACCGGCATTAAAGCGCCTGAATTTACCCCCAGCCAGACCGAAGAAGGCGACCTGCATTATGGTCACGGCGAAGCTGGCACTCATGCACCGGGTATGAGCCAGCGTCGGATGCTGGAAGTCGAAATTGACGTGCTGGACAAAAACAACCGTCTGGCTGAACGCAACCGCGCGCGCTTTGCTGCCCGCAATCAGTTGGTACTCAACCTGGTTTCCAGCCCTGGTTCCGGTAAAACCACCCTGCTGACGGAAACTTTAATGCGCCTGAAAGATAGCGTTCCGTGTGCGGTGATTGAAGGCGACCAGCAAACCGTGAACGATGCAGCCCGCATTCGCGCTACCGGCACACCAGCTATTCAGGTGAATACCGGTAAAGGCTGCCATCTCGATGCACAGATGATCGCTGATGCCGCACCGCGCCTGCCACTGGACGATAACGGTATTCTGTTTATCGAAAACGTCGGTAACCTCGTATGCCCGGCGAGCTTCGATCTCGGAGAAAAACACAAAGTCGCGGTACTTTCCGTCACTGAAGGCGAAGACAAACCGCTGAAATATCCACATATGTTTGCCGCCGCCTCACTGATGCTGCTCAACAAAGTTGACTTGCTGCCGTATCTCAACTTTGACGTTGAGAAGTGCATCGCCTGCGCCCGCGAAGTCAATCCAGAAATTGAAATCATCCTTATTTCCGCCACCAGCGGCGAAGGGATGGGCCAGTGGCTGAACTGGCTGGAGGCACAGCGATGTGCATAGGCGTTCCTGGCCAGATTCGCACCATTGACGGCAACCTGGCGAAAGTCGACGTCTGCGGCATTCAGCGCGATGTTGATTTAACGCTAGTCGGCAGCTGCGATGAAAACGGTCAGCCACGCGTGGGCCAGTGGGTACTGGTTCACGTTGGCTTTGCCATGAGCGTAATTAATGAAGCCGAAGCGCGTGACACTCTCGACGCCTTACAAAATATGTTTGATGTTGAGCCGGATGTCGGTGCGCTGTTGTATGGCGAGGAAAAATAATGCGTTTTGTTGATGAATATCGCGCGCCGGAACAGGTGATGCAGTTAATTGAGCATCTGCGCGAACGTGCTTCACATCTTTCATACACCGCCGAACGCCCTCTGCGGATTATGGAAGTGTGCGGCGGTCATACCCACGCCATCTTTAAATTCGGCCTCGACCAGTTACTGCCGGAAAACGTTGAGTTTATCCACGGACCTGGTTGCCCGGTGTGCGTTCTGCCGATGGGCAGAATCGACACCTGCGTGGAGATTGCCAGCCATCCGGAAGTCATCTTCTGTACCTTTGGCGACGCCATGCGCGTACCGGGGAAACAGGGGTCGTTGTTGCAGGCAAAAGCACGCGGTGCTGATGTGCGCATCGTCTACTCGCCAATGGATGCGTTGAAACTGGCGCAGGAGAACCCAACTCGTAAAGTGGTGTTCTTCGGCTTAGGGTTTGAAACCACCATGCCGACCACTGCCATCACTCTGCAACAGGCAAAAGCCCGCGATGTGCAGAATTTTTACTTCTTCTGCCAGCACATTACGCTGATCCCCACGCTGCGCAGTTTGCTGGAACAGCCGGACAATGGCATCGACGCGTTCCTCGCGCCGGGCCACGTCAGTATGGTAATTGGCACCGACGCCTATAATTTTATCGCCAGCGATTTTCATCGTCCTCTGGTGGTCGCTGGTTTCGAACCTCTTGATCTACTGCAAGGCGTGGTGATGCTGGTAGAGCAGAAAATAGCGGCCCACAGCAAGGTAGAGAATCAGTACCGGCGAGTGGTGCCAGATGCGGGTAATTTGCTGGCACAACAGGCGATTGCTGACGTCTTCTGCGTCAATGGCGACAGCGAATGGCGCGGCTTAGGCGTGATTGAATCGTCTGGTGTGCACCTGACGCCGGATTATCAACGATTCGATGCCGAAGCACATTTCCGCCCAGCACCGCAGCAGGTTTGCGATGACCCGCGCGCACGTTGTGGTGAAGTATTGACCGGCAAATGTAAGCCGCATCAATGCCCGCTGTTTGGTAACACCTGTAATCCTCAAACCGCGTTCGGCGCACTTATGGTTTCCTCCGAAGGAGCATGTGCCGCATGGTATCAGTATCGTCAGCAGGAGAGTGAAGTGTGAACAATATCCAACTCGCCCACGGCAGCGGCGGCCAGGCGATGCAGCAATTAATCAACAGCCTGTTTATGGAAGCCTTTGCCAATCCGTGGCTGGCAGAACAGGAAGATCAGGCACGTCTTGACCTGGCGCAATTAATGGCAGAAGGCGATCGTCTTGCCTTCTCCACTGACAGCTACGTCATCGACCCGCTGTTCTTCCCTGGCGGTAATATCGGCAAGCTGGCGATTTGCGGCACGGCCAATGACGTTGCGGTCAGCGGCGCTATTCCGCGCTATCTCTCCTGTGGATTTATCCTCGAAGAAGGATTGCCGATGGAGACGCTGAAAGCCGTGGTTACCAGCATGGCAGAAACCGCCCGCGCGGCAGGCATCGCCATCGTCACTGGCGATACTAAAGTGGTACAGCGTGGGGCGGCAGATAAACTGTTTATCAACACCGCAGGCATGGGCGCAATTCCGGCGAATATTCACTGGGGAGCACAGACGCTAACCGCAGGCGATGTGTTGCTGGTTAGCGGTACCCTCGGCGACCACGGGGCGACTATCCTTAACCTGCGCGAGCAGCTGGGGCTGGACGGCGAACTGGTCAGCGACTGCGCGGTACTGACGCCACTGATTCAGACGCTGCGCGACATTCCCGGCGTGAAAGCGCTGCGCGATGCTACCCGTGGTGGAGTGAACGCGGTAGTTCATGAGTTCGCGGCAGCCTGCGGTTGCGGTATTGAACTTTCAGAAGCAGCGCTGCCGGTTAAACCTGCCGTGCGTGGCGTTTGCGAGCTGCTGGGTCTTGATGCCCTTAACTTTGCCAACGAAGGTAAGCTGGTGATTGCTGTAGAGCGTAACGCGGCAGAGCAAGTGCTGGCGGCGCTGCGTTCCCACCCACTGGGACAAGATGCAGCATTAATTGGCGAAGTGGTTGAGCGTAAAGGTGTTCGTCTCGCTGGACTTTATGGCGTGAAACGAACTCTCGACCTACCACACGCCGAACCGCTACCTCGTATATGCTAATAAAAATCTAGCCCCTGGAATTTGTCATTTACCTTTTGCACCGCTTAGCGGTGCTTTCCTGGAAGAACAACATGTCGTATACACCGATGAGTGATCTCGGGCAACAAGGGTTGTTCGACATCACTCGGACACTATTGCAGCAGCCCGATCTGGCCTCGCTGTGTGAGGCTCTTTCGCAACTGGTAAAGCGTTCTGCGCTCGCCGACAACGCAGCTATTGTGTTGTGGCAAGCGCAGACTCAACGTGCGACTTATTACGCGTCGCGTGACAAAGACAATCCCATTAAATACGAAGACGAAACCATTCTGGCACATGGTCCGGTGCGCAGCATTTTATCGCGCCCTGACACACTGCACTGCAGCTACGAAGAATTTTGTGACACCTGGCCGCAACTGGCTACGAGTGGGCTATACCCCAAATTTGGTCACTATTGCCTGATGCCGCAGGCCGCGGAAGGACATATTTTTGGCGGTTGTGAATTTATTCGTTATGACGATCGCCCGTGGAGCGAAAAAGAGTTCAATCGACTGCAAACATTTACGCAGATTGTTTCTGTTGTCAGCGAGCAAATTCAGAGCCGCGTCATCAACAATGTCGACTACGAACTGCTATGCCGGGAACGGGATAACTTCCGCATCCTGGTTGCCATCACCAACGCGGTACTTTCTCGCCTGGACATGGACGAGCTGGTCAGCGAAGTGGCTAAGGAAATCCACTACTACTTCGATATCGACGATATCAGCATCGTCTTACGTAGCCACCGCAAAAACAAACTCAACGTTTACTCCACTCACTATCTCGATAAACAGCATCCCACTCACGAACAGAGTGAAGTTGATGAGGCCGGAACCCTCACCGAGCGCGTATTTAAAAGCAAAGAGATGCTGCTGCTTAATCTCCACGAGCGAGACAATTTAGCCCCCTACGAACGCATGTTGTTCGACACCTGGGGCAACCAGATCCAGACGCTGTGCCTGCTACCGTTGATGTCTGGCAACACCATGCTGGGCGTGCTGAAACTGGCGCAGTGCGAAGAGAAAACCTTTACCACCACTAACCTGAGTTTGCTGCGCCAGATTGCGGAACGTGTGGCGATTGCCGTGGATAACGCCCTCGCCTATCAGGAAATCCACCGACTGAAAGAGCGCCTGGTTGACGAAAACCTTGCTCTGACCGAACAGCTCAATAATGTGGATAGCGAATTTGGCGAGATTATTGGTCGCAGCGAAGCCATGTATAGCGTGCTCAAGCAGGTTGAGATGGTAGCGCAAAGCGACAGTACCGTACTCATTCTCGGTGAAACGGGGACGGGTAAGGAACTGATTGCCCGCGCGATCCACAATCTTAGCAACCGCAATGGTCGGCGAATGGTGAAGATGAACTGCGCCGCCATGCCTGCGGGATTACTGGAAAGTGACCTGTTTGGTCATGAGCGTGGTGCCTTTACTGGTGCCAGCGCTCAGCGCATTGGTCGTTTTGAACTGGCGGATAAAAGCTCGCTGTTCCTCGATGAAGTGGGCGATATGCCGCTGGAGTTACAGCCGAAGTTGCTGCGCGTATTGCAGGAACAGGAGTTTGAACGCCTCGGCAGCAATAAAATCATTCAGACGGACGTGCGTTTAATCGCCGCGACTAACCGCGATCTGAAAAAAATGGTCGCCGACCGCGAGTTCCGTAGCGATCTCTACTACCGCCTGAACGTCTTCCCGATTCATCTGCCGCCGCTGCGCGAGCGCCCGGAAGATATTCCGCTGCTGGCTAAAGCCTTTACATTTAAAATTGCCCGCCGCCTGGGTCGTAATATTGACAGCATTCCTGCCGAGACTCTGCGCGCATTGAGCAATATGGAATGGCCAGGTAACGTGCGCGAACTGGAAAACGTCATTGAGCGCGCGGTGTTGCTGACACGAGGTAACGTTCTACAACTCTCTTTACCCGATATCCCTCTGTCAGAACCTGAAACACCACCGGCCGCGACGGTCGTCGCCCAGGAAGGCGAAGATGAATATCAACTGATTGTCCGCGTATTAAAAGAGACTAATGGCGTGGTTGCCGGGCCAAAAGGCGCTGCACAACGTCTGGGGTTAAAACGCACCACTCTGCTGTCACGGATGAAGCGGCTGGGGATAGATAAAGCGGCATTGGTTTAACAGATGTGGTTATACTCGATCAACATTCAATGAAAGGAGGCAGTATGGCAGTTTCAGCAAGAAATCAATTAACCGGAACAGTTAGCGCAGTCGCAATGGGCGCGGTGAATGATGAAGTAGAACTGACGCTGGCAGGTGGCGCAAAGCTGGTAGCGGTTGTTACCCACAGTAGCCAGCAAGCCCTGGGGCTGGCAAAAGGGAAAGAAGCGATTGCCCTGATTAAAGCCCCGTGGGTAACGCTGGCAACGGAAGACTGTGGACTGAAATTCTCTGCTCGCAACCAGTTTGCTGGCAGCGTTTCGAAAATCACCGAAGGCGCAGTGAATGCCACTGTCCATATCAAAACAGATGCGGGTTTTGAAGTTGTGGCAGTGGTAACCAATGAAAGCCAGGATGAAATGAAACTCACCACAGGATCGCGCGTTATTGCATTGATCAAGGCATCAGCAATCCTGATTGCGACCAAAGCGTAAGCGCCGTATTTGCCGGAGAGAATAAATTCCTCCGGCAAATTTATTTCTTCCGGCGATATTTTTCCGGCAGTTCTGGCACTGGACGTTTATCATCAATCAGATGACGCACGGTTAAGATCGGATGACGCCACAGCATTCTCGGCCCCGCCCACCGCATAATCTGCTTCATCTCTTCACGCTTCGCAGGCTGGTAACAGTGCACCGGACACTGTTTACAGGCAGGTTTCTCTTCGCCAAACACACATTTATCCAGCCGCTTTTGCGCGTAAGCAAACAGCGCATCGTAATGCTCCGGCTCCGCTGACGCCTGCGGGCATTTCGCTTGATAAAGATCGATCATTTTTTTAATCGTCAGTTTTTCACGAGAGATACGCTTGCCGGACATGCTGCCTCCATACTCTTAAGGTGCATTTATATTACAACTTAATTCTAAAGGGGACTATGGCTCTGAAGGAGGAGGTTTCTTCAACCGATGTAATTTTGCGATCTTGTTTCATAGTCATCACGCAAAAGCTGCAAAGCAGCATTTTTCGCGGAACCGGCATCAAGAACTGACCTTTCGCGTCTTCCCCTGAAATGATTAACTCCGGTATCATGTGCGCCTTATGTGATTACAACGAAAATAAAAACCATCACACTACATTTAACATCAGGGAACCGGATCTAATTCCATGAGTGTAATAGAAAATTTCGACGCCCATACACCAATGATGCAGCAGTATCTCAAGCTGAAAGCCCAGCATCCGGAGATCCTGCTGTTCTACCGGATGGGTGACTTTTACGAGCTGTTTTATGACGACGCAAAACGGGCGTCGCAGCTGCTGGATATTTCGCTGACCAAACGCGGCGCGTCTGCGGGCGAGCCGATCCCGATGGCGGGTATTCCCTACCATGCAGTGGAAAACTATCTCGCCAAACTGGTGAATCAGGGCGAGTCCGTCGCTATATGCGAACAGATTGGCGATCCTGCAACCAGCAAAGGGCCGGTTGAGCGCAAGGTTGTCCGTATCGTCACGCCGGGGACTATCAGTGATGAAGCCCTGTTGCAAGAGCGCCAGGATAACCTGCTGGCGGCTATCTGGCAGGACAGCAAAGGTTTTGGCTATGCGACGCTGGATATCAGCTCCGGGCGTTTTCGTCTGAGCGAACCGGCTGACCGCGAAACGATGGCGGCAGAGCTGCAACGCACCAATCCGGCAGAGCTGCTGTATGCAGAAGATTTCGCCGAGATGTCGCTGATTGAAGGTCGTCGCGGCCTGCGTCGTCGCCCGCTGTGGGAGTTTGAAATCGACACCGCGCGCCAGCAGTTGAACCTGCAATTTGGCACTCGCGATCTGATTGGTTTCGGCGTCGAGAATGCGCCACGCGGGCTTTGTGCTGCCGGTTGCCTGTTGCAGTATGCAAAAGATACCCAACGCACCACCCTGCCGCATATTCGTTCTATCACGATGGAACGTGAGCAGGACAGCATCATTATGGATGCCGCGACACGCCGTAATCTGGAAATCACCCAGAATCTGGCGGGCGGTGCGGAGAATACGCTGGCTTCAGTGCTCGATTGCACCGTCACGCCGATGGGTAGCCGTATGCTGAAACGCTGGCTGCATATGCCTGTGCGCGATACCCGCGTGTTACTTGAGCGCCAGCAAACTATTGGCGCATTGCAGGATTTTACCGCCGAGCTGCAGCCTGTGCTGCGTCAGGTGGGCGATCTGGAGCGTATTCTGGCACGTCTGGCTTTACGAACTGCTCGCCCACGCGATCTGGCCCGTATGCGTCACGCTTTCCAGCAACTGCCGGAACTGCGCGCGCAGTTAGAAAATGTCGATAGTGCACCGGTACAGGCGCTACGTGAAAAGATGGGCGAGTTTGCCGAGCTGCGCGATCTGCTGGAGCGCGCAATCATCGACACGCCGCCGGTCTTGGTACGCGACGGTGGTGTTATCGCACCAGGCTATAACGAAGAACTGGATGAGTGGCGGGCGCTGGCTGACGGCGCGACCGATTATCTGGAGCGTCTGGAAATCCGCGAGCGTGAACGTACCGGCCTGGACACGCTGAAAGTCGGCTTTAACGCGGTTCATGGTTATTACATTCAGATCAGCCGTGGGCAAAGCCATCTGGCGCCAATCAACTATATGCGCCGCCAGACGCTGAAAAACGCTGAACGTTACATTATTCCAGAGCTGAAAGAGTACGAAGACAAAGTCCTCACTTCAAAAGGCAAAGCACTAGCACTGGAAAAACAGCTTTATGAAGAGTTGTTCGACCTGCTGTTGCCGCATCTGGAAGCGCTGCAACAGAGCGCGAGCGCGCTGGCAGAACTCGACGTGCTGGTGAACCTGGCAGAACGGGCCTATACCCTGAACTACACCTGCCCGACCTTTATTGATAAACCTGGCATTCGCATTACCGAAGGCCGCCATCCGGTGGTTGAACAGGTACTGAATGAGCCGTTTATCGCTAACCCGCTGAATCTGTCGCCACAGCGTCGCATGTTAATCATTACCGGTCCGAACATGGGCGGTAAAAGTACCTATATGCGCCAGACCGCACTGATTGCGCTGATGGCCTATATCGGCAGCTATGTACCGGCACAAAAAGTCGAGATTGGCCCGATTGACCGTATCTTTACCCGTGTGGGCGCGGCGGACGATCTGGCATCCGGGCGTTCAACCTTTATGGTGGAGATGACCGAAACCGCTAATATTCTGCATAACGCCACCGAGTACAGTCTGGTGTTGATGGATGAGATTGGACGCGGGACGTCCACTTACGATGGTCTGTCACTGGCATGGGCGTGCGCGGAAAATCTGGCGAATAAGATTAAGGCATTGACGCTGTTTGCCACCCACTACTTCGAGCTGACTCAACTACCGGAGAAAATGGAAGGCGTCGCTAACGTGCACCTCGATGCGCTGGAGCACGGCGACACCATCGCCTTTATGCACAGCGTGCAGGACGGCGCGGCGAGCAAAAGCTACGGCCTGGCGGTTGCTGCGCTAGCAGGCGTGCCGAAAGAGGTGATCAAACGCGCGCGGCAAAAACTGCGCGAGCTGGAAAGCATTTCACCGAATGCCGCCGCTACGCAGGTGGATGGTACGCAAATGTCTTTGCTATCAGTACCAGAAGAAACTTCGCCTGCGGTCGAAGCTCTGGAAAATCTTGATCCAGATTCACTCACCCCGCGTCAGGCGTTAGAGTGGATTTATCGGTTGAAAAGTTTGGTGTAAAAATAATTCCCGATAGTCTTTTGCTATCGGGAATATTAACGACAACTGACAAATCAAATAAAAATACCCTGTATAATAGTAGATATTATTTTACAGGGTAAAACCATGCCATCTACACGCTATCAAAAAATCAATGCCCATCACTATCGCCATATATGGGCCGTTGGTGATATTCATGGGGATTATCAATTATTACACTCCCGTTTACATCAATTATCATTTTGCACTGAAACAGACTTACTTATTTCCGTCGGCGATAACATTGATCGTGGGCCGGAGAGTCTTAATGTGTTGCGCCTGTTAAACCAGCCCTGGTTTACCACCGTAAAAGGCAACCACGAAGCGATGGCGCTTGATGCGTTCGCTACAGGTGATGGTAATATGTGGTTAGCCAGCGGCGGTGACTGGTTTTTCGATTTAAATGATACGGAACAACAAGAGGCAATAGACCTGTTACTGAAATTCCATCACCTTCCGCATATTATTGAAATTACCAACGACATAATAAAATATGTCATCGCACATGCAGATTATCCGGGGAATGAATATCTCTTTGACAAAGAAATAGCGGAAAGCGAATTACTCTGGCCTGTTGATCGTGTGCAGAAATCGCTTAATGGCGAGTTAGAAGAAATAAACGGCGCTGACTATTTTATATTTGGACATACGATGTTTGATAACATTCAGACGTTCGCTAACCAGATTTACATTGATACCGGATCGCCGAAAAGCGGACGCCTGTCGTTTTATAAAATTAAATAACGTAGCCGGGTAAAGTAAATCCTCTACCCGGCATTTTTTATTAACGCTTATCTGTCGCCAGCAGCGGCGGAATGCTCGGCACCATCGGCGCGTCATCAATATCTTTTTGCGTCATACGGAACGCCTCCGGATAATGTTCACGGCTGGTGCGGCGTAGCGGTTCGGTATCGCGCCAGGTATAAAGGCAATGCTGGCACAGGTAGACCGTCCAGACATCTTTCACCGGCGATTTCGCCATCACTTCAATCTGTTCATCGGCACAACGTGGACAAATCATCTTGTTCTCCTTATTTACGTGCGGCCAGCATAGCGGTCAGTTTTTCAGCCCAGGCTTTAGTTTCCGGTAAATCCACCACCGGCTGGCTGTAGTGACCACGGTTGTCCGGGGCGACAGGCGTGGTGGCGTCGATAATCAGCTTGTCGGTGATCCCCGCCGGACTTGAGCCTGGGTCGAGTTCCAGCACTGACATATTTGGCAACTGCACCAGGTCGCCCGCCGGGTTCACTTTCGACGAGAGCGCCCACATCACCTGCGGCAGGTTGAACGGATCAACGTCTTCATCGACCATAATCACCATCTTCACATAGCCCAGACCGTGCGGCGTGGTCATCGCACGCAGGCCCACCGCGCGGGCAAAGCCGCCGTAGCGTTTTTTGGTGGAGATTATCGCCAGCAGGCCGTGGGTGTACATGGCGTTCACCGCCTGCACTTCCGGGAACTCGGCTTTCAGTTGCTGATACAGCGGCACACAGGTGGCTGGCCCCATCAGGTAGTCGATTTCAGTCCACGGCATACCGAGATAGAGCGATTCGAAAATCGGTTTCGTGCGGTAAGAGACTTTATCGATGCGCACCACGGTCATGTTGCGCCCGCCGGAGTAGTGGCCGGTAAACTCGCCGAACGGCCCTTCAATCTCGCGTTTGCGGCTTTCGATAACCCCTTCGAGGATTACTTCCGAGCCCCACGGCACATCAAAACCGGTCAGCGGGGCGGTAGCGATCGGGTATGGGCTTTCGCGCAGTGCGCCCGCCATTTCGTACTCAGACTGATCGTATTTCAGCGGTGTAGCGCCCATCAGCGTGATGATCGGATCGTTACCAAGGGTGATGGCTATCGGCAAATCTTCTCCACGCTCTTCCGCTTTATGCAGATGCAGGGCGATATCGTGCATTGGCACCGGTTGCAGGCCGAGCTTACGCTTGCCCTTCACTTCCATACGGTAGATGCCGACATTCTGCTTGCCGAAGTTATCCGGGTCGAGCGGATCGCGGGAAACCACGCAGGCTTTATCGAGATAGAAACCGCCATCGCCATCGTTCAGGCGAAACAGCGGCAGAATATCGAACAGGTTAATCTCTTCGCCATCGACAGTGTTCTGCGCCCAGGCTGGATTGGCGCGGCGCTCCGGGGCAATCGGGAAGTTATCCCAGCGGCGGATAAACTCATCAATCTGTTTTTTAACCGGCGTGTTCGGCGGCAGGCCGAGGGAAATCGCGTGGTTCTGCCAGGACCCAATGGTATTCATCGCCACGCGGGCATCGGTAAAGCCGCGAATATTATCAAACCACAGCGCGGGTGCGCCGTCGCCGATACGCCCGGTGGCGTTGGCAGCAGCGGCCAGATCTGGCTCGGCGTTAACCTCTTCACTGATTTTCAGCAATTGCCCCTGGTCGTCAAGTGCCTGTAAAAAGCTGCGTAAATCATCAAAAGCCATTATTCATTCTCCAGAGAAAAACTCCCGGACTGCGGCAATCCTTGCCAGCGCCTGGCTTGAGGATGTTCGAGGCCAAACTGATCCATCACGCGGGCAACCACGTGGTGGACAATGTCATCTACCGTTTCGGGATGGTTATAGAAGGCAGGCATGGGCGGTATCATCGCCACGCCCATACGGGAAAGCGCGAGCATATTTTCAAGGTGGATAGTACTGAGCGGCATTTCACGCGGCACCAGCACCAGCTTGCGCCCTTCTTTGAGAACAACATCAGCTGCGCGCCCCACCAGCCCATCGGCATAGCCAGCACGAATACCAGCCAGCGTCTTCATGCTGCACGGAATAACGATCATGCCATCGGTACGAAAGGAACCTGAGGAGATAGTCGCCGCCTGATCCGCCGGGTCATGGCAATAGTCTGCCAGGGCCGCGACATCGTGGACGCTGTATGGCGTTTCCAGTTCAATGGTGGTTTTCGCCCACTTCGACATCACAAGATGTGTTTCAACACCGGGCATCTTCTTTAGTGCTTGCAGTAATGCCACACCAAGAGGCGCACCTGTAGCCCCAGTCATCCCGACGATCAGTCTCATTTTTTATTCCCTTAATTGTTCGTACACGAACGTTATTATTAACATACCCTTCTATTCACGTAGCGGCAAGTGCGGAAAAGTAACAACATCTTCTTCGTCACTAAAAAACCGCTATGATAACGGCAGAGAATTAGCCCGGAGTTTACATGGCGTTACGAAATAAAGCGTTCCATCAGTTACGACAGCTTTTTCAGCAGCACACGTCTCGCTGGCAGCATGAGTTACCTGATCTGACCAAACCGCAGTATGCGGTGATGCGCGCTATTGCTGAACACCCCGGTATAGAGCAGGTTGCGCTGATAGAAGCTGCTGTCAGCACGAAGGCTACGCTGGCGGAAATGTTGGCAAGAATGGAAAATCGTGGCCTGGTCAGACGAGAGCATGACACCGTCGATAAGCGACGGCGCTTTGTCTGGCTGACTGCGGAAGGAGAAAAGGTACTTGCAGCGGCGATCCCCATTGGGGACGGCGTGGATGAAGAATTTTTGGGGCGTTTGAGTGGAGAAGAGCAGGAGCTGTTTATGCAGCTGGTGCGAAAAATGATGAACACATAACGCTGTCGCATCTTATCCAGGCGACAAAACACACCAACTCCCTATACAAAAGAAAAAGGCCAGCCTCATATGAGACTGGCCTTTCTGACAGATGCTTGCTTATTCGCGGAACAGCGCTTCGATATTCAGCCCCTGAGTCTGCAAAATCTCACGCAGACGACGCAGGCCTTCAACCTGAATCTGGCGAACACGTTCACGGGTGAGGCCAATTTCACGACCTACATCTTCCAGTGTTGCCGCTTCGTACCCCAGCAAACCGAATCGACGTGCCAGCACTTCACGCTGCTTGGCGTTCAGTTCGAACAGCCATTTGACGATGCTTTGTTTCATATCGTCATCTTGCGTGGTGTCTTCCGGACCGTTCTCTTTTTCATCGGCCAGGATATCCAGCAACGCTTTTTCGGAATCACCACCCAATGGGGTGTCTACCGAGGTAATGCGCTCGTTAAGACGAAGCATACGGCTGACGTCATCAACTGGCTTATCCAGTTGCTCTGCGATCTCTTCCGCACTCGGTTCGTGGTCCAGCTTATGGGACAACTCACGTGCGGTTCGCAGGTAAACGTTCAGCTCCTTTACGATGTGAATCGGCAAACGAATAGTACGGGTTTGGTTCATGATGGCCCGTTCGATCGTCTGGCGAATCCACCAGGTTGCGTAAGTTGAGAAGCGGAAACCACGTTCCGGGTCAAACTTCTCAACCGCGCGGATCAGCCCCAGGTTACCCTCTTCGATAAGGTCCAGCAGCGCCAGACCACGATTGCCATAACGGCGGGCAATTTTTACCACCAGACGCAAGTTACTCTCGATCATCCGGCGGCGAGAGGCGACATCACCACGCAGTGCGCGACGCGCAAAATAAACTTCTTCTTCGGCCGTTAACAGTGGCGAATAACCAATCTCACCAAGATAAAGCTGAGTCGCGTCCAGCACACGCTGTGTTGCGCCCTGCGATAACAGCTCCTCTTCGGCCAAATCGTTATCACTGGGTTCCTCTTCAACTAAGGCCTTTTCGTCAAAAACCTCAACTCCATTCTCATCAAATTCCGCGTCTTCATTTAAATCATGAACTTTCAGCGTATTCTGACTCATAAGGTGGCTCCTACCCGTGATCCCTTGACGGAACATTCAAGCAAAAGCCTGGTTCCGCCGATTTATCGCTGCGGCAAATAACGCAGCGGGTTTACGGATTTCCCCTTGTAACGAATTTCAAAATGCAAGCGTGTTGAACTGGTTCCGGTGCTACCCATGGTCGCTATTTTTTGCCCCGCCTTAACTTCTTGTTGTTCCCGGACCAGCATTGTGTCGTTATGGGCGTAGGCACTCAGGTAATCATCATTATGTTTGATGATAATCAGATTACCGTAGCCGCGCAGCGCATTACCGGCATAAACAACGCGGCCATCTGCGGTCGCGATAATTGCCTGTCCTTTGCTACCTGCGATATCAATCCCCTTGTTGCCTCCCTCAGAAGCACCAAAGGTTTCAATCACTTTGCCCTCAGTCGGCCAGCGCCAGGTGGAGATCGGCGTACTGGTTGTTGTACTGCTGACAGTTGGCTCGGTTGTGCTTGCTGTTGGTACCGTTACAGGCGCTGTGACCGTGGTCGCAGTTGGCTTGTTGTTCGGCAACATTTTGTTAGCACTCTGTTCACCCGAAGATTCAGAATACGTAATTGTCGGTTGCGACGCAACAGCAACGGTGGAATTTTGTGCAGACTTGATCACAACTCCTTGCTCTGCTGCGTCGGCCTGGGTAATGGCATTTCCGCCAGTGATTGGCGTACCGGAAGCATTCCCCACCTGTAAGGTCTGACCTACGTTCAGAGCGTAAGGCGCCTGAATATTGTTGCGTTGGGCAAGGTCACGGAAGTCGTTACCGGTAATCCAGGCGATATAGAAAAGCGTGTCGCCTTTTTTCACGGTGTAAGTACTGCCGCTATAACTGCCTTTCGGAATATTTCCGTACTGACGGTTATAGACGATGCGTCCGTTTTCCATTTGCACCGGTTGCTGGGCAACAGGCTGTACCGGTTGGATTTGCGGCTGTTGAGCCGATTGAATTTGTGGCTGTTGTACCGGCTGAATTTGCGGTTGCTGCGTTGTAGACGTCGTCCCCATCTTCGGTGGCGGCGTAATCAACATACCAGAATTGGTATTTGCAGGTGCATTGCCATTGACGGAGCTGACAGGTGCCGGTGGATTTGAAGTGTCAGAACAGCCAGCCAACCATAGCGAAACCAGTGACAAAGCCGCAATACGGCGAACGGTGAATTTTGGGCTTCCCGCGCTCATTTATCCCCCAGAAAAAAAATTGGTTAATAACCAGTGACATAATTACCGTGCAAGGCACTCTACTGAACACTGGAAAAGATGTTCACGATACGCTGACCTGCTGCAAAATAACCAGGAAAATTCCAGGTATTTTCCTCACGCGCTAAGCCAGCTCCCCCTTTACTAAGGGAACAAAGCGCACAGCCTCCACGGTGTCGATAATAAATTCGCCTCCCCGACGACGCACCCGCTTTAAATACTGGTGCTCTTCCCCTACGGGTAAGACGAGAATGCCGCCTTCGTCCAGTTGCGTCATTAACGCTGTCGGAATTTCGGGCGGTGCAGCCGTTACAATGATAGCGTCAAACGGCGCACGTGCTTGCCAACCTTGCCATCCATCGCCGTGACGGGTTGAAACATTGTGTAAATCAAGATTTTTCAGACGCCTGCGCGCCTGCCACTGCAACCCTTTAATCCGCTCGACCGAGCATACATGCTGGACAAGATGTGCCAGAATTGCTGTTTGATATCCTGAACCAGTGCCGATCTCCAGCACTCGCGACTGCGGCGTCAGTTCAAGTAATTCAGTCATTCGCGCCACCATATACGGCTGCGAAATTGTCTGCCCCTGACCTATCGGCAATGCGATATTGTCCCAGGCTTTTTGTTCAAACGCTTCATCGATGAATTTTTCACGCGGCACGGCAGCAAGTGCATTAAGCACCTGCTCATCCTGAATACCTTGCGCACGTAATTGATCCAGAAGTGCTTGTACGCGTCTGCTTACCATTGCGTGCCAACTCCCACGCTGTTTAACCAGTCTGAAACCACATCTTGCGCGTTGTGCGCGGTTAAATCCACATGCAGCGGCGTGATGGAGACGTAGCCTTCATCTACCGCAGCAAAATCGGTCCCCGGACCGGCATCACACTTACCGCCCGGCGGGCCAATCCAGTACAGCGTATTACCGCGCGGATCCTGCTGCGGAATCACTTGATCTGCCGGATGTCGTGTACCGCAGCGAGTCACGCGGATACCTTTAATCTGATCCAGCGGTAAATCAGGTACGTTGATATTGAGAATACGTCCGGTACGCAGCGGCTCTTTACACAGTGCACGCAAAATGGAACAGGTGACCGCTGCAGCAGTGTCGTAATGTTTATGCCCGTCAAGTGAAACGGCCAGTGCCGGAAAGCCTAAATGACGGCCTTCCATCGCGGCGGCTACCGTGCCGGAATAAATAACATCATCACCCAGATTCGGCCCGGCGTTAATACCCGAAACCACAATATCCGGGCGCGGACGCATCAGAGCATTCACGCCAAGATAGACACAATCGGTCGGGGTTCCCATTTGCACGGCGATATCACCATTTTCAAAGGTAAACGTGCGCAGGGAGGATTCCAGCGTTAGAGAATTTGAAGCGCCGCTGCGATTACGATCGGGGGCGACCACCTGAACGTCAGCAAACTCACGCAGAGCTTTCGCCAGCGTTTGTATACCGGGTGCATGTACCCCGTCATCATTACTCAGCAATATGCGCATAATCACCTGTTGTGTTGATAAGTTCCCTGACAACGCTGGTTGCAAAGCTTCCTGCCGGAAGCCAGAAACGGATTTCGACGGTGACGTCATCCCACCAGTTCCAGCTTAATTGTTGCGGATATAACAGCATCGCTCTGCGCGCCGCCTCAACTTTTTCGCGCAGCAGTAAGGCTTGTAATTCCGTTTCTCCGGCGACAGCTGCTTGTTCGAATGCCAGCGCCTCACGCTGGGTTCCCCATTCGCCGCTACCCGGCATTGCAGCGGTAATTAACAGCTCTTTATCGTTCACGCGACGCTGTAATTCCGCCAGTTCTTCATTCGTGGCAACAAACCAGCTGCCGCGCCCGGCTAATTGTAGCGCATCACCGTCAACAACCTGATTAACTTCTGCTTTTTTGAGACGCTCAGCAACAATCTGATTAAACAACGCACTACGAGCTGCCGACAACCAAAAACTACGCTTATTGCGATCGCGCACCGGAGTATTGGTTTGCGCCCAGCGCAACGCACCCTGCAAGTTACTACCGCCAATACCAAAACGTTGCGCGCCAAAGTAATTCGGTACACCTTTCACGCAAATATCGATCAGTCGCTGTTCAACGTCATCACGATTGCTCACTTCTCGCAGCACCAGGGTAAAAGCGTTGCCTTTCAGCGCACCTAAACGCAGTTTGCGCTTGTGGCGTGCATACTCCAGCACCTGGCAGCCTTCCAGTTGAAACGCACTTAGATCAGGCATCTCTTTGCCCGGTACCCGAGCGCATAACCACTGTTCCGTAACGGCGTGTTTGTCTTTCTGCCCGGCGAAACTGACTTCGCGAGCATGAATTTTCAGGAATTTCGCCAGTGCGTCGGCCACAAAACGGGTATTGCAGCCGTTTTTGAGGATCCGCACCAGGATATGCTCACCTTCACCATCAGGCTCAAAGCCTAAATCTTCCACCACTACAAAATCTTCCGGGTTAGCTTTCAGCAGCCCGGTTCCTTGCGGTTTGCCGTGGAGGTAAGTGAGATTATCAAATTCAATCATTTTGTTGCCTTAATGAGTAGCGCCACCGCTTCACAGGCAATCCCTTCCCCACGTCCGGTAAATCCGAGTTTTTCCGTAGTAGTGGCTTTCACGTTAACATCATCCATATGGCAGCCGAGATCTTCGGCAATAAACACGCGCATTTGAGGAATGTGCGGCAGCATCTTCGGTGCCTGAGCGATGATAGTGACATCGACGTTGCCGAGGGTATAGCCCTTCGCCTGAATGCGTCGCCAGGCTTCGCGTAGCAGCTCGCGGCTGTCAGCGCCTTTAAATGCCGGATCGGTATCCGGGAATAGCTTGCCGATATCCCCCAGCGCCGCTGCACCAAGTAATGCATCGGTCAGCGCGTGCAGCGCCACGTCGCCATCAGAATGTGCCAGCAGCCCTTTTTCATAAGGGATGCGCACGCCACCAATGATAATTGGGCCTTCGCCGCCAAAGGCGTGAACATCAAAACCGTGTCCAATTCGCATTATGTATTCTCCTGATGGATGGTTCGGGTGAGGTAAAACTCGGCAAGCGCCAAATCTTCCGGGCGCGTGACTTTAATGTTATCCGCTCGGCCTTCGACAAGCTGCGGATGAAAACCGCAGTATTCCAGCGCTGAGGCTTCGTCAGTAATGGTAGCGCCTTCATTTAAAGCGCGTGTCAGGCAGTCATGTAACAGCTCACGAGGGAAAAATTGCGGCGTAAGCGCGTGCCATAAGCCGTTGCGATCAACGGTGTGAGCAATGGCATTTTTGCCTGGCTCGGCGCGCTTCATCGTATCGCGCACCGGCGCGGCGAGGATCCCTCCCGTGCGGCTGGTTTCGCTCAACGCCAACAGGCGCGCGAGGTCATCCTGATGCAGACAAGGGCGAGCGGCGTCATGCACTAACACCCACTGCGCATCGCCAGCGGCATTCAGACCTGCCAGCACGGAATTAGCACGCTCTTCACCACCAGCAACAACGGTGATTTGCGGATGATTCGCCAGAGGAAGTTGAGCAAAGCGGTTATCGCCAGGGCTTATTGCAATGACGACACGCGTCACCCGGGGATGCGCCAGCAGCGCATGCACCGAGTGTTCAAGAATGGTTTTATTACCGATTGAGAGATATTGCTTAGGACATTCCGTTTGCATTCGGCGGCCAAATCCGGCCGCCGGAACCACGGCGCAAACATCCAAATGAGTGGTTGCCATGTTAATTCCTGGGCTGATTTATCGATTGTTTTGCCCCGCAGACTGCGCGCGCTTCGACGCGTCAGGCACCAGACGATAAAAAGTTTCGCCCGGCCTGGTCATGCTGAGTTCATTACGCGCACGCTCTTCGAGCGCCTCCTGGCCGCCATTGAGATCGTCAATTTCGGCAAAAAGCTGATCGTTTCGCGCTTTAAGTTTCGCGTTTGTAGCTTGCTGTGCCGCCACATCATCATTGACGCGGGTATAGTCATGTATACCGTTCTTACCGAACCACAGCGAATACTGTAGCCAGACCAGAATAGCCAGCAACAGCAGCGTTAGTTTACCCATCCTGCCCCCTGAAAAACGGCATCCTCATCCCATGCATCCGAAGACGACTCTACATCCTCTGTTGGGGATACCGCGACAACGCGGGCAAATGTACCACATTTGTCCACTGTTACGTATACCCAGGGCGCGCAGAACATAATCTCATTATTGGTTACGGTTTGAATTATGGACAGAATGAACAGGAAAGAACAGATTAGCCCAACAACCACATAAACAGTGCACCAAACATAATGCCAACGGTGATAAAAGTGAAAACAATACTGTAGCGTAATTTCCCGTCCATCAAGGAATGCAGCGCAATACCTACCACCACCGCAACAGGCATCAGCGCCAGAAAGAAAGGCCAGGTGTAGATAAAGAAAAACAGCGTGTTAGAGCCATAAATCAACATCGGAATCGCCAGTGCACACAGCCAGGACACAAAACCGACCACGGCCCCTGGTAGCGACCATGTGGTTTCTTCATCCTCGGTAAGGCTATCACTATTTGTTAGTGTAATGTTATGGCTATTACGCATATCAGATCCTGTTACTTTGACGAACCGGGCATGAAAACCCGGTGGTGTCTCAGGATCTGATAATATCGTTCTGTCTCAGTAGATCTAATAATTGCTGAACCAAATTTGTTACTAATTGTTCACCATTGAGATGAATTTCTGCCGATTCAGGCGCTTCGTAAACGGAATCTATTCCGGTAAAGTTACGCAGTTCACCAGCGCGTGCTTTTTTATATAAGCCTTTTGGATCGCGAGACTCACAAATCGCCAGCGGCGTATCGACAAACACTTCGATAAACCGCCCTTCTCCTACACGTTCGCGAACCATCTGCCGTTCGGCGCGGTGTGGTGAGATAAACGCCGTCAGCACCACCAGTCCGGCTTCGACCATTAAATTCGCCACCTCACCGACCCGACGGATATTTTCTTTGCGATCGGCATCGCTAAAACCGAGATCGCTGCATAAACCGTGGCGGACATTGTCGCCATCCAGTAAATATGTACTGACGCCAAGTTTATGTAACGCCTCCTCCAGCGCCCCCGCGACCGTTGATTTACCGGAACCAGAGAGGCCGGTAAACCACAGCACAACACCTCGATGACCGTGGTGGTGCTCGCGTTGTTGTGCAGTAACCGGATGGCTATGCCAGACGACGTTTTCGTCATGCAGCGCCATCATTTACCTCCCAGTAAATCGCGCGCTCCCCAGTGCGGGAAGTGGCGGCGTACTAACGCATTCAGCTCCAGCTCGAATGCGCTAAATTCCGACGGCGCAACGGCGGCCTCGTATTTCGGCTCATGCACCATACCGGCACCAACAGTCACGTTGCTCAGGCGATCGATAAAAATCAGCCCACCCGTCACCGGATTTTGTTGATAACGATCTAACACCAACGGCTCGTCAAAGGTGAGATCCACGAGGCCGATCCCATTCAGTGGCAGGTTTTCAACTTCGCGTTGGGTAAGGTTATTAATATCAACCTGATAGTGAATACCATCAACGCGGGCGCGCGTCTTCTTACCGGCGATTTTGATGTCGTAACTCTGCCCAGGGGAAAGCGGTTGCTCCGCCATCCATACCACATCAACTGACGCGCTCTGCACCGCCGGTAACGCTTCATCTGCTGTCAGCAGCAGATCGCCACGGCTGATGTCGATCTCGTCCGTCAGCACCAGGGTGATCGCTTCTCCAGCAAAAGCTTCTTCGCGATCGCCATCAAAAGTGACGATCCGCGCGATATTTGACGCCACGCCAGAGGGCAGCACTTTGACACGTTGCCCGACTTGCACGCTGCCGGAAGCCAGCGTTCCGGCGTAGCCACGAAAATCGAGATTAGGGCGGTTAACGTACTGAACCGGGAAGCGCATCGGCTGGGCATCAACCACTCGCTGAATCTCCACGGTTTCCAGCACTTCAAGTAATGTTGGGCCGCTGTACCACGGCATTCTTTCACTTTGCGAAGCTACATTGTCGCCTTCCAGCGCAGAGAGCGGCACAAAGCGAATATCCAGATTGCCCGGCAATTGTTCGGCAAAAGTCAGGTAGTCTTCACGAATGCGGGTGAATGTCTCTTCACTGTAATCCACCAGATCCATTTTGTTGATCGCTACGACCAGATGTTTGATCCCCAACAGCGTGGAGATAAAACTGTGACGACGGGTTTGATCGAGCACGCCTTTACGGGCGTCGATCAATAAGATCGCCAGCTCACACGTTGACGCGCCAGTCGCCATATTGCGGGTGTACTGCTCGTGCCCAGGGGTATCGGCGATAATAAATTTACGCTTCTCGGTGGAGAAATAGCGATAAGCCACATCGATTGTGATGCCCTGTTCGCGTTCCGCTTGCAGGCCGTCCACCAGCAGCGCCAGATCCAGTTTTTCGCCCTGGGTGCCGTGACGTTTACTGTCGTTATGCAGCGATGAGAGCTGATCTTCGTAGATTTGGCGGGTATCGTGCAGCAGGCGACCAATCAGGGTACTTTTGCCGTCATCGACGCTACCACAGGTCAGAAAACGCAGCAGGCTTTTATGTTGTTGCGCAATCATCCAGGCTTCGACGCCGCCTTCATTGGCGATTTGTTGTGCAAGTGCGGTGTTCATCTTAAAAATACCCCTGACGTTTTTTCAGCTCCATAGAGCCTGCCTGGTCGCGGTCAATCACGCGCCCCTGACGTTCACTGGTGGTGGAAACCAGCATCTCTTCGATGATCTCCGGCAGCGTTTGTGCATTCGACTCAACCGCACCGGTCAGCGGCCAGCAGCCCAGCGTGCGGAAGCGCACCATCCGTTTTTTAATCACTTCGCCCGGTTGCAGGTCGATACGGTTGTCATCAATCATCATCAACATACCGTCGCGTTCCAGAACCGGACGTTCAGCGGCGAGATACAGTGGAACAATGTCGATATTTTCCAGCCAGATGTATTGCCAGATATCCTGCTCGGTCCAGTTAGAGAGCGGGAAGACGCGGATGCTTTCGCCTTTGTTGATCTGCCCGTTATAGTTGTGCCACAACTCCGGACGCTGGTTTTTCGGATCCCAGCGATGAAATCGGTCACGGAAAGAGTAGATTCGTTCTTTGGCGCGGGACTTCTCTTCATCGCGACGTGCGCCACCGAAGGCGGCATCAAAACCGTATTTGTTCAGAGCCTGTTTCAAACCTTCGGTTTTCATAATGTCGGTATGTTTGGCGCTGCCGTGCACGAACGGGTTAATCCCCATCGCCACGCCTTCCGGGTTTTTATGTACCAGCAACTCGCAGCCGTAAGCTTTCGCCGTACGATCGCGGAACTCATACATCTCGCGGAATTTCCAGCCGGTATCGACATGCAGCAGTGGGAACGGCAGCGTACCAGGATAAAACGCCTTGCGCGCCAGATGCAGCATGACGCTGGAATCTTTGCCGATGGAGTAGAGCATCACCGGATTTGAGAATTCTGCCGCCACCTCGCGAATGATGTGGATGCTTTCCGCCTCCAGCTGTCGTAGGTGGGTAAGTCGTTTTTGATCCATAACCGTTCCTTTGCAATACCGCTATTTTCTTGCCATCAGATGTTTCGACTATAGGGAGCGCAGGAGAACGAATGAAATTACCAATTGGAATGAGTAGTTCCTTAACGGAATAACGCTTTGGCAAAGCAAATATCAAAAAGTGCTTAAGCTACCGAATTTCGGGCGTTTAGGAAGATTTGAAATTGTTTTAGCGCAGCGGCAGTTTCATACTATGGCGGTAAAAATTTTGCATGGTATTTAAGGACTCACTATGTTTTCCGCATTGCGCCACCGTACCGCTGCCCTGGCGCTCGGCGTATGCTTTATTCTCCCCGTTTACGCCTCATCACCTAAACCTGGTGATTTTGCCAATACACAGGCGCGACATATTGCCACTTTCTTTCCGGGACGAATGACCGGAACACCCGCAGAAATGTTATCTGCCGATTATATTCGGCAACAGTTTCAGCAAATGGGTTACCGCAGTGATATTCGAACATTTAATAGCCGATATATTTATACCGCACGCGATAACCGCAAAAACTGGCACAACGTGACGGGAAGTACGGTGATTGCCGCTCATGAAGGCAAAGCGCCGCAGCAGATCATCATTATGGCGCATCTGGATACCTATGCCCCGCAGAGCGACGCAGATGCAGATGCCAATCTCGGCGGGCTGACGTTACAAGGAATGGATGATAATGCCGCAGGTTTAGGTGTCATGCTGGAGCTGGCTGAACGCCTGAAAGATATTCCGACTGAGTATGGGATTCGTTTTATTGCCACCAGTGGTGAAGAGGAAGGGAAATTAGGTGCTGAGAATTTACTCAAGCGCATGAGTGATACCGAAAAGAAAAATACTTTATTGGTGATTAACCTCGATAATCTGATTGTTGGCGATAAGCTGTATTTCAACAGTGGCGTAAAAACACCTGAAGCAGTAAGGAAATTAACGCGCGACCGGGCGCTGGCAATTGCCCGCAGTCACGGAATTGCCGCCACCACAAATCCAGGTTTGAATAAAAACTATCCGAAAGGCACTGGGTGTTGTAATGACGCAGAAATATTCGACAAAGCGGGCATTGCTGTACTTTCGGTGGAAGCGACAAACTGGAATCTTGGGAATAAGGATGGTTATCAGCAACGAGCAAAAACAGCCGCATTCCCTGCGGGAAATAGCTGGCATGACGTAAGACTGGATAATCAACAGCATATAGATAAGGCACTTCCTGGAAGAATAGAACGCCGCTGCCGTGATGTTATGCGGATAATGTTACCGTTGGTGAAGGAGCTGGCGAAGGCGTCTTGATGGGGTTGAAATGATTACTCCCGTGCCTGCAGGAAATCAATGCCACCTGGAACAGAGAATAAAAAAGGGGTGCAGGAGGCCAAACTTTAACAATTCAATACGCGGGGTTTTACCCCCGCGTGGTGGCTACTTCTTCGATTCGTAAGCGAGAACTGCCTTAAACTCCATACCACGTTCTCTGATACTCAACTCACACAACGAGTCGCCTACCATCAGCGTGAATCCCAGTACTGTAAAACACAGTACGATGATTGCCACAAGGGCATATTTTGTCAGCATGTCTTGCCTCCCTGCAAAGAAGAGACTAACATCCGAATTGCTTAGGTTCGAACGTAGGCCTCAGGTTGATAGAAATATCGCCTGGGGCTTTTGTCCATCTGGAACCTCGCGAATGCTTAACGCCAGACAGCCTCAAGCACCCGACGCCATTCTATGCCTGTAGATTCCCCTTGCTACATTCACGTTTAAAAGCAGGAATGCTGCTCGCAAAATAAATACGCCCCCATCGTTTCCGACAGGGGCGCTTATTAACGGTACCGATTTATTACCCTTCGTGAAGCCCACATTCCCTTTTTAAGCCAAAGAAACGCGTTTCTTCTTCCGCCATGCCCGGTTCCCATTTACGGGTTGTATGGGTATCTCCTACAGATAAATATCCTTCATCCCATAATGGGTGATATTTCAGGCCATGTTTTTGCAGGTACTGATAAATAGTTCGGTTATCCCAGTCGATAATCGGCAGCACTTTAAATACACCACGCTGGATAGCCAGTACTGGCAAATTAGCGCGGCTGCCGGATTGTTCGCGGCGCAGGCCAGCAAACCAGGTTTGCGCATTCAGTTCTTTCAGCGCCCGGTTCATCGGTTCAACTTTGTTGATGTCATTGTATTTTTCAATGCCTTCAACGCCCTGCTCCCACAGTTTACCGTAGCGCGCTTCCTGCCAGGCGGCGCTTTCGGTAGCACGGTACACTTTCAGGTTGAGCTTGAGTTTGTCCGTTAACTCGTCAATAAAGCGGTAAGTTTCCGGGAACAGATAACCGGTATCGGTGAGGATCACCGGAATGTCCGGGTGAATCTGATTCACCAGATGCAGGCTCACCGCCGCCTGAATGCCGAAGCTGGAAGAAAGCACATATTCACCGGGCAGATTATCCAGTGCCCAGGCAACGCGGCCTTCAGCGTCCAGTTTTTCCAGTTCGGCGTTAGTTTGGGCCAGCGCCAGAATCCGGTCTACCTTTGGCAGTTCGTTCAGGGTGTTTAGATCGAGTTTGGGCATAAGTTCCTCACTGTTTGCCTTGCCTGATGCGACGCTGACGCGTCTTATCAGGCCTACAAGACCGGGCTCAACCGTAGGTCGGATAAGGCGTTTACGCCGCATCCGGCAAAGGTGCCAACTTGCCTGATGCGACGCTGGCGCGTCTTATCAGGCCTACAAAACCGGGCTCAACCGTAGGCCGGATAAGGCGTTTACGCCGCATCCGGCAAAAGGTGCCAACTTGCCTGATGCGACGCTGGCGCGTCTTATCAGGCCTACAAGACCGGGCTGATGGTTAATCCCACAAATCGCGCGCCGGGTCGAGCACCGGGCGAATGATGCCCGCACGCACCGTAAAGTCGCCGAAGCCTTCACCCGCTTCACGCTCTTTCGCCCAGCGCCCTATCAGTTCATCAAGCGACGCCAGGATTTCCGGCTCGGAGATGTTTTCTTTATACATCCGTGGGATACGTGTCCCCATGCGGTTGCCGCCAAGATGCAGGTTGTAGCGACCCGGCGCTTTACCCACCAGACCCACTTCCGCCAGCATCGCGCGACCACAACCGTTCGGGCAGCCTGTTACACGCATCACGATATGCTCATCGCTAATGCCATGTTTCGCCATTAAATTATCGATGTTATCGATAAACGACGGCAGGAAACGCTCCGCTTCCGCCATCGCCAGCGGGCAAGTCGGGAATGACACGCAAGCCATTGAGTTTTCACGCTGCGGCGTGACGGCATTCATCAACCCGCTCTCTTTGACGATCTTCTCGATCTTCGCTTTCTCACTTTCCGGTACACCGGCGATGATCAGATTCTGGTTCGCCGTAATGCGGAAATCGCCTTTGTGGATCTTCGCGATCTCCAGCAAGCCGGTTTTCAGCGGACGCCCAGGATAATCAAGGATGCGACCATTTTCGATAAACAGCGTCAGATGCCAGTTATCATCAATGCCCTTAACCCAGCCAATACGATCACCGCGTCCGGTAAACTCATACGGACGGATCGGTTCAAATTTGATCCCCGCGCGACGTTCCACTTCCGCTTTAAACGTCTCAACACCCACGCGCTCCAGCGTGTATTTGGTTTTGGCATTTTTACGATCGGTTCGGTTACCCCAGTCACGCTGAGTTGTCACGACGGCTTCCGCCACCGCCAGCGTATGCTCCAGCGGCAGATAGCCAAACTCGCTCGCCGTGCGGGCGTAGGTTTTCTTGTTACCGTGCTCCATGGAAAGCCCACCGCCCACCAACAGGTTAAAGCCCACCAGCTTGCCGTTTTCAGCGATCGCCACGAAGTTCATGTCGTTGGCATGCAGATCGATATCGTTCTGCGGCGGGATCACTACCGTGGTTTTAAACTTACGCGGCAGGTAGGTCTGACCGAGGATCGGTTCTTCATCGGTGGTGGCGACTTTTTCCTGATCGAGCCAGATCTCCGCGTAAGCGCGAGTACGCGGCAGCAGATGTTCAGAGATTTTCTTCGCCCATTCATAGGCTTCCGCATGCAGCTGCGACTCGAACGGGTTCGAGGTGCACAGCACGTTACGGTTCATGTCGTTGGCGGTGGCTAACGCATCCAGACCAACCGAGTGCAGCATCTGGTGTGCAGGTTTGACGTTCTTTTTCAGAATACCGTGGAACTGGAACGTCTGACGGTTGGTCAGGCGGATGCTACCGTAAATGGTGTTTTCCACCGCAAATTTGTCGATCGCCTGCCACTGTTTGGTGGTGATAACACCGCCAGGCAAACGGCAGCGCAGCATCATCGCGTGGCGCGGCTCCAGCTTCTGTTCAGCACGTTCGGCGCGGATGTCGCGGTCATCCTGCTGATACATGCCGTGGAAGCGGATCAGCAGGAAGTTATCGCCCTTAAACCCACCGGTCAGGCCGTCATTTAAATCTTCAGCAATGGTGCCGCGCAGGTAGTTGCTCTCAAGCTTCATGCGCTCGGCGTCTGTCAGTTTTCCTTCGACCACTAAAGGCCCTGGATGTTTTTCGCTCATTAGTAGACATCTCGCTGATAACGGCGCTCTACGCGCAGCTCACTTAAAAATTCATCCGCCGCTTCGGTGTCCATGCCACCAAATTCGGCAATCACTTCCAGAAGTGCCTGCTCAACGTCTTTCGCCATGCGATTAGCGTCGCCGCAGACATAAATGTGGGCACCGTCATTGATCCAGCGCCACAGCTCCGCGCCCTGTTCGCGCAGTTTGTCTTGTACGTAAACTTTTTCTTTTTGATCGCGCGACCAGGCGAGATCGATCCGCGTCAGCACACCCTCTTTGACGTAGCGCTGCCACTCCACCTGATACAGGAAGTCTTCCGTAAAATGCGGATTGCCAAAGAACAGCCAGTTTTTACCTGGCGCTTCGTCAGCGGCGCGTTGCTGCATAAAGGCGCGGAACGGCGCAATACCGGTACCTGGGCCAATCATAATCACCGGGGTTTCCGGGTTAGCGGGCAGGCGGAAGTTGTCGTTATGTTCGATAAAGACGCGGACTTCGCCCTCTTCTTCCACGCGGTCCGCGAGGAAGCTGGAGGCACCACCGGCACGGGCGCGGCCTTCCACGTCGTAACGCACCACGCCAACGGTGACGTGTACTTCGTTCTCGACTTCCGCCTGCGAGGAGGCGATGGAATACAGGCGCGGGGTCAGCGGGCGCAGCAGATTAATCAGCGCTTCGGCATCCAGCTGTGCCGGAGAGAAACGCACCATGTCGACAATCGGCGTGGTCGCGGCGTAATGCTGCAACTTCGCTTTATCGCCCACCAGCGGCAGCAGCGTTTCGCTGCGCGTTAAGGTAGCGTAGTTCTCAACGATATTGGCGGTGTTGACGGTCAGTTCGAAGTGCCACTGTAGCGCCTCATTCAACGGCAGGGTTTTGCCCTCAACGGTGACAGGTTCATCGCCTTTCAGCCACAGCAGTTCGACAAGTTCTTTCACCAGTGCCGGATCGTTCTGATACCAGACGCCCAGCGCGTCACCCGGCTGGTAACGCAGGCCTGAGTCGCCTAAGTCAATTTCGATATGACGAATGTCTTTTTCAGAGTTACGCCCGGTAATTTTCTGGTTAACCGAAAGGCTAGCCACCAGCGGCGCGTCTTTGCTGTACGGGCTGGTGTGGATTTCATTTAGCGCGCCAGTAGCGACGGATTGTGAAGGTGCTGCGACAGGCGCGCGCGATTTAAGCGCATCAACCACGCGGGCGCGCCACTCGCTGGCAGCGGCCTGGTATTCCACATCCGCATCAACGCGATCGAGCAGGCGTTCACCGCCCAGTTCCGCCAGCTTGCTGTCGAAATCTTTCCCGGACTGGCAGAAAAATTCATAAGAGCTATCGCCAAGGCTAAACACGGCAAACGCGGTGTTTTCCAGCTTCGGCGCTTTTTTGGAGAACAGAAACTTATGCAGCGCGACGGCTTCTTCCGGCGGTTCCCCTTCCCCTTGTGTTGACGTCACCACGATAAGCAGTTTTTCGCTGGCGATTTGTTTGAATTTATAGTCGCCCGCGTTCACCAGCTTAACGTTCAGTTTTACCGCTAATAAGTCATCGCGTAACGCTTCGGCGACCCGACGCGCATTGCCGGTTTGCGAAGCGGAGATAATAGTAATACCCGGCATTTCTGCGGCGGGCGCTGGCGTCGCTGCAAGCGTAGCAGGCTGCTGATTGAGCACGCCCCAGAAATAGCCAGAAACCCAGGCAAGCTGGGTGGGCGTTAAATCGGTCGTGGCCGCCTGGAGGCGTGCCAGTTGCTCCGGGTTCAGCGGAAGCAAAGCGGAAGGTGGGACCTGTGTCGTCATGCGTCGTTATGTTCCAGTAAGCAAAGCTGTTTATCGGCCCTGTCAGCGCCCATAAAACAGAAGAGAAGGTAAGGTTAACGGCGCGAAGGGGGTGGATTAAAGACGGGATAGCGATAACTAATAACCAAATCGACTAACCTGTTTTAGCAATAGTCTTTAACAACAAAATAGATTTATTAACTCAATGAAAAATAAATAAATATCGACCGCAATTAAGTTAAATCGGTCATTTTGCGCAACAAACCCGTTTTTAGTAATGCGAAAAAACAGGCTTTCCGGTACTCTACGGCGGTTTTATCGTCCTGTAGAGAAATTATGATGTCCACCACGTTATTTAAAGATTTCACCTTCGAAGCCGCTCACCGTCTGCCGCACGTCCCACAGGGACATAAGTGCGGGCGCTTACACGGGCATTCTTTTATGGTGCGCCTGGAAATCACAGGGGAAGTCGATCCGCATACGGGCTGGATTATCGATTTCGCTGAACTGAAAGCGGCGTTTAAACCAACCTACGATCGCCTCGACCACTATTACCTCAATGATATACCCGGTCTGGAAAACCCAACCAGCGAAGTTTTAGCAAAATGGATTTGGGATCAAGTTAAACCCGTTGTGCCGCTATTAAGTGCGGTGATGGTGAAAGAAACCTGCACTGCAGGCTGTATCTATCGCGGCGAATGATAAGAGTGTGTCGGCGGTCAATTTCCCTTAAGTAACGCTATGTTAGGGTGTTGCGCTCAGGATATCTGGAGCACACCATGGAAGATGACTGCGACATTATTATCATCGGTGCGGGTATAGCAGGCACCGCTTGTGCTTTACGTTGCGCGCGGGCAGGTTTGTCCGTTCTGTTACTGGAACGCGCTGAAATTCCCGGCAGTAAAAACCTTTCCGGCGGGCGTTTATATACCCATGCGCTCGCTGAACTCCTCCCGCAATTTCATCTGACCGCGCCCCTTGAGCGTCGCATCACCCACGAAAGCCTTTCTTTATTAACACCAGATGGCGCCACAAGATTTTCCAGCTTACTGCCCAACGGCGAGTCATGGAGCGTGTTACGCCCGCGATTCGATCCGTGGCTGGTTGCCGAAGCCGAAAAAGAAGGTGTCGAGTGTATCCCTGGTGCGACGGTAGATGCGCTGTATGAAGAAAACGGCAGAGTGTGTGGCGTTATCTGTGGTGACGATATTCTCCGCACCCGTTATGTCGTCCTGGCAGAAGGTGCCAATAGCCTCCTGGCGGAACGCCACGGATTAGTTACCCGCCCTGCTGGCGAATCAATGGCGTTAGGAATCAAAGAAGTGCTGGCGCTGGAACCATCCGCTATTGAAGAACGTTTTCATCTGGAGAATAACGAAGGCGCAGCGTTGCTGTTCAGCGGCGAAATCTGTGATGACTTGCCCGGCGGCGCATTTCTTTATACTAATCAACAAACGCTCTCGTTAGGGATTGTTTGCCCGCTCTCTTCCCTTACGCAAAGTCGTGTTCCGGCAAGCGAGCTGCTGGCCCGCTTTAAAACGCATCCAGCAGTGCACCCGCTTATCAAAAACACGGAATCGCTGGAGTATGGCGCGCATCTGGTGCCAGAAGGTGGCCTGCACAGTATGCCGGTGCAATACGCCGGTAACGGCTGGCTACTGGTGGGCGATGCGTTACGCAGTTGCGTCAATACCGGAATTTCCGTACGCGGCATGGATATGGCGCTGACTGGCGCACAGGCGGCGGCACAAACGCTGATAAGCGCCTGCCAGCACCGCGAGCCGCAAAATCTGTTTCCGCTTTATCATCAAAACATAGAACGCAGTCAGCTGTGGGATGTTCTACAACGTTATCAGCATGTTCCGGCGCTTTTGCAACGCCCGGGATGGTACCGTGCGTGGCCTGCGTTAATGCAGGATATTTCCCGTGATTTATGGGATCAGGGGGATAAACCTGTTCCGCCGCTGCGCCAGTTACTCTGGCGTCATATACGTCGTCATGGCCTGTGGCATCTGGCGGGCGATGTTATCAGGAGTCTGCGATGTCTGTAGCCCGTAATCTCTGGCGCGTTGCTGATGCGCCGCACATTGTTCCGGCTGACTCCGTTGAGCGTCAGACGGCAGAACGATTGATTAACGCCTGTCCGGCAGGTCTTTTTTCGCTCACGCCGGAAGGGGACTTGCGTGTTGATTATCGCGGTTGCCTTGAGTGCGGAACCTGCCGTTTGCTGTGCGACGAAAAAACACTACAACAGTGGCGCTATCCGCCTTCCGGATTCGGCATCACCTACCGCTTTGGATAAATAATAAGGATAATTTATGTCCCTCTTACACCTGCTCCGCCAGAATCCGGTGATTGCTGCCGTTAAAGATAATGCCAGCCTGCAACTGGCAATCGATTCTGAATGCCAGTTTATTTCCGTGTTGTACGGCAATATCTGCACCATCAGCCATATCGTTAAAAAGATTAAGAACGCCGGGAAATATGCCTTTATTCATGTCGATTTGCTGGAAGGTGCATCGAACAAAGAAGTGGTGATTCAGTTTCTGAAACTGGTGACCGAAGCGGACGGCATTATCAGCACGAAAGCATCGATGCTGAAAGCGGCAAGAGCGGAAGGTTTTTTCTGTATTCATCGCCTGTTTATTGTCGATTCGATTTCGTTTCACAACATTGATAAGCAGGTTGCGCAATCGAACCCAGATTGTATTGAGATCCTCCCAGGCTGTATGCCCAAAGTGCTGGGCTGGGTGACGGAGAAAATCCGCCAACCGCTGATTGCTGGTGGGTTGGTGTGCGATGAAGAAGATGCGCGTAATGCGATTAACGCGGGTGTGGTGGCGCTTTCCACCACGAATACCGGGGTCTGGACGTTAGCAAAAAAATTGCTTTGACGGGATAATCGTAACGAATTGAATTTGTGTGATTTGTAGGCTGCACGCCAAATCCGGCATTCAGCGCCTGATGCGACGATTGACGCGTCTTATCAGGCCTACAAGTCCCGAGCCTGGCCCCCGTCCACGCCGCATCCGGCTGTACGTTATTGGCAATCTGCGTGAATGTTTGTCACCAGTGCCTCCAGCACGGCTTTCCAGTCATCTACCACACCAACATCTGCCTGCGAAAATACCGCCGCGCTGGCGTCATGATTAATCGCCACCACAAACTTACTATTACGTACGCCCGCCATTAACGCTGCCGCACCGGATGCGCCCGCCACAATGCAAACATCTGGCGCCAACAAATGCCCGGAAATGCCAATGACCTTTTCGGCTTCAAAGCCACCGTTCATCACTCGCGCCCGACTGTAGCCCACTTCTGCCCCCAGCTTTTCAGCCAGCGTAGCGATGTCATGGCTATCTGCCTCGCCGCCCTGCCCCACTACCAGCACCCGTCTGGCCTCAGCTAATGGATCGCGGATAACATTTTTAAGATCCTCTGTGCTAACCAGCCAGTCGGGAAGCGCCCCGGGAACAATGTTCAGTTGCTGCATACCAGAGGGCAACGTGGTGTTTTTCGCTGCTCCCACCTGACGTGCCAGCGAAAGACATAGCGGGCGTTTTTCTGTTTGCAACGTCGCCGTTAGCGCATTTCCCCAGTGGGATTTGCGCACGCTTACGGTTGGAATATCTAACGAAGTCACCTGGCAGATGCTTGCACCATGTAAACGCCAGGCCAGCCGGGTCGACAGTTCATCACCAAACGTTCCCGGCGGAAAGAGAACAACGTCCACAGGCGTTCGCTGCCACTGTTCTACCAGCGCATCCAGCACCTGTTCCGCGACCATCGGCTGCGGCTCGATTTGCCAGTGCGTTAGTGTGCTGCCGCTGAAATCCTGCTCCGCCAGCCAGCCCGCTATTGCGGCATGTTCCTGATTTATTGTCACAATTGCGATATTCATGGCTGCATCCTTTGGCGTAAATAGTCCTGCCATAGCTTTTGCGCTTTTTCTGCTACCGTTTGCCCATCAATCAGCGTCGCTCTGCGTCGTTGCTCTGGCCTTGCCAGTTGCAGGCACTGCATCGCTGGCGATTCAGCAGCAACAGTTTTGCGGATAATTTCCGCTTTCCCCGCCGTCATACGCTGGCGCATTCCCGGTACTGGCAAGGCCACTTCGCCACACTGGCGCACAGCAATCACCGCGGGCAAGCGGACACGACAACAGCGCAGCCCATTTTCAGTACGCTGTTCGAGGGTGATAAACGGCGCGTTGAGAGTGAAACGCTCCACCTGGGTGAAACAGGGCCAGCCCAGCATTTCCGCCAGCAAAAATGGCGTTTGCCCATTTTGTCCTTCGCTGCTTTGGCAGCCGGTAATTAGCAGATCCAGCGGATTCTGGCGCTGCCATTCGCCAATATGCCAGGCGACAAATTCCGGCGCAAAGCGCAGATCTGCCGCCGTCTCCAGCAATACAACTTTCTCAAACCCAAGAGCCATGAGATAGCGCAGCCAGTGCAACGCCCGTTCATCGCCTATGCTCAACGCGGTTAAAGTCATCGGCGTGCCATTTTTTCTCTGCGCCAACAGCAGCGCGGCAGCGGCCTGTTCATCAGCACCGAGTAAACTTCGCAGTAGCGAAACATCCGGTCCGCTATTACCCTGAGCCGCCGCCAGCCACTCTTTTTCCGCCAGCATCCCGGCATCCGGTTCGGCTTTAAACGCTAACAGTATGTTCATTCGCACCTCATACATTTCCCGCCGCCACCAGCGGGAGGGCTTTAGTTTCTGGTGCCCATAGCCAGGTCACGACAAAACCAACTAACAACACTGCCGCCAGGATCAATAAGGTAACTTGCATCCCCCACTGCGCCAGAATCCACGGCAGCAGACCCGTACTTACCGCCGCGCCAAGTCGACTCATGGCAGTGGCAAAACCGACGCCCAGCGAGCGAATGTCAGTAGGAAAACTTTCCGCAGGCAAAATGCCCACCAGATTACTGACCGCCGAAATGGTGGTGCTGAAGAGAACAAAAAGCAGCAGCGTTAATGAACCGCCGGAAGGCAAACAGGCCATCACTACCAGCGTTGCCGCCAGCAGCAAAAAACTTCCCAGCAAAAATTTGCGATGTGCCAGCAAGTGCGTCAGAACTAATCCCAGCAGCGCGCCAACAATTAACAACGCATTAAGCATCAGACTGGCGGTCAGCGCATCTTCCAGACCAATAGTTTGGGCAATGGTCGGCAGCCAGGTATAAATCACAAACCATGGGATTACGAGGCAGACAAAGAAGACGCTGTTAAACGCCGTGCGCCGCCAGTAGCGCGAAGAGAACAAGGTTTTGATGTGTTTATGGGTCGCCGCTGCCACTTCATCGCCCAATAAAACATGGGGACCAAAATAGCGATGTACGATAGCGTGAGCTTCTGCAAAACGTCCCTGGCGAAGTAGCCAGCGTGGCGATTCTGGCGTTCCCCAGCGTAATAACGTAATCAACAACGCGGGCAGAGCTGCCGATGCCAGCAACCAGCGCCAGGCTTCAGGGCTTTCTGAAATAAAGTGATGTCCGGCAATACTTGCCAACACATAGCCTACGGTCCACACCACGCTGAACGCGCCCAGCAAAATACCGCGATGGCGGCGCGGGGAAAATTCAGCCAGCAAGGTGTGACCGACTGAGTAATCGCCTCCCAGACCAATGCCAATCAAAATGCGCAGTCCAATAAGATGCTCTGGCGTGGTGGCAAAAAATTGTAAAAACGAAGCAAGCGTAATCAGCAAAAAACTGAAGGTGAAGATTTTTTGTCGCCCAATATGGTCGGAGATCCACCCCAAAACCAGGCTGCCGATAAACAGGCCAAGTAACGCCGAGCCGCCAATCATACCCGCCATAAACGGCGTCAGTTGCATGGCTGGAGTAAGCTGAATAATGGCGTAACCAATGACGCCGAGGACATAACCGTCGGTCAGGTGCGCACCGAAAGTGAGCGCAGCAATGCGGCAGTGAAAACGGTTAAGTGGTAAATCATCCATTCGCACCGGTGAAGTGTTCATCTTTACCCCTTCATTGTCCGGTAATAAGAACGGCTTCCCGGTTGAGAAGCCGAAAAGGCAACGCCCCGACATCACGGGACGCTGCCTGACACATTATTTTTCAATCGGATAGATAGTACCCGTATTCATAATGCCGTTAGGATCGAACTGCTTTTTCAGCCCTTCCAGCAACGCCCACGCGCTGCCGTGTTCCAGCTTGCTCCAGTGAACGCGATGTTTACCAATGCCGTGGTGGTGCACCATCGAACCACCGAGGCGAATAGTTTCTTCGCAGATGATTTTGTTGAGCGGATTGTGGTACTTGTCGATTTCCTCTTCCGGCTTACAGTCAACGACGTTGTAGTCGTAGACGAAGTACATGTTGGTGCCGTTCTGGTAGCTATGAGAGGAGTGACCGCCCAGCATGGTGATGTCGTCGGCGTGCGGGAACTCGGTACGAATACGGTTAATAACGCTTTCGTAGATTTCGTGGATGCAGCTCCAGCAGCCGGACACTTCGGTGGTAAAGCCCATGTTGCCAGTTTTGAGGATCTGTACACGTTCGGCAGCCACTTTATCTGGTCCCCAGTTCAGGTGATTAAACCAGGTTTCGATCAGTTTGCTGTCCACTCGCTGGCATTGCGGGTAGCGGGCAACAATTTCCGCAATCCCTTCGCCCGTTGCCTTCGCAATGCGAGGGTTACCTTCAGCCATAAAGATCAGCACACATTTTCCGTCGGCAAAATGGGTGAAGTGTTGGGTGCCATCTTCAGCGTCATACAAACGAGCGATCGACGGACGATAACCTTCCACCATGATTTCACGCAGGATGTTGAAGCCGGTTTTCATGTCTTCCAGGATATAGCCGTAGAAGAGGTTGTTTTCTGGGGTGAATTTAAAGATTTTCACTGTTACTTCAGTAATATAGCACAATGCACCTTCGTTGCCGATGATGATGTGACGAATGTCCGGGCCAGCCGCGCGGCGTGGCACGTTTTTAATGCGTGTGACGGTGCCATCAGCCAATACTGCTTCCAGACCAACGACCATATCTTCGATTGCGCCGTAGAGTGTGGAGAACTGCCCGATACTGCGGGTTGCTACCAGGCCGCCCATCTGCGCCAGCGGTTTTGATTGCGGAGAATGCCCTGTGGTGTAACCTTTTTCACGCAACGCGTTTTCCAGCACCTCCAGCGGAACGCCACATTGCGCCGTGGCCTGCATATTCTCAATATCAATATTAATGATTTGATTCATGGCGGAGCCGTCGAGCACTACCGAGTTTTCCACAACGGTTTCCAGTCCCCCCTCGGTGGCGGAAGCGCCGGTACGCGGCACACCATTAATTTTGTGCGCATTCATAAAATTCAACACACGGGAGACTTGTTCTGTGGAACCGAGTTTTACGACCGCTGCCGGAATCGGCAAAGTATAAATGCCATGAATATCCGGAAATTTACGAAAACGGTCAATACTGTTCTTCTTTAATACTGTTTCATCGGTAATTACGCGATCTGCACCAACAATTTCCTTTAGCTGGTCGACAATCGCTGCGCGAGATAAAGACATAGTAATTCCTTCCTGATAATAAAAATGGAATAATCATTAATAAGAGAAAACAGAAACCACCGTTATGGATTAGCGCACTAAATAACCGCCATCGACCACTAATAAATGTCCGTTGACATAATTCGATGCCGGACTTGCGAGGAATACGGCTGCGCCCATTAAATCCTGAGTGTCGCCCCAACGGTTTGCCGGAATATGATCAAGAACGCGCTGGTTAGTTTCTGGATTACTACGGGTCGCCAGAGTGATATCGGTAGCGTAATATCCCGGGGCAATACCATTTACCTGAATATTATATTGACCTAATTCATCGCAATAGGCTTTGGTGAATCCGGCAAGAGCATGTTTAGTGGCAGAATATGCAGGTGACCATTGTCCACCTAAGTAAGAGAACAATGAACAGATATTAATGATTTTACCGCTTTTCTGCGGGATCATAATTTTTGCCGCTTCATAGCTTAACTCGAATGCGGCGGTCAGGTTCACATCAATCATTGGATCCCAGTCGGCACGACCGAAGTCCAGCACTTTATTCAGCTTACAAATACCGGCATTGTTAACCAGAATATCGACGGTACCGAAGCGCTCACAGCAGGCAGCGATAATCTTCTGCGGTGCGCCTTCTGCGGTGATATCCACCTGCATGAAGTCCACTTCAACACCCTGTTTTTCAATCATTTCCTTTGTTTCGCCGTTATCTTTGACAAAACTTGGAATAAAAATATTTGCGCCAGCTTTGGCCAACGCCATTGCAAATGCCTGACCTAAACCGCTATTCCCGCCGGTAACAATTGCTGTTTTACCTTTCAGGGAGAAAAAATCCATTGAGAACGCATTGAGAGATTCGATTGACATAGTTAGCTCCAATTTCCGTAAGGCAAAAAAAAGAAAGGTAACTTCCCCCGCGAGAGGGAAGTTACCTTTCTCATTATCTCTGGTAACTGGAGATAATTTTTAGCATAAGGGCATAACTGCTAATGTGATCGTAATCACAGTGTGCTGTTCGTATTATCAAATAGTTTTAAAAAGCAGAAGCGTGATTACTCTCACACAACATCTCTGCTTTCCATGTTATTTCTTATCGCAATTACTAGAGACCTGAGAAAAGTAATCCACCTGAAAGGGCGGCTTACTTTTCTCTTTTTTTTGTCTATTACAAATGGGAATACGATATGCAACACAACTCATATCGCCGTTGGATAACTCTCGCGATAATTAGTTTTAGCGGCGGCGTAAGTTTTGATCTGGCTTATTTACGTTATATTTATCAAATTCCCATGGCGAAATTTATGGGATTCAGCAATACCGAGATAGGTTTAATAATGAGTACATTTGGTATTGCGGCCATTATTCTTTATGCCCCCAGCGGCGTTATTGCCGATAAATTTTCACACCGCAAAATGATTACTTCCGCGATGATCATTACCGGGTTGCTGGGCCTGATAATGGCAACCTATCCACCACTCTGGGTAATGCTCTGTATTCAGGTCGCCTTTGCGATAACCACTATTTTAATGCTGTGGTCAGTGTCGATTAAAGCCGCCTCATTACTTGGCGATCATAGCGAGCAAGGGAAGATCATGGGCTGGATGGAAGGGCTGCGCGGCGTCGGTGTAATGTCGCTGGCGGTGTTTACCATGTGGGTCTTTTCTCGCTTTGCACCGGATGACAGCGCCAGCCTGAAAACGGTCATTATTATCTACAGTGTGGTTTACATCTTATTGGGGATTCTGTGCTGGTTTTTTGTTAGCGATAACAACAACCTGCGCAGTGCCAATAACGAAGAAAAACAGTCATTCCAGCTTAGCGACATCCTGGCCGTTTTGCGCATCAGCACCACCTGGTATTGCAGCATGGTGATTTTTGGCGTCTTCACCATCTACGCCATTCTGAGTTACTCCACCAACTATCTGACCGAGATGTACGGCATGTCGCTGGTGGCGGCGAGCTACATGGGGATTGTGATCAACAAAATCTTCCGCGCACTGTGTGGTCCACTTGGCGGCATCATCACCACCTACAGCAAAGTGAAATCCCCTACCCGCGTGATCCAAATCCTTTCCATCATCGGCCTGCTGGCACTGACTGCCCTACTCGTTACCAACTCTAACCCGCAATCGGTCGCGATGGGGATTGGCCTGATTTTACTACTGGGATTCACCTGTTACGCCTCACGCGGGCTGTACTGGGCCTGCCCCGGCGAAGCGAGAACACCGTCTTACATTATGGGTACCACGGTAGGTATTTGTTCGGTGATTGGATTCCTGCCGGATGTCTTCGTTTACCCGATTATCGGTCACTGGCAGGACACCCTGCCCGCTGCAGAAGCCTACCGCAACATGTGGCTGATGGGCATGGCGGCCCTCGGCATGGTGATCGTCTTTACCTTTTTGCTGTTCCAAAAAATTCGTACTGCTGATATCGCCCCCGCAACGGCTAACAGCAAGTAAGCCAGAAAAATTACAGGAGAAAAATCATGTCGAAGAAATACATCATAGGGATTGATGGCGGAAGTCAGAGCACAAAAGTAGTGATGTACGATCTGGAAGGTAATGTAGTTTGCGAAGGTAAAGGCTTATTACAGCCGATGCACACGCCGGATGCCGATACCGCAGAACATCCTGACGACGATTTATGGGCATCATTATGTTTTGCCGGTCACGATTTAATGAGCCAGTTTGCCGGGAATAAAGAAGATATTGTTGGCATCGGCCTGGGATCAATCCGTTGCTGCCGTGCGTTACTAAAAGCCGATGGCACGCCTGCTGCTCCGTTGATTAGCTGGCAGGATGCACGCGTTACACGCCCTTACGAACATACGAATCCTGACGTGGCGTATGTCACCTCTTTTTCGGGTTATCTGACGCACCGTTTAACGGGGGAATTAAAAGATAATATCGCCAACTATTTTGGTCAGTGGCCGGTGGATTATAAGAGCTGGGCATGGAGTGAAGATGCTGCGGTAATGGAGAAGTTTAATATCCCCCGCCAGATGCTTTTTGATGTGCAAATGCCAGGCACTGTTCTTGGGCATATCACACCTCAAGCCGCGCTGGCGACGCATTTCCCGGCAGGACTGCCGGTTGTTTGTACCACCAGTGATAAACCGGTAGAAGCTCTGGGAGCCGGGTTACTGGATGATGAAACGGCGGTGATTTCTCTTGGCACTTACATCGCGTTGATGATGAACGGCAAAGCACTGCCGAAAGATCCGCTGGCGTACTGGCCGATTATGTCTTCTATTCCGCAAACGTTGCTTTATGAAGGTTACGGTATCCGAAAAGGCATGTGGACGGTGAGCTGGCTGCGCGACATGTTAGGCGAGTCGTTAATTCAGGATGCCAAAGCACAAGATCTTTCACCGGAAGATTTGCTCAACAAAAAAGCTTCTTGTGTGCCACCTGGCTGTAATGGTCTGATGACAGTGCTGGACTGGCTGACCAATCCGTGGGAACCCTACAAGCGTGGGATTATGATCGGCTTTGATTCCAGCATGGATTACGCATGGATATATCGTTCGATACTGGAAAGCGTGGCGCTAACGCTGAAGAACAATTACGACAATATGTGTAATGAAATGAATCACTTTGCGAAGCATGTGATCATTACTGGCGGTGGTTCGAACAGCGATCTGTTTATGCAGATTTTTGCCGATGTATTCAATCTTCCGGCGCGCCGTAATGCCATTAACGGTTGTGCAAGCCTGGGGGCGGCGATCAACACGGCTGTAGGGCTTGGTCTGTATCCAGATTACGCAACGGCTGTCGACAAAATGGTTCGCGTGAAAGATGTCTTTATGCCGATTGAGAGCAATGCCAAACGCTACGATGCGATGAATAAAGGTATTTTCAAAGATTTAACCAAACATACTGATGTGATCCTGAAAAAATCGTATGAAGTGATGCATGGTGAGCTGGGGAATGCGGATTCAATCCAGAGCTGGTCGAATGCGTAAATGAGGAAGACCGGGCGGGAAACTGCCCGGCCTGAACATACCTGAATGGTTATCCCCGGCTGACGCGGGGAGCTCATAGTCGAAGTCTTCATGACTTCCTTGATATTCGGTTTATCCCCGCTGGCGCGGGGAACTCTCTAAACATAACCTATTATTAATTAATGATTTTTAAGCCAGCCACAATCTACCAACTTTACAGAATCACACAAACAACATATCCATTATGTTAAAGAGCACTTAATCCATTGATTGAAAAGATAAATATATAAAATAACTCTATACAAACTAAAATCTACCAAACTCCGACGTAATAATTTTCACTCCAGTGAAAAATTAACGCTACAGAATTTGTAGAGAATGACAATGATTAGCCCGGAATGGGCAAAATGGATGAGTGTTCAGAGGAGACAAAAATATAAATGAGTGGGAGTCTTTACAAACCCCACCCATTTACAACGCTTATAAATGTTTAATCAGGCAATATTTAAATATTTATGTGTTTGCATCGACAAACGCCAGTTACGCGCAATGCAAGTTTCAATGCACAAACGCGTAGCATCTTCCTTCTGGCTAATTGGCTGAAGTGCAATGATTCGCGGTTTATCATCGGTCAGCGTCGCCAGCAATTCATCCAGTGCTTCGATATCCCGTACGCGTCCAACTGGGTGTTTGATTTCGTTAGCTCGCTCCAGGGCTTGCGACAATACTTCATAACCGCCACGCATATTCAGTTTTGGCGACACGGTGACCCAGGTATTCGGCGTACAACGCACTTCATGAGTACCGCTGGTTTCTATCTGGCAACTGAAACCGTTCTTTTCGAGCAGGTCAGTTAGTGGCATCAAGTCATGAATACAAGGTTCACCACCCGTAATCACCACGTGACGCGCGGTGTATCCCTGACGACCGATGACTGCGAGCAAGTCTTCACTGCTTGCTGCTCCCCACTTATCACTCTCTTTCGTTTTCCCCAGAATGCTGAAAAGGGAAACTTCCCGATCCTCAAGCTTTTCCCATGTGTGTTTGGTGTCGCACCAGGCACAGCCGACCGGGCATCCCTGTAAACGAATAAAAATGGCGGGGACGCCGGTAAAGTAACCCTCACCTTGCAGGGTCTGGAACATCTCGTTAATCGGGTACTGCATAGCATTCTCTGAGAAGTGGATAATTGTTAATTATTGCAGATCCTGCCGCAACAATCATGTCTTATTAACATTCTGTTACAGGCGGGTTTAAGGTAAAAAGTGAATCAGATCATTAAGAATAAAATGAAGCGGCGTATTATGTTTTAAAGGATTAAATAAAAGGGATTTAAACATGTTTAGAATATTCATCGTATTTATATTTATTTTCAATTTATCAGGTTGCGGTTATAACGATATTCAAACCTATGATGAGCAGGTTAATGCCTCCTGGTCAGAAGTACTGAATCAGTATCAACGTCGCGCCGATCTTATTCCTAATCTTGTCGCAAGTATTAAAGGTTATTCCAGCCATGAAAAAGAGGTACTGGAGGCCGTTACGTTAGCCCGTAGTCAAGCTAATCGTGCCAGCAGCGATCTTCAGCAAGCTCCGGGAGATGAGCAAAAATTACAAGCCTGGCAACAAGCTCAGGCGCAGGTGACTCGCACTCTCGGGCAGTTAACAATTATTAGTGAACGTTATCCAGAATTAAAGGCTCAGGAACTCTATCAAAATTTAATGGTACAACTCGAAGGAAGCGAAAATCGAATTGCTGTCGCGCGAGGAAGATATATTAAAGCCATTGAACAATATAATGTCACTATCCGCAAATTTCCCACAGTGTTAACCGCAAAGGTCATGGATTACACACCGAAGAAAAATTATTTGCCGGATGATGTCGCCACAGTAAGCAAAGCCCCAACAATAGATTTTAGCCAGAATGCTAATGCTCATTAGGCGAGTTAATTATATGAAAAATTTTATCTTACTTCTTGTTCTGGTCTGTTCATCTGCGTTTGCAGTGCAAGTTCCAGTACCTGAATTACCTAAATATATGAATGATTTAACAGGGACATTAACCAGAGGGGAAGTAAGTACGCTGACCAGCCAGATTAAAGCCCTGACGCAAAAAGAACAGACGCAGCTTGTGGTATTGGTGGTTGAAACCACAGGCGAAGAAACCATCGAGCAATATGCAACACGTGTGTTCGAGAGTTGGCAGCCCGGCCATAAAGGTCGTGATGACGGTATTTTACTGGTAGTTGCCTGGCAAGATCATACAGTTCATATTGAAATCGGTTACGGGCTTGAGGGTATTCTTACTGATGCACAGTCCGGGCAAATTATTCGCAACAGTATTATTCCAGCGTTTAAAAAAGGCGACCTTACTGGCGGCTTGCAACAGGGTATCAGTGATATTGAAACCCGACTATCAGGAAATGATTTAGTCAATAACACATCGCCCGATCACCCTTTGCCCTTTAGCGGTTGGTGGGCTTTGATAGTCTGGGCGATAGTACTGACCTTTATTTCCGCCAGAGGATATGTCAAAACGCTGGGAGTGATTTGCTTTGCTGCCATAGTACTGGCTTTTGTACTTCCCATCGCTGGATATAGCGGGAGCTGGGGAGTTCTTGCCACATTATTATGTTTCGCCACACCATTCCTGACCGTAGCTATCGCTTTCACACCTTTCGGCAGAAAGGTGCGTGATTCAATGCGTAGCGCCAACCGACCGTCACGTTACGAAAGAAGCAACTCGGCCTCCTGGCATTCTTCATCATCGTCGTCATCTTCCTCTTCATCGTCTTTCGACAATGACAATTTCAGCGGTGGCGGCGGTTCGTCTGGTGGCGGTGGCGCTTCCGGGCGCTGGTGATCGTAATGCGCTTAATCTTTATTTTACTCGCTTTGTGGTGCCTTCCGGTGCTTGCCCAGCAAATTGCTGTGCCGGAGCTGCGCCACCAGGTGACCGATATTACTGGTACGTTAAGCTCGTCTGAACAACAATCACTGACACAGCAGCTGCAGGATATTACACAAAAAACACGAGCCCAGGTCGCCGTATTAATTGTGCCATCCACCGGGGACGATACCATTGAACAATATGCAACTCGCGTTTTTGATAGCTGGAAACTGGGGGATGAGCGTCGTGACGATGGTATTCTGATCCTGGTCGTCTGGGAAGATCGTAAAGTTCGCATTGAAGTGGGCTACGGGCTGGAAGGGGTGGTTACCGACCTGCAAGCGGCGAAGATTATCCGTGATATATTAATCCCTGCTTTCAAAAGTGATGACCTTATGGGTGGGTTAACACTGGCAAGCGAAAATATTGGCGCACTTCTGCTGAATGGTGAATTACCGGAAAACAGGGGGAATTACTACAGTATCAATCCCCCTATTCCATTATCGCTTGCTGTAATTATATTACTGGCGGTGCTTTCATATTTTATTGTTTTTACCGATCCGTCAAATCTCCCCTGGATAGCACTCACTGGCGCAATTTACGGGATGGTATTCCTCTATGTTGCAGAGCCAGGACCATGGACGAATTTAATCGTTGCCTGCGGTATGTTAACGCCTTTTGCGATCGTAGTGCTGCTTATCTTTTGGCTTATCGTTAGTAAAAAACTACGCGCCAAATATAAGAAACTCGGTAAAGAAAGAGCTTCAAGAAAAGGTTCTTCTTCATCCTCTTCCGGTGGAGGCTCAAGTGGTGGTGGGTTTAGCGGCGGTGGCGGATTTAGCGGTGGCGGTGGTTCATCTGGAGGCGGTGGTTCCTCAGGCCGCTGGTAACTCGACCATAAAAAATGCCAGCCCGAAGGCTAGCATTTTTAAATCAGATAAAGTCAGACTTATGCCTGGCCTTTGATCTCTTTACGACCGTTGTACGGTGCTTTTTCGCCCAGAGCTTCTTCGATACGAATCAGCTGGTTGTATTTAGCAACACGGTCAGAACGGCTCATAGAACCAGTTTTGATCTGGCCTGCAGCAGTACCAACAGCCAAGTCAGCGATGGTAGCGTCTTCAGTTTCGCCAGAACGGTGAGAGATAACTGCAGTGTAGCCAGCGTCTTTCGCCATCTTGATTGCAGCCAGAGTTTCGGTCAGAGAACCGATCTGGTTGAATTTGATCAGGATGGAGTTAGCGATGCCTTTTTCGATACCTTCTTTCAGGATCTTGGTGTTGGTTACGAACAGGTCGTCACCAACCAGCTGGATTTTGTCGCCCAGAACTTTGGTCTGGTATGCGAAACCGTCCCAGTCAGATTCGTCCAGACCGTCTTCGATAGAAACGATCGGGTACTGTTTGGTCAGTTCTTCCAGGAAGTGAGTGAATTCTTCAGAGGTGAAAGCTTTGTTGCCTTCGCCAGCCAGAACGTATTTACCGTCTTTGTAGAATTCAGAAGCTGCGCAGTCCATCGCCAGAGTGATGTCTTTGCCCAGTTCATAGCCAGCAGCTTTAACAGCTTCAGCGATAACAGCCAGAGCTTCAGCGTTGGAACCCAGGTTCGGCGCATAGCCACCTTCGTCACCAACTGCAGTGTTCATGCCTTTCGCTTTCAGAACTTTTGCCAGGTGATGGAAAACTTCAGAACCCATGCGGATGGCTTCTTTCACAGTTTTCGCGCCAACCGGCTGAATCATGAATTCCTGGATATCAACGTTGTTGTCAGCGTGCTCACCACCGTTGATGATGTTCATCATCGGAACCGGCATGGAGTATTTGCCCGGAGTACCGTTCAGTTCAGCGATGTGCTCGTACAGCGGCATACCTTTAGCAGCTGCAGCAGCTTTGGCGTTAGCCAGAGACACAGCCAGGATTGCGTTTGCGCCGAAGTTAGATTTGTTTTCGGTGCCGTCCAGGTCGATCATGATCTTGTCAATGCCAGCCTGATCTTTGGCATCTTTGCCAATCAGCGCCTGAGCGATCGGGCCGTTAACCGCAGCAACAGCTTTGGTTACGCCTTTGCCCAGGAAACGGGATTTGTCGCCATCGCGCAGTTCCAGAGCTTCACGGGAACCAGTAGAAGCACCTGATGGAGCAGCTGCCATACCGACGAAACCACCCTCCAGATGTACTTCGGCTTCAACAGTCGGGTTACCACGGGAGTCGATGATTTCACGACCGATGATTTTTACGATTTTGGACATTAGGTTTTCCTCAAGTCACTAGTTAAACTGAAACTCCAGACAAACAACGCGTACCCAGGGTACGCGTTGCCGTTCTAACTTTTTTACTTACTTCGCCTGACGTTTCTGGAACTCGCTGGCGGCTTTTACAAAGCCAGCAAACAGCGGGTGGCCATCACGTGGAGTAGAAGTAAACTCCGGATGGAACTGACAAGCCACGAACCACGGGTGATTCGGAACTTCGATGATCTCGACCAACTGATCATCCCCGGAACGGCCCGCAACGCGCAGACCTGCATCTTCAATCTGTTTCAGCAGCATGTTGTTGACTTCGTAGCGGTGACGATGACGCTCAACAATTGTCGGCGCATTGTACAGCTGGCGAACCAGGCTATTGTCAACCAGCTGGCACTGCTGTGCGCCAAGACGCATAGTGCCACCGAGATCGCTCTTCTCGCTACGAACTTCAACGTTGCCGTTTTCATCGCGCCACTCGGTAATCAGCGCCACAACCGGGTACTTACAGTCTGGCACAAATTCCGTAGAGTTGGCGTTCTCCATGTTGGCAACATGGCGAGCGTAATCAATTAACGCCACCTGCATACCCAGGCAAATGCCCAGATAAGGAATATTGTTCTCACGCGCAAAGCGCGCGGTAGTAATCATGCCTTCTACGCCACGATAGCCGAAACCGCCAGGTACGAGGATCGCGTCCAGACCTTTAAGGATTTCAACACCGCGCGTTTCAACATCTTGTGAATCGATCAGTTTGATGTTGACGCTGACACGATTTTTCAGCCCGCCGTGTTTCAGTGCTTCAATCACTGATTTGTAAGCGTCCGGCAGTTCAATGTACTTACCGACCATACCGATGGTGACTTCACTCACCGGATTCGCTTCTTCGAAGATAACCTGTTCCCATTCGGACAGATTCGCTTCCGGGCAGTTTAAGCTGAATCGTTTACAAATATAATCGTCCAGCCCCTGAGATTTCAACAGGCCCGGAATTTTATAGATGGAATCGACGTCTTTCAGAGAAATAACCGCTTTTTCCGGAACATTACAGAACAATGCAATCTTCGCACGTTCGTTCGCCGGAACGGCGCGATCTGAACGACAAATCAGGATGTCAGGCTGGATACCGATGGAGAGCAGCTCTTTTACAGAGTGCTGGGTCGGTTTGGTTTTGACTTCACCAGACGCAGCCATGTACGGCACCAGCGTCAGGTGCATAAACAGAGTGTGCTCACGGCCAATTTCAACAGCCAACTGGCGAATCGCTTCGAGGAACGGCAGGGATTCGATGTCACCTACGGTACCGCCGATTTCGACCAGAACCACGTCGTGGCCTTCGCCACCTGCAAGAACGCGTTCTTTGATAGCGTTAGTGATGTGTGGAATAACCTGTACGGTTGCGCCGAGGTAGTCACCGCGGCGTTCTTTACGCAGAACGTCTGAGTAGATACGACCCGTGGTGAAGTTGTTGCGGCGGCTCATTTTGGTACGAATGAAACGCTCGTAGTGACCCAGGTCCAGGTCGGTTTCAGCGCCGTCTTCAGTAACGAACACTTCCCCGTGTTGGATTGGGCTCATAGTACCTGGATCGACGTTGATGTACGGATCCAGTTTCATGATAGTCACATTGAGGCCACGGGCTTCAAGAATGGCTGCGAGGGAGGCTGCGGCAATGCCTTTACCCAGAGAGGATACGACCCCGCCGGTCACAAAAATATAGTTCGTTGTCATGCTGAACCTGAGAAGTTAGGTTGAAAAGACGATGGAATAACCAGGACGGGAAAGCAGTATACCCGAACATGACCTGTGCCACAAACTTTCATTATCCCTCCTCTTCGCCAGCGCACCATTGAAATCAGGAGTGAGAAAATAGCCCCTTTGGGGTAAATGTTTTTGACGCAAATCAAGCGCTTGTCATTTAAAAAATGACACAAATGGCGCTTGACCGCGTAATTCCCTTAGAGATCAATTTCCTGCCGTTTTACCTGTTGCCAGACTTCTTCCATTGTTTCGAGGTCAACACCTGTCATTTCCAGTCCACGCGCGGCAACAATACGCTCCACTTCGCGAAAACGACGCTCGAATTTTTCGTTCGCTTTTTGCAATGCGATTTCTGCTTTCGTCCCTAAATGGCGAGCCAGATTAACCGTGGCAAACAGCAGGTCGCCCATTTCCTCCTCCAGTTTAGCCTGGTCGACAACAGCCTGCCGCGCCTCGTACATCACCTCGTCGATCTCTTCGTAGACTTTATCAACCACCGGGCCAAGCGTCGTCCAGTCGAAGCCAACGTTGGCACAACGTTTCTGGATTTTTTGTGCGCGCATTAAAGCCGGCAAACTGCGAGGAATATCGTCCAGCGCCGAATGCTGTGCTTTCTGCGCGCGTTCTTCGGTTTTGATCTGCTCCCAACGGGCGAGAACTTCACTGCTGTTTTCGGCAGAACTATCAGCAAAAACATGCGGATGGCGACGCTCTAATTTATCGCTGATCGCAGCACAAATATCATTAAAGTCAAAGCGCCCTTCTTCCTGGGCCATTTGCGCGTAAAACACCACCTGGAACAACAGATCGCCCAGTTCACCGCGCAGATCGTCAAAGTCTTCGCGGGCAATGGCGTCCAGCACTTCGTAGGTTTCTTCAAGGGTATAAGGCGCAATAGACGCAAATGTCTGCTCCTTATCCCACGGGCAGCCGTTTTCCGGATCGCGCAGGCGCTGCATGATAGTGAGTAAACGGTCGATTTGATTCATTGGAATGTCCTGAAAATTGCGGGTCTGTCAGGTGGAAGCCTGTGACCAGAATAGAAGTGAGTTAGTAACACTTACCCAATCAGCACGTTAATTTTGGCTTTAATGAGTTGTAATTCCTCTGGGGTAACCGTTCCTTTCTTCGTTGCTCCTCTTGCCCGCCAGGCGATACTTTTTACCTGATCAGCTAACGCTACGCCATCACGTTCCTGACCGGACAAAACAACTTCGAACGGATATCCTTTTGATTGTGTTGTACAAGGAACACACAGACACATACCTGTTTTGTTGTTATACATGAACGGACTCAGGACAACAGCCGGACGATGTCCGGCTTGCTCGCTACCTTTTGTCGGGTCAAAATCAACCCAAATCAGATCGCCCATATCGGGTACGTATCGGCTTACCATTACCAGACTTCCTTATCTTTCGGCTCCCCCCAGTCGATATTCTCGTGGAGGTTTTCCGGCGTGATGTCGTTGACCAGTTCAGCAAGCGTAAATACGGGCTCTTTACGCACTGGCTCAATAATTAATTTGCCATCCACCAGGTCAATCTTCACTTCATCATCAATATTCAGATTGAGCGCCTGCATTAACGTAGCCGGGATCCGCACTGCAGGAGAATTTCCCCAACGCTTTACGCTACTGTGGATCATAACCCTTTCCTCAAACCGCTATCATATGTAGATACAGTATATATCAATCTACATTGTAGATACGAGCAAATTTCGGCCTAACTCCCGTGCAGTCGACGCGCGTCGATAACATCCGGCACCTGATTGAGTTTACCCAGCACGCGGCCCAGCACCTGCAGGTTATAAATCTCAATGGTCATATCGATGGTTGCCAGTTGCTGTTTGGTATCGCTACGGCTGGCAACGCCAAGCACGTTCACCTTCTCGTTGGCGAGAATGGTCGTGATATCACGCAACAACCCACTACGATCATTAGCCAGCACGCGGACCACCAGCGAATATCCGGCGGAGTAGCTCTCGCCCCATACTGCATCAACAATGCGTTCTGGCGCATGGGAGCGTAGCTCCACCAGTTGTTCACAATCGGCGCGGTGCACAGAAATACCGCGACCCTGAGTAATGAAACCAACAATTTCATCACCAGGAATCGGCTGACAGCAGCGCGCGATGTGGTGCATCAGATTGCCGACACCTTCTACTACCACGCGCCCGTTATCTTTACTGCGGTTTTGCGGGGCATGGCTTTTTTGCTGAAGCTGCTTCAGCGCGGCGGCGTCCTGCTCTTCGGCACTCGGCTTATTAAATTGCGATTGCAGGAAATTCACCATCTGATTGAGCCGGATATCCCCGCCCCCAATCGCCGCCAGCAACTCGTCGACATCATTGAAGTTGTAACGCGGCAGCAGGTGTTTTTCTGCTTCTTTCAGGCTGATCCCCAGATGTTCCAGCTCGTCATCAAGGATTTGTCGTCCAGCCAGAATGTTTTTGTCACGATCCTGTTTACGGAACCAGGCATGAATTTTCGAACGCCCACGGCTGGTTGTGACATAGCCCAGGTTTGGGTTTAACCAGTCACGGCTGGGATTGGGCTGTTTCTGGGTGATAATTTCAATCTGGTCACCCATTTGCAGCTGGTAGGTGAACGGCACAATGCGCCCGCCAATTTTTGCCCCGATGCAGCGGTGTCCGACATCACTGTGGATGTGGTAAGCGAAGTCCAGCGGCGTTGATCCCGCAGGCAAATCAACGACATCACCTTTCGGCGTAAAGACGTATACCCGGTCGTCAAAGACCTGGCTGCGTACTTCGTCGAGCATTTCGCCGGAATCAGCCATCTCTTCCTGCCACGCAATCAGTTTACGCAGCCAGGCAATCCGGTCTTCATGTCCCGAACGCGCCCCGCCAGCAGCCGCACCTTCTTTGTATTTCCAGTGCGCAGCGACACCCAGCTCTGCATCTTCATGCATCTGTTTGGTGCGGATTTGGATCTCAACGGTTTTGCCACCCGGCCCCAGTACCACAGTATGAATAGACTGATAGCCGTTTGGTTTCGGATTTGCGACGTAATCATCAAATTCATCCGGCAAGTGGCGATAGTGAGTGTGCACTATCCCCAGCGCGGCGTAGCAGTCTTGTAAACGCTCGGCAACAATACGTACTGCACGGACATCAAACAGCTCATCGAAGGCGAGGTTCTTTTTCTGCATTTTGCGCCAGATGCTGTAGATGTGTTTCGGACGACCATACACCTCAGCTTTAACGCCTTCAGCTTTCATCTCAGCGCGCAGATGACCGACAAACTCTTCGATATAGTGTTCGCGGTCGAGACGGCGTTCATGCAGCAATTTGGCGATGCGCTTGTATTCAGTCGGGTGGAGATAACGGAAGCAGTAATCTTCCAGTTCCCATTTCAGTTGCCCGATCCCGAGACGGTTCGCCAGCGGCGCGTAGATATTGGTGCACTCTTTTGCTGCAAGTACGCGTTCATCTTCTGGCGCATCTTTTACTTCGCGCAGATGAGCAATACGCTCCGCCAGTTTGATGACCACGCAGCGGAAATCATCGACCATCGCCAATAACATCCGGCGAACGTTATCGACCTGTTCGGAGGAAACAGAATCAGTGTGCGTCGCTTTCAGCTGGCGGATTGCCGCCATATCGCGCACACCGTGAATAAGATTAACGACCGACTTACCGACGCTCTCGCGCAGTACGTCTTCGCTGACTACGTTGGCATCGGCCAGAGGGAACAGTAGCGCCGCCCGCAGCGTGTCAATGTCCATACTTAATGTCGAGAGGATCTCCACCATCTCGACACCACGCCACAACAGCAAACTGGCATCCGGATGCCCCTGCGTCTGCTGCAGACAATACGCCCAGGTTTCGGCTAAGCACTCACACGACTTCTGGCTGGCAATCCCCAGACTTGCGATCCATTTGTCCGGATCAAATTCACCAGCCTTATTGATATGTGCACTTCTTACCGCAACCATTGTCCTCTCCTTTAGGGACCTGACCTGCCGAAATCAGCAAATCGTAACTATTTAACGCGCGAAAAAAGCACCATCGATTCCAGATGCCCCGTGTGTGGGAACATATCCAGCATCGCCAGTCGCGCAATGGTATATCCTGCTTTTAATAACGCCTCGCTATCCCGAGCCAGCGTCGCAGGGTTACAGGATACATAAACTATACGAATGGGTTCCAGTTTTATAATTTGCTGCATGACGCCAGCAGCACCTGTTCGCGCCGGGTCCAGCAACACTTTGTCAAAGCCGTTTTTAGCCCACGGTTGCTTTGTGACATCATCTTCAAGATTTTCATGATAAAACGTCACATTTTGTAAACCATTAAGTCGCGCATTTTCCTGACCTTTCTCCACCAGCGCCGCAACACCTTCTACCCCTACCACGCTAGCCGCTCGTGTCGCTAATGGCAGTGTGAAATTGCCCATACCGCAGAACAGATCAAGCACGCTGTCTTCAGCCTGCACATCCAACCACTCCAGCGCGCGAGCCACCATTTTCTGGTTCACACCCGCGTTGACCTGAATAAAATCACGCGGGCTAAAAGTTAAACGCAACCCATTTGAGTCATACCAGGGCATCTCGCCAGAGACGGTTTCGAGTATCTCACTATCGGGAGCGAGAAACAGATCCAGGCCTTCAGAATGCGAAAAGCGTTCCAGTTTTTCACGATCAGCCGAACTTAGCGGTGCGGTATGGCGTAAAATCATCAGCGTGCCGCTGGTTGCCTGCACCAGTTCAACGTGACCAAGATGGCGCGTGGCTTGTAAGCTGGTCAGGCATGCCCTGACTTTGGGCAGCAATGCTTCAAGTTGGGGCGCTAAAATGGGGCATTGCTTAACATCGACAATGTCACTGGAACCCGCTTTGCGAAATCCCATCTGTAATTGTTGTGTTTTCGGCTGATAGTTCAGGCTTAAGCGCGCGCGGCGACGGTACCCCCAGGGAACATCGGCGATCACTTCAGAGACGTCGTGCTTCATTAACCGGGCGAGCGCCGCACTTTTGCTTCGCTGCTGTAGTTCGATGCTGGCGTGTTGTTGCTGACAGCCGCCGCATACGCCAAAATGAGGGCAGCGTGGCGTTTCGCGTTCCGGGCTGTCGCTTAGCCTGCGCACGACTTTAGCGCGGGAATACTGTTTTTTATCTTCAGTAACAGTAACTTCCGCGTCTTCCTGCGGCAATAGCCCGGGGATAAATAACGCTTTTCCGTTATGTCGTGCCACGCCCTGACCAAAAGAGTCGAGGTCGTTGACTGAAACGGTTATGATCTGACGCGTCGTCACGCGTCGTTTTGCAGAGTAGAATTGCGCCATTGGCGAGACTTTCTCAATTTAACAGTGTGACCTTAATTGTCCCATAACGGAACTCCATGACCAACTACAGCCTGCGCGCACGCATGATGATTCTGATCCTGGCGCCGACCGTCCTTATTGGTTTATTGCTCAGTATCTTTTTCGTCGTGCATCGATATAACGACTTGCAGCGTCAACTGGAAGATGCCGGTGCCAGCATTATTGAGCCGCTTGCAGTTTCTACTGAATATGGCATGAGCCTGCAAAATCGCGAATCTATCGGTCAGTTGATAAGCGTTTTGCATCGTCGCCATTCTGATATTGTTCGCGCCATTTCAGTTTACGATGAAAATAACCGACTCTTTGTCACCTCCAATTTTCATCTCGACCCTTCAGCAATGCAGCTCGGTAGTAACGTGCCATTTCCGCGCCAGCTCACTGTCACACGTGATGGCGATATTATGATTTTGCGTACGCCGATTATCTCCGAGAGTTATTCTCCCGACGAATCGCCCATTAGCGATGCCAAAAATAGTCAGAATATGCTGGGGTATATTGCCCTTGAGCTGGACCTTAAATCGGTGCGCTTACAGCAATATAAAGAGATTTTTATTTCCAGCGTGATGATGCTGTTCTGTATTGGTATTGCGCTTATTTTTGGCTGGCGACTCATGCGCGATGTAACCGGCCCGATTCGCAACATGGTGAATACTGTCGACCGCATCCGCCGAGGACAACTCGACAGCCGGGTGGAAGGATTTATGCTCGGCGAGTTGGATATGCTGAAAAACGGCATCAACTCGATGGCAATGTCTCTGGCGGCTTATCACGAAGAGATGCAGCACAATATCGACCAGGCGACGTCCGATCTGCGTGAAACGCTGGAGCAGATGGAAATTCAGAACGTTGAGTTGGACCTGGCGAAAAAGCGCGCCCAGGAAGCGGCGCGTATTAAGTCCGAGTTTCTGGCGAACATGTCACATGAGCTGCGTACACCGCTGAATGGGGTTATTGGCTTTACCCGCCTGACGCTGAAAACAGAATTAACGCCAACGCAGCGCGATCACCTGAACACGATTGAACGCTCGGCAAATAATTTGCTGGCAATTATTAATGATGTTCTCGACTTCTCGAAACTGGAAGCGGGCAAGCTGATTCTGGAAAGTATTCCGTTCCCGCTGCGCAGCACGCTGGATGAAGTGGTTACTCTTCTGGCGCATTCTTCTCACGATAAAGGGCTGGAATTGACGCTCAATATTAAGAGCGACGTGCCAGATAACGTGATAGGCGATCCGCTGCGTTTACAGCAAATCATCACTAACCTGGTAGGGAATGCGATTAAATTCACCGAGAATGGCAACATCGATATTCTGGTGGAAAAACGAGCGCTGAGTAATACCAAAGTTCAGATTGAAGTGCAGATCCGCGATACCGGTATTGGTATTCCTGAACGCGATCAATCGCGCCTGTTCCAGGCTTTCAGGCAGGCAGATGCCAGTATTTCACGCCGTCATGGCGGCACCGGGCTGGGGCTGGTAATTACGCAAAAACTGGTTAATGAGATGGGCGGAGATATCTCGTTCCATAGCCAGCCGAATCGTGGCTCAACCTTCTGGTTCCATATTAATCTCGATCTGAACCCGAATATTATTATTGAAGGACCATCCACCCAATGCCTCACAGGCAAACGCCTGGCTTATGTCGAACCGAACTCGGCAGCCGCGCAGTGCACGCTGGATATTTTAAGCGAAACACCGCTTGAGGTGGTCTACAGCCCAAGCTTCTCGGCACTCCCTCCCGCGCATTACGACATGATGTTGTTAGGGATTGCGGTGACTTTCCGCGAACCGCTAACGATGCAACATGAGCGGTTAGCGAAAGCGGTGTCGATGACCGATTTTCTGATGCTCGCCCTTCCGTGCCATGCACAGGTCAATGCCGAAAAACTCAAGCAAGATGGTATCGGCGCGTGTCTGCTGAAACCCCTGACGCCTACACGTCTGTTACCTGTACTGACCGAGTTTTGCCATCAAACACAAAATACGCTGTTGCCTGTCACCGACGAAAGTAAGCTGGTAATGACGGTTATGGCTGTTGATGATAATCCCGCCAACCTGAAACTTATCGGCGCATTGCTGGAGGACATGGTTCAGCATGTGGAGTTGTGCGATAGCGGGCATCAGGCGGTTGAACGAGCAAAACAGATGCCGTTCGATTTAATCTTAATGGATATTCAAATGCCGGACATGGACGGCATTCGTGCATGCGAACTTATCCACCAGCTTCCGCACCAGCAACAAACGCCAGTCATCGCGGTGACTGCACATGCAATGGCTGGGCAAAAAGAGAAATTACTTGGCGCGGGGATGAGCGATTATCTGGCGAAACCGATAGAAGAAGAGCGATTGCATAATTTGCTGCTGCGCTACAAACCCGGCAGCGGCATTTCTTCCCGCGTTGTGACGCCAGAAGTGAACGAAATTGTGGTGAACCAGAATGCGACTCTGGACTGGCAACTGGCGCTACGCCAGGCCGCTGGCAAAACCGATCTGGCGCGCGATATGCTGCAAATGTTGCTCGATTTCCTGCCAGAAGTTCGCAACAAAGTTGAGGAACAACTGGTTGGGGAAAATCCGGAAGGTCTGGTTGATTTGATTCATAAACTGCATGGCAGTTGCGGCTATAGCGGTGTGCCGCGTATGAAGAATCTCTGTCAACTTATCGAACAACAGCTACGAAGCGGTACTAAAGAAGAAGATTTGGAGCCGGAGCTACTGGAATTGTTGGACGAGATGGATAATGTGGCACGCGAAGCCAGTAAAATTCTTGGGTAATAAATATTTTATCGAGTAAAAATCGGCTTCTTATGAAGCCGGTTTCAGACTGGTGACAAGGTGCCTGTGTTTATGCCGGATGCGGCGAAAACGCCTTACCGGCCTACGAAACCATTCAAATTCAATGAATTAAAAAAGCATGTGGGCCTGATAAGCGTAGCGCATCAGGCAATTTTGTGTTTGGCATCAGTCTCAAACCGGCTCCTGACAGAGCCGGTTTTTGTTTTCTGTCTTAACGCACCATGCACGGACGCTTGTTATCGAACGTCCAGCCAGGAATCAGGTACTGCATCCCCATCGCATCATCACGCGCGCCAAGCCCGTATTTCTGATACAGCTCGTGGGCTTTCATCACCTGATCCATATCGATTTCTACACCCAGACCCGGTTTTTCCGGCACTTGTACCAAACCGCCTTTGATCTCAAAAGGCTCTTTAGTCAGGCGCTGATTACCTTCCTGCCAGATCCAGTGCGTATCAATCGCGGTGATTTTACCCGGTGCAGCTGCGGCAACATGGGTAAACATCGCCAGGGAAATATCGAAGTGGTTGTTAGAGTGTGAACCCCAGGTCAGGCCAAATTCATGGCACATTTGCGCCACACGTACCGAGCCCTGCATCGTCCAGAAATGCGGGTCCGCCAGCGGGATATCAACAGATTGCAGGGAGAGCGTATGGCCCATCTGCCGCCAGTCGGTGGCGATCATATTGGTTGCAGTCGGCAGACCAGTCGCGCGACGGAACTCTGCCATCACTTCACGCCCGGAGAAACCTTGCTCCGCACCACATGGATCTTCTGCATAAGCCAGCGAACCTTTCAGGTATTTACCAATTTTAATCGCTTCGTTCAGCGACCAGGCACCGTTAGGATCGAGCGTAATACGTGCCTGCGGGAAGCGTTGCGCCAGTGCCACAATAGATTCGGCTTCATCTTCCCCGGCCAGTACACCGCCCTTCAGTTTGAAATCGTTGAAGCCATATTTTTCATACGCCGCTTCCGCCAGGCGCACCACCGCATCCGGCGTCATCGCTTCTTCGTGACGAAGACGATACCAGTCGCATTTGTCATCCGGCTGGCTTTGATACGGTAACGGTGTGGCTTTGCGATTGCCGACAAAGAACAGATAACCCAGCATTTCGACTTCGCTACGCTGTTGACCATCGCCCAGCAGGGATGCCACGTTAACCCCAAGGTGTTGCCCAAGCAGATCCAGCATTGCCGCTTCTATCCCGGTAACTACATGGATAGTGGTACGCAGGTCAAAAGTCTGTAAACCGCGCCCGCCAGAATCACGATCGGCAAAAGTATTACGCACCAGCGTCAGAACGTTTTTATATTCACCCAGCGTTTTACCTACCACCAGCGGAATCGCATCTTCCAGCGTTTTACGGATTTTCTCGCCGCCGGGAATTTCCCCTACGCCGGTGTGACCAGAATTATCTTTGATGATCACAATATTACGCGTGAAGAACGGTGCGTGTGCGCCACTCAGATTCATCAGCATACTGTCATGACCCGCCACCGGGATGACCTGCATTTCAGTAACAACAGGCGTCGTAAATTGAGAATTCATATTTATATCCTTATTCAAAATCAATGACGGCCGAAAACGGGACGTTTACGGTCAAAGGTCCAGCCGGGGATCAGGTACTGCATCGGACCCGCGTCGTTACGCGCGCCGCCAGGCAGACGTTTATAGGCTTCGTGCGCCTTTTGTACCTGTTCCCAGTCCAGTTCCACGCCCAGGCCGGGCGCATCAGGAACGGCAATTTTTCCGTTTTTAATCTCCAGCGGATTTTTGGTCAGGCGACAATCGCCCTCCTGCCAAATCCAGTGGGTATCGATAGCGGTGGGATTACCCGGTGCCGCCGCGCCCACATGGGTAAACATCGCCAGAGAGATATCGAAGTGGTTGTTGGAATGACAGCCCCAGGTCAGCCCCCAGTCGTCGCAAAGCTGTGCCACGCGGACTGCACCGGAAAGCGTCCAGAAGTGCGGATCGGCAAGTGGAATATCTACCGCATTGAGCATCACCGCATGACCCATTTCACGCCAGTTGGTGGCGATCATGTTGGTCGCGACGGGCAAGCCGGTCGCCCGCCGAAACTCCGCCATCACTTCACGGCCGGAGAAGCCTTGTTCTGCGCCGCATGGATCTTCAGCATAGGTAAGAACATCATTCAGCCCTTTGCATAGAGAAATGGCTTCATCAAGTAGCCAGGCACCGTTGGGATCAACGGTAATCCGCGCATCAGGGAAGCGTTTCTTCAATGCACGAACGGTGTCGATTTCTTGCTCGCCAGGTAATACGCCACCTTTGAGTTTGAAATCTTTAAAGCCATAGCGATCCTGTGAAGCCTCCGCCAGACGCACAACGGCTTCGCTGTTCATCGCTTTCTGGTGACGCAACTGATACCACTCATGGTTACCTGGTGTACTTTCCAGATAAGCAAGATCGGTTTTAGTCCGATCACCGATATAAAACAGATAACCGAGGACGGTAATAGCATCGCGTTGCTTACCTGGGCCAAGCAGTTCACAGACCGGAACATTCAGCGCCTTACCTAACAGGTCAAGCAAAGCGGCTTCCAGCGCCGCCACGGCGTTAACGCGCAATTCAAAGGTCCAGGCACCTTTGCCGAAGGTATCAAAATCGGCGACCTGATTACCTTTATGCACCTGCTGGACCACTTTATTCAGTCGCGCGACTTCCTGGCCCAGAACTATCGGAATAGCATCGACAAGCGTTTGATAAATCACCTCTCCGCCCGGTGCTTCACCAATGCCGGTATGTCCGGCATTATCGGTGAGTACCACAATGTTGCGGGTGAAATATGCGTTATGTGCACCACCAATATTGAGCAACATGCTGTCATGTCCGGCGACCGGAATGACTTTCATATCAGTAATGACTGGACTGGATTGTGTCGTCATCTTATTGCCCCGCGACAGGTTTCAGCTCAATACGTTTAATATCGCCCACCAGCACCAGGTAGCTCAGCACCGCAATTAAGGCATGAACCCCGACATAAATCAGCGCCCCATTAAAGGAGCCAGTCGTGCCAACGATATAACCAATTGCGATTGGCGTGACGATACCGGAAATGTTACCGAACATATTGAACAGGCCGCCGGAAAGACCGCTAATCTCTTTCGGCGCAGTATCTGCCATTACCGCCCAGCCCAGCGCCCCGATGCCTTTACCGAAGAAGGCCAACGCCATGAAACCGATGATCATCCACTCAACATCGACGTAGTTACAGAACACCATCACCATCGACAGCAACATGCCCATCACGATCGGTGTTTTACGCGCAATGTTCAGCGAGCCCGTGCGGCGCATCAGCCAGTCGGAAATAATCCCCCCCAGCACGCCGCCGATAAAACCGCAAACAGCAGGAACGGAAGCCACAAAGCCCGCTTTCAGAATCGACATCCCGCGCGCCTGCACCAGATAAACCGGGAACCAGGTAATAAAGAAGTAAGTCAGGGCGTTGATACAATACTGACCGATATAAACACCGATCATCATCCGCGAACCGAGCAGCTGTTTGATCTGCCCCCACTTCACGCTGAACGGCACTTTAACTTTGGTGTTTTGCTGATCCATATTGATCAGCGCGCCGCCAGCGGCGATGTACTCCAGCTCTTTCTGATTTACGCCCGGATGTTGATTTGGCTCGTGGATGACTTTCAGCCAGAAAAAACTGATGACAATGCCCAGACCGCCCATAAAGAAGAAGACGTGTGACCAACCCACTTCATGAGTCAGCCAGCCCATAATCGGCGCGAAGATCACCGTTGCAAAGTATTGGGCGGAGTTAAAAATCGACACCGCCGTTCCCCTTTCCTGCGCCGGGAACCAGGCTGCCACGATTCGGCTGTTGCCGGGAAAAGAAGGTGCTTCGGCAAGCCCTACCAGGAAGCGGAGAGTAAACAAGGCAACGATAATGCCGAATCCACTAAAGATATCGACGAAACCTTGCAGCAAGGTGAACATCGACCAGATAAAGATTGACCAGAAGTAGACGCGTTTTGAACCAAAGCGATCCAGCAACCAGCCGCCAGGGATCTGCCCAATAACATAAGCCCATGAGAAAGCAGAGAACACATAGCCCATACCCACTGGATCAAGACCGATATCTTTGGCCATTTCCGAACCGGCGATCGAGAGCGTAGCGCGATCGCCGTAGTTGAAAGATGTGACGATAAACAGCATCACCACTATCCAGTAACGAGCATTCGTGCGTTTTTCCACACTGCTCGCAGCCTGACTTAAAGAACTCATTGTTGCACTCCTGAAAATTCGCGTTAGCCACGCTCACTCTGGACTGCGACATCGCCAGGAAATCAGAGGTGACGTAGGGTGTTTTTGCCGTTTTTATAGGTCGTTCGCCGAATGCGGCGCGTGTTTTATATCTGGCAATAGCAGTATAAAAAGCGCGCCATAGCGGCTCACCGTGCAACAACACAACATTAATGCGTTCAATGAGGCTCGATTTTGGCATTAGCCCTGGACGGTGGAATCCACTTCACGGAAATGAAAACAAGAACAAGAAAGGAAGGGTTAAATCGGAGAAATAAAGAAGAGTATGAAATGGATCGCTTGACTCCAGGCAAACGCCAGTAAAAATCCGCGCTAAGAAGCAGTTTTTACAGGCATTTGCCTGAAAAGACTCGATTCAGCACCGCTAAAACGGTATTTTGCCGATCGCTGAACAAATCAGGGCAACAGCGTCCCCCACTGCTCAACCCACGGATTGGATTCCGTTTCTGGTTCCGGGGTTTCACTGGCATCGATCAGCAGCATTTCCCCTACCCGCTGCGCGCTCTGTTCCTGTAACAAAGCATCAAACTGTTTGCCACCGTTGCAGAAATTCACATAACTACTGTCGCCGAGCGCAATCACGCCGTAACGCAGGTTCGGCTGGAAACCGAGGTTATCCTTTATGCCCAGAAAGAGCGGCACAATGCTGTCAGGAAGGTCGCCCTGCCCGGTGGTGGACGTAACTACCAGAACATACTTGTCCTGATAGGGTAACCAGTCGCTTAATTCTGGGTCTTCAAACACCGTTGCTTTGTGGCCCTGTGCGGTCAGAATCGCTTCCGCTTCTTCGGCCACTAGCAGTGAATTCCCGTACATGGTGCCTACAAAAATACCAATTTCCGCCATACCGTTTTCTCCCTGGGTTAGGAACTTATCTCATCATCCTGACCCGATGGCGCGCTGAACTCAACCCTTTCATTTTCAGGAAGCAGACCGCGCCAGCCAAATTGTGATAATGCCTGCATCCAGGTGTCGTCCAGACCGGCGTGGATAGTCAGCGGCTCGCCAGTAAAAGGATGCGTCAATGACAACTTACTGGCGTGCAACATTAACCGCTGGAGGCCAAAATGTTCAGCCGCGCTGCGATTCTGGCGCAAATCGCCATGTTTGCTGTCGCCAATAATCGGATGGCGCAAATGGGCGAGATGGCGACGAAGCTGATGTTTGCGTCCGGTTTTCGGCTCCAGTTCCACCAGACCGTAGCGTGTCGTCGGGTAACGCCCGGTCGCGACTGGCATTTCAACCGTCGCCAGACCGCGATAATGCGTCACTGCTGGCTGCGGGCCTTTATCTTCGCGGGCATACTTATCGGCGATTTTATCCAGTTCTTCCACCAGCGGATAATCCAGCACCGCTTCTTCCATCAGCCAGCCACGCACAATCGCATGGTAACGTTTCTGGATTTGGTGCTGTTCAAACTGTTGCGCTAACAGCCGTCCGGCCTCGCTGGATAATCCCATCAGCAATACGCCGGAAGTCGGTCGGTCCAGCCGATGCGCGGTAAACACGTGCTGACCAATCTGGTCACGTACGGTTTGCATGACCACCACTTTTTCGTCACGATCCAGCCAGCTGCGGTGAACCAGCCAGCCAGACGGTTTGTTAACCGCAACCAGCCATTCATCCTGGTAGAGTATTTCCAGCATCAGTTTGTATCATCCGCAAAAAGCGCATCCAGTTTTTCCAGCTCCGCCAGAATAAGCGCGCGCTGGGGGTGGTCCGTCGCCAGCGCCATTTCATAATACGGCGCCACGGCGAAAGCCCCTGGCAATGGCTGATTATTATCTAAGAGATCGTGCATTCGCGGGATCAGTACCCATTGCAACCATTCCAGTGGCTCCATCGTATCCATAAAGAAAGGTTGGGTACTGTTGAATTGATGCGGCTGCGGTTCATCGCTCCGCCAGTGCTGATGTTCACGCAGTAATGTTTCAAGCGCCTGCAACTGAAGACGAACGCGGTCATGAGTGGTCATAAAACAACCTCAAGAAGAAAAAACTGCCGCGAAGGATAGCAGGAATAAAAAAAGGGAGCACTGTATTAACAGTGCTCCCGGTTCGTTTCGCAGCATTCCAGCTACTTTTGTTGCTCCCTGCTCATCCTTGACAACTTTTCCTGTGGTCTTGCGACCAATCGTTCATCCTGAACTAATGCTTCCTGCTCACACCACCCCGATGTGATACTTCATCCTGAAGTGTCCCTGGCCATCCTGACCCACCGAATCATCCTAACCGGTTCTCATTCTCCGTCCTGGAGGTGTCCTTTAACGCATCCAGCGTTTTCCTCTTCGCTTCATCCAGAAGCCTTTCCCTGAAGCACCATCCTGGCGTGTCCTTTAGAAGTGTCATCATCCTGATGTTCACTTCGTTGTCTGACTCCCTGTCGACGAAGATAGAATCGTCTTTTTCGCTGAGTCTTACAAGGCGCTTACAGACAATGCCTTAAGGAAAATTTCATATGAAAGTTAAGAATCTTTCTTCAATACGTTGATTTAAAATAGAAATATCGATTCTTATCTTTTTAAGTATTCACTTACTTCCTGGCGATCTCCTACAGGGTCTGTAAGAGATCTCTCACAACCAGACGGGGTATTTGGATTACAGAAGAGGCTTAAGCTGCGTAAGGAATTCCGCAAGATTTGAGGCTAAATGCATACGATTCCGCGTCCCCAGCGTCTCTTTGCTTACTTCGCCAGAGAGATTACATACCGAAATCACTTCCAGCTCCTCTTCCAGTGTGGCGATAAATAACGTGGGGGGCAGTTTCAGACGTTTCTGGGTAACCAGATGTCCAATCAGGTTTTCCTGCACCCGGCGGAAGTCATCTTCGCTCCAGGTTTGCAGTAATGTCAGTTTGATATCGCCAAACTGCGCATGCATATCCCCGGCAAACTGGGTCGTATAGAAGGTATGAATTGCGGGTTGTATCACAATATCAAACGCACGCTCAACCGCGTTTACATTTTGCTCATCGCTAAACGGCTGCGGTTGCCAGAACACAGCATCATTAGTGGTTGAAATAATGCACGGTGAAGGAATGCCATACAGCTCCTCGCTTAACGGCCAACTATTGTGCTGTTCGTGCCATGCATCACAGTAACGCGTGGTAAAATCTCTCAAGGCTTGTGCGGTCAATTCGTCCACTAATTTCTCTCTTCACTTAAACCAGATACACTTGTCGTTTAGTTTATCTGGTTTATGACGGTGAAACATGTCTTCTTATGCAAACCATCAGGCACTTGCGGGCCTGACTCTTGGAAAATCAACCGATTACCGGGATACCTATGACGCCAGCCTGCTACAAGGCGTTCCACGTAGTTTGAATCGCGATCCGCTGGGCCTGAAAGCAGATAATCTGCCTTTTCACGGTACGGATATCTGGACGCTATATGAACTTTCCTGGCTGAATGCGAAAGGTTTGCCGCAGGTTGCCGTGGGTCATGTTGAACTTGATTACACCAGCGTAAATCTCATTGAGTCGAAGAGTTTTAAGCTCTATCTCAACAGCTTTAACCAGACACGCTTTAACAATTGGGATGAAGTGCGCCAGACGCTGGAGCGCGACTTAAGCACTTGCGCCCAGGGTAACGTTAGCGTGGCGTTATATCGTCTTGATGAACTGGAAGGTCAGCCGGTGGGGCATTTCAATGGCACCTGCATTGATGACCAGGATATCGCTATCGATAACTATGAATTCACCACTGACTATCTTGAGAATGCCATCAGCGGCGAGAAAGTGGTGGAAGAAACACTCGTTAGCCACCTGCTGAAATCAAACTGCCTGATTACTCATCAACCAGACTGGGGATCTATCCAGATTCAGTATCGTGGACGCAAGATTGACAGGGAAAAACTGCTGCGTTATCTGGTTTCTTTCCGTCATCATAACGAGTTCCATGAACAGTGCGTAGAGCGCATTTTTAATGACCTGTTACGCTTCTGCCAGCCAGAGAAATTAAGCGTTTACGCACGTTATACCCGTCGTGGCGGTCTGGACATTAACCCATGGCGCAGTAACTGTGATTTTGTCCCATCGACAACCCGTCTGGCACGGCAATAAAATTTTTCTCAATTTTGCGGGCTGGATTCACGCATAAGGTTGTGAAAGGTCATCAGGCAGGGCTATTGTAATCAAAGGGAATGACGATAATCGTCCCATAAGGAGTTTTTCTTGATTACACATATTAGCCCTCTTGGCTCCATGGATATGTTGTCGCAGTTGGAAGTGGACATGCTTAAACGCACCGCCAGCAGCGACCTCTATCAACTATTTCGCAACTGTTCACTCGCTGTTCTGAACTCCGGTAGCCTCACCGATAACAGCAAAGAATTGCTGTCCCGTTTTGAGAATTTCGACATTAACGTGCTACGCCGTGAACGCGGCGTTAAGTTAGAACTGATCAATCCCCCGGAAGAAGCTTTTGTCGATGGGCGTATCATTCGCTCCTTGCAGGCCAACTTGTTTGCCGTTCTGCGCGACATTCTCTTCGTCTATGGGCAAATCCATAACACCGTTCGTTTTCCAAATCTGAATCTCGACAACTCTGTTCATATTACCAACCTGGTCTTTTCTATCTTGCGCAATGCTCGCGCGCTGCACGTGGGCGAAGCGCCCAATATGGTGGTGTGCTGGGGCGGTCACTCCATCAACGAAAACGAGTATTTGTATGCCCGTCGCGTTGGTAATCAGTTGGGGCTGCGTGAGTTAAATATTTGCACTGGCTGTGGTCCAGGCGCGATGGAAGCGCCGATGAAAGGCGCAGCGGTTGGACACGCCCAACAGCGTTACAAAGACAGCCGTTTTATTGGTATGACTGAACCATCAATTATCGCCGCTGAACCGCCTAACCCGCTGGTTAACGAACTGATCATCATGCCGGATATCGAAAAACGTCTGGAAGCGTTTGTCCGTATCGCCCACGGCATCATTATCTTCCCTGGCGGTGTGGGTACAGCGGAAGAGCTACTGTATTTGCTGGGAATTTTAATGAATCCGGCCAACAAAGATCAGGTCTTGCCATTGATCCTCACCGGCCCGAAAGAGAGTGCTGATTACTTCCGCGTACTGGACGAGTTTGTCGTGCATACGTTGGGAGAAAACGCGCGCCGCCATTATCGCATCATCATTGATGACGCTGCAGAAGTAGCCCGTCAGATGAAAAAAGCGATGGCGCAGGTGAAAGAAAACCGTCGCGATACGGGCGATGCCTACAGCTTTAACTGGTCAATGCGCATTACGCCAGATTTGCAAATGCCGTTTGAGCCGTCTCACGAGAATATGGCTAATCTGAAGCTTTACCCGGATCAGCCCGTTGAAGTGCTGGCTGCCGACCTGCGTCGTGCATTTTCTGGCATTGTAGCCGGTAACGTAAAAGAAGTCGGCATTCGCGCCATTGAAGAGTTTGGGCCATACAAAATCAACGGTGATAAAGAGATCATGCGCCGTATGGACGACCTGCTTCAGGGGTTTGTTGCCCAACATCGTATGAAGTTACCAGGCTCTGCCTACATCCCTTGCTACGAAATCTGCACCTAATCCTCCCTTCCCCGGTAACGTTTGTTGCCGGTTTTTTCTCTTTTTTGGTCGCTCACTAATCAATCTATTTCATTTGTTATATGAATGTTTAAGCGCGTCATCATGTCATTAATATCACCACCTGTAATATGTCATACAATTTATGTTGCAACGCAAACGTTTCCCTTAATTTGAAGACCGCATTTTATCTCCGCAAAAAAGAAAATCTTGCAATCATTAACTAAAAGTATTGATTTTTGCAGTTCAACCTACATATATTGCGCGCCCCGGAAGAGGCCAGATGTCGTTAATCTGCCAAATATTGCCCTTAAATTCTCTTTTACTTTTGATTTACAGAGTAAAGCATTGGGATTATCTATCTTCCAAGTAGATTATTGTATTTGAGATCAAGATCACTGATAGATACATAACTTGTGTGTATCTTTCCGCCCTCAAATTATTACGGCGGAAAATGATTAAGCCATCGCCGATAGACAGATTTCATTTTTACGGCCAGGCACCTTCCCGGGCTGAACTGGCTAAAAGCTGAATTATTTGCATTCCTCCAGGAGAAATAGATGGAAACGACTCAAACCAGCACGATTGCGTCGAAAGACTCTCGCAGTGCCTGGCGCAAGACAGATACCATGTGGATGCTGGGCCTTTACGGCACGGCGATCGGCGCGGGCGTGCTGTTCCTGCCAATCAACGCCGGTGTTGGCGGTATGATCCCGCTGATCATCATGGCTATCCTTGCGTTCCCGATGACGTACTTTGCGCATCGTGGCCTGACTCGCTTCGTGCTGTCTGGCAAAAACCCAGGCGAAGACATCACCGAGGTAGTAGAAGAACACTTTGGTATTGGCGCAGGTAAACTGATTACCCTGCTTTACTTCTTCGCTATCTACCCGATTCTGCTGGTTTACAGCGTGGCAATCACCAACACGGTTGAAAGCTTCATGTCTCACCAGTTGGGTATGACGCCACCGCCGCGTGCGATTCTGTCACTGATCCTGATCGTGGGTATGATGACCATCGTTCGCTTCGGTGAGCAGATGATCGTTAAAGCGATGAGTATTCTGGTATTCCCGTTTGTTGGCGTACTGATGCTGCTGGCTCTGTACCTGATCCCGCAGTGGAACGGCGCAGCACTGGAAACTCTGTCTCTGGACACTGCATCGGCAACCGGAAACGGTCTGTGGATGACCCTGTGGCTGGCAATTCCGGTAATGGTGTTCTCGTTCAACCACTCTCCGATCATCTCTTCTTTCGCCGTTGCGAAGCGTGAAGAGTACGGCGATATGGCAGAACAGAAATGCTCGAAGATCCTGGCATTCGCTCACATCATGATGGTGCTGACCGTAATGTTCTTCGTATTCAGCTGTGTACTGAGCCTGACTCCGGCAGACTTGGCTGCGGCTAAAGAGCAGAACATCTCGATTCTGTCTTACCTGGCTAACCACTTTAACGCGCCGATCATCGCGTGGATGGCTCCGATTATCGCGATTATCGCTATCACCAAATCCTTCCTGGGCCACTACCTGGGCGCACGTGAAGGCTTCAACGGTATGGTGATCAAATCACTGCGTGGTAAAGGTAAGTCTATCGAAATCAACAAGCTGAACCGTATCACTGCGCTGTTCATGCTGGTAACGACCTGGATTGTTGCCACCCTGAACCCGAGCATCCTGGGTATGATTGAAACCCTGGGCGGCCCAATCATCGCGATGATCCTGTTCCTGATGCCGATGTACGCCATTCAGAAAGTACCGGCAATGCGTAAATACAGCGGTCACATCAGCAACGTATTCGTTGTCGTGATGGGTCTGATTGCAATCTCCGCAATCTTCTACTCTCTGTTCAGCTAAGTCCTTTCGCGCCGCTTTCGGGCGGCGCTTCCTCCGTTTTAACGCGATGTATTTTCTATGATTAGCGTATTCGATATTTTCAAAATCGGCATTGGCCCTTCCAGTTCTCATACCGTTGGACCAATGAAAGCGGGTAAACAATTTACCGACGATCTGATTGCCCGTAACCTGCTTAAAGACGTGACCCGCGTGGTGGTTGACGTCTATGGTTCGCTCTCTCTGACCGGCAAAGGGCACCACACTGATATCGCCATTATTATGGGCCTGGCAGGGAATCTGCCGGATACCGTGGATATCGATTCTATCCCTGGTTTTATTCAGGATGTGAATACTCACGGTCGCCTGATGCTGGCAAACGGTCAGCACGAAGTCGAGTTTCCAGTTGATGAATGCATGAACTTCCATGCCGATAACCTTTCTCTGCATGAGAACGGCATGCGCATTACCGCGCTGGCGGGCGATAAAGTTGTTTACAGCCAGACGTATTACTCCATCGGCGGTGGCTTTATCGTTGATGAAGAGCATTTTGGCCAGCAGGATAGCGCACCGGTTGAAGTTCCGTATCCTTACAGTTCAGCAGCCGACCTGCAAAAACATTGCCAGGAAACCGGGCTGTCACTCTCTGGTCTGATGATGAAAAACGAGCTGGCGCTGCACAGCAAAGAAGAGCTGGAACAGCACCTGGCGAACGTCTGGGAAGTGATGCGTGGCGGTATTGAACGCGGTATTTCCACCGAAGGTGTGCTGCCGGGCAAACTGCGTGTTCCACGTCGCGCCGCGGCACTGCGCCGGATGCTGGTCAGCCAGGATAAAACCACCACTGACCCGATGGCGGTTGTTGACTGGATCAACATGTTCGCACTGGCAGTGAACGAAGAGAACGCTGCGGGCGGTCGTGTGGTGACTGCGCCGACTAACGGTGCATGCGGGATTATCCCGGCAGTGCTGGCGTACTACGACAAGTTTATCCGTGAAGTGAACGCTAACTCTCTGGCTCGTTACCTGCTGGTAGCCAGCGCCATTGGTTCTCTTTATAAGATGAACGCGTCGATTTCTGGTGCCGAAGTGGGTTGCCAGGGTGAAGTTGGCGTGGCGTGCTCAATGGCGGCGGCGGGTCTGGCAGAACTGTTAGGCGCAAGCCCGGCGCAGGTGTGCATCGCGGCGGAAATCGCTATGGAGCATAACCTCGGCCTGACGTGTGACCCGGTTGCTGGACAGGTTCAGGTACCGTGCATTGAGCGTAACGCCATTGCGGCAGTGAAAGCGGTGAACGCCGCGCGTATGGCACTGCGCCGTACCAGCGAACCGCGCGTCTGCCTCGATAAAGTTATCGAAACCATGTACGAAACAGGTAAAGACATGAACGCCAAGTACCGCGAAACCTCTCGCGGCGGCCTGGCAATGAAGATCGTTGCCTGCGATTAATCGCTCTCCAGAGGCCTCGTTTTGCGAGGCCTCACATTGTTGAGAATGTACCTGTTGTTTATGTCGGATGCGGCGTAAACACCTTATCCGACCTATAAAACAGCGCAAATTCAATAGATTGCGATTCTTTTGTAGGCATGATAAGCGCAGCGCATCAGGCAATTTGGCGTTGTCATCAATATCAGATCTCGTTTTGCGAGCCTTCTTCCTGTTTTCTCATCCAGCCGTAGCCTGTTCCGGCATCGAATGTTACCCTTATCGCCTGATCTTTAAGGGGGTTATCGTGGCTGTTCATTTGCTTATTGTCGATGCACTGAATCTTATTCGTCGCATTCATGCCGTGCAGGGTTCACCCTGCGTGGAAACCTGTCAGCACGCCCTTGATCAACTTATTATGCACAGCCAGCCGACCCACGCCGTCGCCGTTTTTGATGATGAAAACCGCAGTAGCGGCTGGCGTCATCAGCGCCTGCCAGATTACAAAGCGGGTCGCCCGCCAATGCCGGAAGAGTTGCACAACGAGATGCCCGCGTTACGCGCAGCCTTTGAGCAACGCGGTGTCCCGTGCTGGTCAGCCAGCGGCAACGAAGCCGATGACTTAGCCGCCACGCTGGCGGTCAAAGTGACCCAGGCGGGGCATCAGGCAACCATCGTTTCGACAGATAAAGGCTACTGTCAGCTACTTTCACCTACATTACGTATTCGCGATTACTTCCAGAAACGCTGGCTGGATGCACCGTTTATCGATAAAGAATTTGGCGTTCAACCGCAGCAATTGCCCGATTACTGGGGGCTGGCGGGGATCAGTAGTTCAAAGGTGCCAGGCGTTGCGGGAATTGGGCCCAAAAGCGCCACGCAGTTGCTGGTCGAGTTTCAGAGTCTGGAAGGGATCTATGAGAATCTGGAAGTGGTTGCCGAAAAGTGGCGCAAGAAATTAGAAGCCCATAAAGAGATGGCGTTCCTGTGCCGTGATATCGCCCGCTTACAGACTGATTTGCATATCGACGGCAATTTACAGCAGCTAAGACTTAAACGCTGATAAACCAATGCCGGGAGCAGACAGTTATAGCTTCCGGCACACGGAGTCAGCGATTAGCGCTCGTCGCGACGACCACCTACCGCAGCCCAGATGCGACGGACATGCACCGTCACTTCTTCGCGATCGTGATACAACTGACGCGCCTGGATCTGGGCGTTAATGCCATGTTCATCAAGCTGTGCCTGAATGTACGCCAGATTGTGTGACACTTCTTCGTAGCGTTTTTTCATCGGCAATTTAAGGTTGAAGATAGTTTCACGACACCAGCCATTAACCAGCCACTGCGCCATCAAAGCCGCGACCTTCGCCGGTTTTTCCACCATGTCACACACCATCCACGAGATATTGCTACGTGTCGGGCGGAATTTAAAACCATCTTCCCGCAGCCACGTCACCTGTCCGGTATCCATCAGACTTTGCGCCATCGGGCCGTTATCAACGGAGTAAACCCACATGTTGCGCTTCACCAGTTGGTAGGTCCAGCCGCCCGGGCAAGCGCCCAAATCCACCGCCCACATCCCGTTCGCCAGGCGTTCATCCCATTCATCCGCAGGAATAAACACATGAAATGCCTCTTCCAGTTTGAGTGTGGAACGACTTGGTGCATCTGCCGGAAACTTCAGGCGCGGAATGCCCATATAGAACGGCGAGTTATTATTGCTGTAGGAGTAGCCGGTATAACAGCAGCCTGGCGCGATAAAGAACACATGCACCACTGGACGCTTCGGCGTTTCATAGCTCGCCAGGACGCCCGCATCACGCAAGGCAGCCCGTAACGGTACAGTAAATTTGCGGCAGAATTTCAGTAACTCTTTACTTTCGTTGGTGTCCGCGACTTCAACACGCAGTTCGCCGCCCTTCTCTACCACCCCCTGCAACATGCCAACTATTGGCGTAATGCGGTCTTCCTGCGGCAAATGCTGGAGCAGTTCCCCCACCACAAACCACTGGCGGGCAAAAATTAATGAACTAAATGGCAGTTCACGGATTAACTTATCGCCATCTTCCGCTTGATAACATTCATAAATCACATAACCCGCATTCTCTTTTACACGGGCAAAACCGAATATTTCCCGCTGCCCGGCTTTATCGGTAATTTCTGCGGCGCACTCTTTTTCAAAGCCCGGACGGCACAACAATACAACTTTATTCATGACTTACGCCCTTGCGCTTTAAACGGATAGCACCAACTAACATTAACGCCCAGCCCGCGAGAAAACTCACACCGCCGACCGGAGTGACAAACGCCCACAAACGCAGATGAGACAGCGCCAGGCAATAAAGGCTGCCGCTGAACAGCACCGTACCTAGCGCCAGAAAGACGCTACTCCAGTAAAACCAGATACTGATGCGACGTTGCATTGCCACCGCCAGACCTAAAATTGCCAGCGTATGAAATGCCTGGTATTCGAGGCCGGTCTGGATCCAGCCCATTTCAACGGCGCCCATGGTTTTACTTAAAACATGCGCACCAAAAGCACCCAGAGCGACAAAAATGAAGCCGCTAATGGCGGCGAAAATCAGCATAAAACGGCTGGTCATGGTCGTACCCTACATAAATTATTGTTCATAACGAAAGCGGAATTTTTCTTGTTCAGCAGCGGCTTTCGCCAGGATCCATTGGCGAAAGGCGGCTATTTTACCCAGTTCTGCCTGGCTGTCATGACATACCAGATAAAAAGCATTTTTACTGACCAATACGTCATTAAACGGGCAAACAAGGCGTCCGGCCTCGATTTCAGATTGCGCCATCACGTTATTTGCCAGCGCCACCCCCTGCCCGTGAATGGCGGCTTGTAGCACCATGGCGCTATGGCTGAAGATAGGCCCTTGCTGAACGTTAATATGAGTCAGCCCCAACTGGCGGGTATATGTCTGCCAGTCTCGCCGGGATGCATCGTGTAATAACGTATGTTTAGCCAGATCTTCCGGCGTCTTCAAGGATTTCTCACCGGTTAATAGTAAAGGCGAACACACTGGCAACAGGTATTCGGCGTAAAGCTTTTCCACCCGCAGCCCCGGCCAGTTGCCTCGGCCATAAAATATCGCCACATCGACATCATCCGCCAGTTTATCTTCCTGTCGGTCGACCGCCTGGATTCGAACGTCGATTCCCGGATAAGCTGAATTAAAGCTGGAAAGTCGCGGTACCAGCCAGTGGATGGCAAAACTGGGGAGTAAGCTAACCGTCAATGCCCCTTTGGCGCTACGGGCCTGGAGTTTACGCGTCGCTTCGGTTAATTGCGAAAATATCTCTTTGATATCGAGAAAATAGCTTTGCCCTTCCTCGGTCAATAGAAGTGAACGATTACGGCGGCGGAACAGTTTTAGCCCCAAAAAATCCTCAAGGGACTTGATTTGATGACTTACTGCGGCCTGGGTCACAAAAAGCTCTTCTGCTGCACGCGTGAAGCTTAAATGGCGGGCTGCGGCATCAAAAACTCGTAAGGCATTTAGCGGTGGTAATCGTTTAGACATGGCTTTTAAACTTTGATGTTAAATGAATTTAACAATTAGATCACACTGTGTAACCTATTAGTTTTTTTAATCTGAGCCATTATAAATTGTCCGTTGAGCTTCTACCAGCAAATACCTATAGTGGCGGCACTTCCTGAGCCGGAACGAAAAGTTTTATCGGAATGCGTGTTCTGGTGAACTTTTGGCTTACGGTTGTGATGTTGTGTTGTTGTGTTTGCAATTGGTCTGCGATTCAGACCATGGTAGCAAAGCTACCTTTTTTCACTTCCTGTACATTTACCCTGTCTGTCCATAGTGATTAATGTAGCACCGCCTAATTGCGGTGCTTTTTTTTACCTTGCGATCGCGAATTACTGATCCAGTTCGACCATCTCTTTCACGTCGGTACGGTTGATCTGCTGTTTGTTGCCATTAGCGTCTTTATAAGAAATCATACCGGTTTCATCATCCGTCATCGGTTTACCATCAGATACAATGGTACGTCCGTCGTTGGTGTGCATCACATAGTTCGAACCGGAGCAGGCGCTAAGGGCAAAAGTTAGCATACAGGCAGAGATAATGGCGGCAGTCTTTTTCATCTTCTTCTCCTTAAAGCGATTACTAAATCTTAATAATATTGATTAACAGGCTAAAATTAACGCCTAACACTATTCAGCATATGTTACTGACGCGGCTTCGACAGGATATCCAGACGATTCCGATGGTTAGCACTCACCTTGTTTCAAAGTGAATTTTGCGTCACGATCGGCGAATCAAGCCGAGGAGTCTCATGAACGTTTTTAATCCCGCGCAATTTCGCGCCCAGTTTCCCGCGCTACAGGATGCGGGCGTTTATCTCGATAGTGCAGCGACCGCACTCAAACCCGAAGCTGTGGTTGAAGCAACCCGGCAGTTCTATAGCCTGAGCGCCGGAAACGTCCATCGCAGCCAGTTTGCCGAAGCCCAACGCCTGACCGCACGTTATGAAGCTGCACGGGAAAAAGTAGCGCAATTGCTAAATGCACCGGATGATAAAACTATCGTCTGGACGCGCGGCACCACCGAATCCATCAACATGGTGGCACAATGCTATGCCCGTCCGCGTCTGCAACCGGGCGATGAGATTATTGTCAGCGTGGCAGAGCATCACGCTAACCTCGTTCCCTGGCTAATGGTTGCCCAACAAACCGGAGCCAAAGTAGTGAAACTGCCGCTTAATGCGCAGCGGTTGCCGGATGTCGATTTATTGCCGGAGTTAATTACTCCCCGTAGTCGAATTCTGGCGTTGGGCCAGATGTCGAACGTCACTGGCGGTTGCCCGGATCTGGCGCGAGCGATTACCTTTGCTCATTCAGCCGGGATGGTGGTGATGGTTGATGGTGCTCAGGGCGCAGTGCATTTCCCTGCCGATGTTCAGCAACTGGATATCGATTTCTATGCTTTCTCTGGTCACAAACTGTATGGCCCGACGGGTATCGGCGTGCTTTACGGCAAACCAGAACTGCTGGAAGCGATGTCGCCCTGGCTGGGTGGCGGCAAAATGATTCACGAAGTGAGTTTTGACGGCTTCACTACTCAATCCGCGCCGTGGAAACTGGAAGCCGGAACGCCAAATGTCGCTGGTGTCATAGGATTAAGCGCAGCGCTGGAATGGCTGGCTGATTATGATATCGACCAGGCAGAAAGCTGGAGCCGTAGCCTGGCGACGCTTGCAGAAGACGCTCTGGCAAAACGTCCAAGCTTTCGTTCATTCCGCTGTCAGGACTCCAGCCTGCTGGCCTTTGATTTCGCGGGTGTTCATCACAGCGATATGGTGACGCTACTGGCGGAATATGGTATTGCCCTGCGCGCCGGGCAACACTGTGCTCAACCGCTGTTGGCAGAATTAGGCGTAACCGGCACCCTGCGCGCCTCTTTTGCGCCATATAATACAAAGAGTGATGTGGATGCGCTGGTGAATGCCGTTGACCGCGCGCTGGAATTATTGGTGGATTAATGACGAACCCGCAATTCGCCGGACATCCGTTCGGCACAACCGTTACCGTAGAGACGTTACGCGATACTTTCGCGCCATTGACGCAATGGGAAGACAAATATCGCCAGCTGATTATGTTGGGGAAACAGCTTCCTGCGTTGCCAGACGAATTAAAAGCACAGGCCAAAGAAATTGCCGGATGTGAAAACCGCGTCTGGCTTGGATATAACGTCGCAGAAAACGGCAGGATGCATTTCTTTGGTGATAGCGAAGGGCGCATTGTGCGCGGTCTGCTGGCCGTATTGCTGACTGCCGTTGAGGGCAAAACTGCCGCCGAGTTACAAGCACTGTCGCCGCTGGCATTGTTTGATGAGCTGGGATTGCGTGCGCAACTTAGCGCCTCTCGCAGTCAGGGGTTGAATGCGTTAAGCGAGGCAATTCTCGCCGCGGCGAAGCAAGCTTGATGCTACACAGTTTCTGGTCGGATAAGACACACCAGACGTCGCATCCGACCTAATGTTTACCCCTGACGCGCCGCTTTCGCCATCATCTTCTTTAGCGCATGAGAAACCGCAACAAACCCAAAGGTGGCGGTTACCATCGTCGCGGCGCCAAATCCAGATGCGCAATCCATCCGCTTTGGCCCTTCCGCCGTGGCTTTCATTGCACAGACCGTGCCGTCTGACTGCGGGTACACCAGTGCTTCGGTAGAGAACACGCAATCCACGCCGAGCTTACCTTTACTGTTTTTCACCACGCCGAAATCGCTTTTCAGGCGCTCGCGCAGCTTCGCCGCCAGCGGATCCTGAATCGTCTTCGCCAGATCGGTAACCTGAATCTGCGTCGGATCAATCTGCCCACCAGCGCCACCGGTCGTGACTAGCGGAATTTTATTGCGCCGACAATAAGCAATCAGCGCCGCTTTGGGTCGCACGCTATCAATGGCATCAATTACATACGAATAACCTGCACTCATGTATTGCGCTACGTTATCCGGCGTCACGAAGTCATCTACTACTGTTACACGGCACTCAGGGTTAATCTGGCGAATGCGCTCCGCCATCACTTCCGCTTTTGCCAGCCCGACGTTATCGCGCAGCGCATGAATTTGCCGATTGGTATTGGTGACGCACACATCATCCATATCAATAAGCGTGATTGCGCCAATCCCCGTGCGCGCCAGCGCTTCCGCAGCCCAGGAACCGACACCACCGATACCCACCACACAAATATGCGCATCAGCGAACAGTTGCAACGCTTTTTCACCATACAGACGCGCTGTGCCACCAAAACGCTGACGCCATGCATCACTAATTACAACAGACATAGCACCTCAGAATTAAAAAGGGCGAGGTTATCCCTCACCCTAAACGCATAAATGCCTGATGCGCTACGCTTATCAGGCCTACATAACTCCTGCAATATATTGAATTTGCATGATTTGTAGGCCGGATAAGGCGTTCACGCCGCATCCGGCATGAACAACGCGCACTTAGTCAACAATCAGGAGGTGAGATTATCCCTCACCCTGCCTTATCCGTAAAAACGGCATACAGAATATCACATCAGCCGCTAAAGACGTTACCTGCGCCCGGGGCGGTTTTCAGCACCCAGACACGTCCATAGTGGTTGTACCAACCTGCGCGATGTCCGGCTTCCGGTCCAATCCCCTGGTAGATATCGAAGTGTTGGCCTTTGATTGCACCACCGACATCTAACGCCACCATCAAACGCAGTTCGTACTGACCGTTAAATTTGCCGTTATTATCCAGCAGCGGCACTTCTGCCAGCAAGGTTGTACCTGGCGGGATAATGGAACGATCGGAGGCAACTGAAGCGCGACCAACCAGCGGCACCGCACTTGCCCCTTTCACCGGTGCAAAAGACTGCGGTTTAAAGAAGACGAAAGACGGGTTCTGTTCCAGCAGCTCGCGAACTTCGGCTTCACTGTGTGTTTCACCCCAGTGACGAATCGCCTGCATCGACATATCTTCTTTTTTCACTTCGCCACGATCGATCAACACCTTGCCAATACTGCGATAGGCATGACCATTCTTTCCGGCATAGCTGAAGAAGTTAAGCGGACTGCCATCACCAAAGTCGATATACCCACTACCCTGCACATCCATAATGAAGTTATCCATCAGAGAGTTGCTGTAAGCGAGGATGTATTTATCGCTCAATGCTCCCGCGTAGATCTCCGCGCGAGACGGCAAACGCCCACGTTTTGGCGGCATTCGATAAATAGGATACTGGAACTCGCCCTGACGAGTATGGCGCGCCTGAATCACCGGCGTGTAATAGCCCGTAAACTGTACGTTACCGTAATTATCCGTACCTTCCATCTGCCAGGCGTCAATGCCGAACTGGCGCATATTGCGGGTATCACCGCCTGCACGCAGCCACTCCTGCACGGCGTTATAAACGCTACTCTGGTTGCCATACAGACGCGGCGACGCGTTGCGGATATGGTTAATTTGTTCGGCAAAATCACCGGCGTTAATCGGCGCGCCAACAGCATCTGGTTGGTTCACCAGAGAGAAAGGCTGGGTAAATTTCCCGTCTTTATATTGCTGTCCGCGATCGGTTGGTTTGGAGGAGCAGGCGGCCAGTATCGTCACAACCGCGCCCATAAGAAGGTACTTTACCCAACGTCCTTTCATTGTTCTCTTCTTCAGGTTAAAAAATAAGGCGTTAATGAAGATAACAAACCGTCGCCTTTAATGAAATCCGTAGTATTCCCTGATGCAAATTTTGTACAAAAAATAGACTTCAATGCTTTGTTTTTGTTCAAAATCATGCCAAATCCGTGATCAGAGTAAAAAAAAGGTTGCATGAAAACGCGAGCGGAGTATAGTGCGCATCCACGGACGCGGGGTGGAGCAGCCTGGTAGCTCGTCGGGCTCATAACCCGAAGGTCGTCGGTTCAAATCCGGCCCCCGCAACCAATCAAAATTTGATGAAGTAATAGCAGTACGGTGACGCGGGGTGGAGCAGCCTGGTAGCTCGTCGGGCTCATAACCCGAAGGTCGTCGGTTCAAATCCGGCCCCCGCAACCA
>NZ_VATN01000024.1:0-5042 GCF_005781105.1 Escherichia sp. E2586
AAGCTCATCGTAAAAGGGGATACTTCCGGTAGTACCCGCGTCATGGTCAACAATGCGGGCGGTCTGGGCGCGGATACTCTGGAAGGGATAAAAATTGTCGAGGTTGACGGCCTGTCAGAGGGCGTTTTCAGTAAAGAAGGTCGTATTGTTGCCGGTCCCTATGACTACAACGTGGTAAAAAGCGACAACCAGAACTGGTTTTTAACCAGTGAAATTCCCGCAGGACCGTATACTCCGGTACTACCCGTCATCCCGGACCCCGATCCTGAGCCACCTGTAACACCAGAACCGCCAGTAACACCAGAACCGCCTGTGACACCGGAGCCGCCTGTTACGCCATCTGTTCCACAACCAGAACGAAAACATCTGTATCGCCCGGAAATTGGTAGCTATCTGGCCAATATTCAGGCGGCAAATACGCTGTTTAATACCCGACTGCATGACCGTCTGGGGGAAACACAATACACCGACCTGCTCACTGGCGAACGGAAAGTAACCAGTTTGTGGATGCGTAATATTGGCGGACATAATCGCTTTAAAGATCGTTCGGATGAATTGAGCACTCAGAGCAACCGTTATGTTCTGCAACTGGGTGGTGATCTCGCACAATGGAGCAGTAATGACCTTGCTCGCTGGCATCTCGGCTTAATGGCTGGCTATGCCAACAGCAAGAGTCACACGCATTCCAACCTGACCGGGTACAGCTCACGTGGGCAAATCGACGGCTACAGTGTGGGCGTGTATGGCACCTGGTACGCTAACGAAGCAGACAAAACCGGGACTTATGTTGACAGCTGGTTGCTCTATAACTGGTTTGATAACACCGTCTCCGGCGAGTATCTGCCCAGTGAAAAGTATCACTCTGACGGCATCACCGCCGCCATTGAAGCGGGTTATACCTTCCGTCTTGGTGAAAGCGCAGATGCGCGTACCAGCTACTGGTTGCAGCCAAAAATGCAACTGACGTGGATGGACGTGAAGGCAGACAATCATACGGAAGACAATGGCACTCTGGTTGAGGACAGCACCGAAGGCAACCTGCAAACGCGTCTGGGGGTGAAAGCGTATCTGCAGGGTCATAATGCTATTGATGATCATAAAGAGCGTTCCTTCCAGCCTTTCGTGGAAGCCAACTGGATTTATAATTCCCGCAATTACAGCGTGAAGATGGATCACATCGGCGATGAGATCATCGGCGCACGTAACACTGGCGAGTTAAAAGCGGGGGTGGAAGGTCAGATTACTCCGCATCTGCAACTGTGGGGCAACGTCGCCCAGCAGTTGGGCGACAATGGTTACAGTGATACCCAGGGAATGCTGGGCGTGAAATATCTCTTTTAATGCCACTTTGCCACCTGTCACGTACAGGTGGCATGTTCCCTGCGTCAACCAGATAAGCGTAGCGCACCAGGCAAGCCTGACGGTGCTGTTGCATCTCCGGCTGCTTCTGCACTAACCAACTAAATGTGCAGTTCCTGCAACTTCTCTTTCGGCAGCGCCAGTTCTTCATTGCTGTTGATGCGCACGTCACGTTCCAGAATGCTACGCGCAATATCCTGTGCTTCCTGCAAAGAGTGCATCTGGTAAGTACCGCACTGATAGACGTTAAGTTCCGGGATCTGATTCTGATCCTGCACTTTCAGCACGTCTTCCATTGCCGCTTTCCAGGCATCAGCGACACGCTGCTCATCAGGCGTACCAATCAGACTCATATAAAAACCAGTGCGGCAGCCCATTGGTGAGATATCGATAATCTCAACGCCATTACCGTTAAGATGGTTACGCATAAAACCAGCAAACAGGTGCTCCAGGGTATGGATCCCTCTTTCTGGCATCACTTCTTTGTTCGGCACGCAGAAGCGAAGATCGAACACGGTAATTGCGTCGCCATGCGGGGTGTTCATTGTTTTCGCCACCCGAACTGCAGGCGCTTCCATCCGGGTATGATCGACTGTGAAGCTATCTAACAACGGCATTTAGCCACCTCCGGTAAATTTTTTTTAAATATTCTGAACTCTTTCTTCCCAGGCGAGTCTGAGTATATGAAAGACGCGCATTTGTTATCATCATCCCTGAATTCAGAGATGAAATTTTGGCCACTCACGAGTGGCCTTTTTCTTTTCTGTCAGGCGTGTTTTTCCAGCCACACCGCAAACGGTTCGGTATCAGCGGCTTCCATTTCCTGCTGGCGACGTTCAGACGCCTCGCGCTCGGCTACAAAATCCTCTTCGCGCAGAATTTCCAGCGGCTCTTCACGCAGAAGATTACGGTAGGCTTCTGCAAACGCTTTACCTGTTCCGCCAATGCCAGTATCAATCATAGACCTTAAGATACGCGCAGAGAAAGTCAGATCAGGATTATCGAAGCAGGCGACCAGTTCATCACACACTTTCTGGTACGCTTCGCCGCCGTTAATGCTATCCAGCGTTTGCGCGACGCGTTTTAGATCGCGGAACAGATCTTTACCCACCTGCGGCAACGGGAACTGCGCAGTTTCGCAACCGATACCCAGCGTCAGGCCTGGTTTACGACCCTCGAGGATCACCCGGTTCCAGTTAACGCGTGTACAGGCAAGTTCGCTACTGCTCATTTCCGGTGCATCAGCCAGCGCACACCAGACCATAAACAGGTCGAGGAAACGCACCTGCTGTTCATCTACACCAATCGGCGAGAACGGGTTGATGTCCAGCGAACGCACTTCAATATATTCAATGCCGCCACGTAATAGCGCATCAGAAGGCGATTCTCCGCTGCGAGTAACGCGTTTTGGACGAATCGGCGCATACAGTTCGTTTTCAATCTGCAGCACGTTGCTGTTGATTTGTAGCCGCTTACCGTCTTTCTCAATACCAATCTTCGCGTACTCTTCCGACGGCGTTTTGATAGCCTGCTTGAGCCCTGCGACGTACTCGTAGAGATCATTGAAGGTAATACCGAGATTGCTTTGCGATTTATTGGTATAGCCAAGATCGCTCAAACGAAGAGAGGTCGCATACGGCAGGTAATACATACCGCACTCGGTTTTCTCAAACGGCAGCGACGTTGGTTTTCCTTGCAGGAAAGAAGAACAAATCGCCGGAGACGCACCAAACAGATAAGGAATGACCCAACCGAAGCGATAGTAGTTGCGGATAACGCGGAAATAGCCCGCAGAAATTTTCTCTTTGGCATCAGCGCCCGAGATATCACCGCACTTCGCTTGCCAGAATGCCATTGGCAAAGAGAAATTGTAGTGCACGCCGGAAATGGTTTGCATCAGCGCGCCGTAGCGATTTTTCAGCCCTTCACGGTACAGCGTTTTAAAGCGTCCGGTGTTAGAAGTGCCGTACTGTGCCAGTTCGATGTCCTGACCTTCTGCGATGTAGCATGGCATGCTTAACGGCCACATCCGCTCATCGCCCATATTGCGCGCCGTATAACGATGCAGGTCGCGCATAAAGGTCAGCATATGTTCAATATCACCATCCACTGGTGTAATAAATTCCAGCAATGCTTCCGCAAAATCGGTGGTTATCCATTTATGCGTTAGTGCGGAACCTAATGCTTCAGGATGACCTGTTGTTGCAAGTGTGCCATCAGCATTAACACGCAAAGTTTCGCGCTCCAGCCCACGCTGTATCCCCTTTAACGCCTGAGGATGTTTTTCCAGCCAGGCCAGCGCCTGTGATACGTCCGGGATCAAATTGACCTCCCGCCTGTCAAAATCGTTTTATTTAGCATAACTGTAATGGTGGCCATGTGTGCAGGCCTACAATTAGTGCCACCACATCATGCCCTGAACGGTAGCTACTGCAATCGCAACATAGCGTAACGCTTTACCAAGGCACAAAAAAAAGATTACTGGTCCCCACGAGATGCGCATCCATCCCGCTAACAGACATAGTAAATCGCCAACCACGGGCATCCAGCTTAATAATAGTGTGATTGCACCATATCGTTTCAGCCAGCCGATGGCTTTCTCTTGCCAGCGCGATGTTTTGCGCAGTGGAAAGAAACGCCCAAGGATAACGTTAGTTAGCCCTCCAAGGCTATTACCCATTGTTGCTGTTAACACTAAAACCCAGGGATGACTTACCCCGGAAAGTAACATTGCAACCAGGACGACTTCGGAATTACCGGGTAATAGTGTAGCGCTGAGGAAACTACTGGCAAACAACGAGAAAAGCGATAAAGCTTCACTCACAGCAAGCGAACATCCACAGCGTCCATGCCTGCAGCGCGAGCAGCCTGAATACCGAAATCAGCATCTTCAAAGACCACACACTGCGTTGGTTGCACGCCCATACGCTGTGCGCACAACAAAAATGTGTCTGGCGCAGGTTTATGGTGTTTGACGTGATCGGCGGCAACGACCGCATCAAAATAACGGCGTAATCCCAGGTGCGCCAGCAATGCCTCAGCGATGGCGCTTTCACTCCCCGTTCCAACAGCCATTGGTCGACGTCCGTGCCAGCTTTTCACCACTTCAACAAGAGGAAGCGGCTCGACGCTATCCAGCAGCATACTTCTTACTGCTTCTGTTTTTTCACGCGCTAACGCATGCGGGTCGAGATCGGCCTGATTCAGCTCAATAATCGCCTGAGCAATACGCCACGTGGGCGAGCCATTAAGCGCAATCATCGCCTGAACATCGTACTGAAGACCGTAATGCCCTAATACTTCGCGCCACGCTTTACGGTGCGTAGGCTCCGTATCCAGGATTGTGCCATCCATATCAAAAATTAAACCTGCATAACGCTCGTACATGGTCTTCTCGCAAGTCGAAAAATATGACGCTACTTTAGCGTAATTGCTTGATTTTGTCGCTGATGGCGAAGGAGAAGAAAATTCAGGAAATGGATAAAGTAGTTATTTAGAAATGAGATATTTTTGAAGGAAATTTTTTGGAGAAGATGGTGCATCCGGGAGGATGACTCACTGGCGTTCGCCCTTCGGGCCGTTGCTGGCGCAACGTTATCCTCCCTGGTGCATACATCAATATTGCAGACCGTGAAGATTATCAATCGTGAGTAATACGGAGAAGATGGTGCATCCGGGAGGAT